>JAXDKH010000158.1:0-31530 GCA_034667185.1 Chloroflexia bacterium | reverse complement strand
CTCGAAGATGGCATGCTCGCCCATGCCGCCGAGATGGGCGAGCTGATGAAGTCGCGCCTTTCGGGGCTGCCGCACGTGGAGGAGGTGCGCGGCCTTGGCCTGCTGCTGGGCCTTCGGCTGGACGTGCCCGCAAAGGATGTGCAAGCCGCCGCATTAGAGCAGGGTATCATCCTGGGTACCTCCGGCGACCCTAACGTGCTGAGGGTCATGCCGCCTATGGTGGTCACTACAGATGACGTGGAGCACCTTGTATTGGTGCTAAGTGGCGTGCTGGGCGGCCTCTAACTTGGAACTGGGAAGTTACAGGGGCAAGCGCTTCGTCGTCAAATTGGGCGGCGAGCTTATGCAGAACGCGGTGGGCCTGCGGGCCATGTCAGCCGATATAGCCCGCATGTCGTCGGAGGGCGTGGGCGTCATCGTGGTGCACGGCGGCGGTCCGCAAGCGGACGCATTGACGCAACAGTTGGGGCACACGGTACGCAAGGTGGCGGGGCGGCGCGTGACGGACGATGCGGCGCTGGAAGTCGTCAAGATGGTGTACGGCGGCAGCATCAACATCGACATGCTAGGGGCGTTGCGTGCAAGCGGGGCCAGGGGAGTAGGGCTATCAGGTGTGGACGCGGGCCTCATCACCGTCACCCGCCGCCCGCCCGTGATGCTGCGCGACCCTCAGACCGGCACCGAAGAATTGGTCGACTACGGACACGTGGGCGATCTCGCCTCCGTGGATGTGTCGGTGCTGGACCTGCTGCTGGGCGCGGGGTACGTGCCCGTGGTGGCTTCTCTGGCTGCAGACGTTGAAGGCAACATCTACAACATCAACGCCGACACCGTCGCCACGATACTAGCCAAGGCTCTGGATGCCGAGGGCCTGTACCTGGTCACCAACGTACCTGGCATCCTCCGCGACCCCTCCGACCGCGCGACACTCATCCCAACCTGCACCGCCTCCGAGGCTACGGCTTTGATCGAGAGCGGGGTAGTATCCGGCGGCATGCTGCCCAAGGTGCAGAACTGCCTCAGCGCGCTACGTGGCGGCGTCAGGCAGGTGTGCATCCTCGACGGCTCTCGCCCGGAATCGCTACTGCTCCAGAGCCTAACAAGTTCGGGCGTGGGCACAGTGATCATGAACGATAGGTGATAGAATAAGGGCAACCAATAGTGCTATGTCTATCACTGACCCTTCCCAACTCCAAAATCCGAAATCCGAAATCCGAAATCGCGCAGAGCCTATAGACCGCCTGCGCGATTACGTGCGGTTGCTGGGCGAGCTGGTGGGCGAGGTGCTGCGCGAGCAGGGTGGCGACGAACTGCTGGCAGCGGTGGAGCACCTGCGCACTTCGGCTATTGCGCTGCGGTCTCAGTCGGGCGAGCACGAGACACGGGAGCAGGCGTTGCTGGATTGGGTGCACAGCCAGTCAACGCAGCGTTTGCAGCAACTGGTGCGAGCCTTCAGCGTCTACTTCCACCTTATCAACCTGGCGGAGCAGCACCATCGCGTGCGCACCCTGCTGGAGCGCGAGCAGACCGAGCACCCCCTGCGCGAGTCGATTGCCGATGCTATCGCTACCTTGCGCTCGCACGGGCTGGATGCCAGAGAGGTATTGGAGAGCATAGGCAGGCTGGACGTGCACCCCGTCTTTACCGCGCACCCCTCGGAGGCCCGCCGACGCACGTTGCTGCAACACCTGGAGCGCACCGCCGCCGATATCGCCCAACTCGGCAACCCCTTGCTGCCTGGCGGCACGGCTGCTACCCTGGACGACCTGCGTACGCGTATCACTCTCCTCTGGCAGACAGCCGAGACCCGCATTGAGCGCCCCAGCGTGCTGGACGAGGTGCGTAGCGTGCTCTACTTCGCTGCCGGGACCGCCTACGACGTAGCTCCCCGTGTGCAAAGGGCGCTCGAAACGGCGGTTGAGGGGGCTTACGAGGGTGCCATTCACCAGGCGGGTGACCTAAAGCCTATATTGCGCTTGGGCACCTGGGTGGGAGGTGACCGGGACGGCAATCCCTCGGTAACCTCTGAGATCACGCGGGCGGCGGCGCGGATGTCGAGGGCGACTATCTTGAGGCGCTACCGTAGCGAGGTAGGGGCGCTCGGCTTGCAATTGAGCATATCGGCACGGCTGGGCGGCGTGTCTGCGGAGTTGGTGCGGGCCATCGAACGCGACCGCGAACAGTTGGGCATGCAGCCGGTGAGCCAGTGGGCCGACGAACCCTACAGGCGCAAGCTAGGTCTTATGGCGGAGAAACTGCGGCGCACCGAGGAGGGTGGGCCGGGGGAATACGAGTCGCCGGGCGAGTTGGTGTCCGACCTGCGGCAGATAGAGCGCAGCCTGAGGGAGCATGGTGGCGGACGGGTGGCGGACGGCCCCCTGCTAGACCTCATCCGCCGGGTCGAGATATTCGGTTTCCATCTGGCCGAGCTTGAAATCCGCCAGCACGCCGAGAAACACACAGCGGCCGTGGCTGAATTACTGGGCCTCACGGGACTGCCGGGCTACGAAAGCCTTACATACGACCAACGGCAGGCGGTCCTTGAGGAAAGGCTGGCGGGACAAGCCACATCGCCGCTGACCAACTCGCTGTCGGCCGCCACGCGCGAGGTGCTGGACACCTTCAAGGCCATGTCCGACATCCAGCAGATGGGCGGACCCGCTGCCTGCCAGACTTGCATAGTGTCGATGACCCGACACGCAAGCGACGTACTGTCGGTGTTATTCCTGGCGCGAGAGGCGGGGCTGTTCCTGTGGCCGGGGGCCAGGCAAGCCGCCACGTCCAGGCTGGATGTCGTGCCCCTCTTCGAGCAGATACACGAGTTGGAGACCTGCGGCGAAATCATGGGGAGCCTCTACGGGAGCCGCCCTTACGAAGCCCATCTGCGGGCGCGGAAGAAGCGGCAGCAGGTCATGCTCGGCTACTCGGACAGCAACAAGGACGGCGGCTACCTCTCGGCCAACTGGCAGATTTACGGCGCGCAGGCAGCTCTTGCACTTACAGCCGCAGAGGCTGGGGTCGAGCTTGTGGTTTTCCACGGCAGGGGTGGCGCGGTAGGTCGGGGAGGCGGTCCGACGGGGCGCGCCATCATGGCCCGGCCACCTGAGGCCCACCTGCCCAACCTCAAAGTGACCGAGCAGGGGGAGGTAATCTTCGCCCGCTACAGCCACCCCGCGATTACCATGCGCCACTTCGAGCAAGTGGTTCACGCCTTGCTGGTCTCGTCGGCTGATAGGGAGATGGATGGCGGCAACCCCGGCACTCCTGCTGATTGGGTGGAGGCGATGGAGCGCATGGCCGCAGCCTCTATGTCGCGCTACGAGGAGCTGGTGAAAAGCTCCCCTGCGTGCCTTGACTTCTTCCGCCAGGCCACGCCCTTCCCGGAGCTAGGCACCCTCAACCTCGCCTCGCGCCCGGTGAGCCGCGTAGGTGCAAAAGCTGACCGGGTACAGCTGGAGGACTTGCGTGCCATCCCGTGGGTCTTTAGCTGGACGCAAATACGGGCCAACCTCGCGGGCTGGTTCGGACTGGGCACCGCGCTGCACTCGGAGATAGAGGCGGGCGGCCTGGAGAGGTTGCAGGCCATGTACCGGGGCTGGCGCTTCTTCGCTATGTGCCTCGACAACGCCCAGATCAGCCTCGGCACCGCCGACATGCCCACCGCCAAGCGCTATGCTACCCTGGCGGACAACGGCGAAGAGGTGTTCGGGCAGATAGAGGAAGAGTTCAATAAGACGGTCGCGGCGGTGCTGCAAATCACGGGACAAAAGGAGCTATTGGAGAAGTCGTCCATCCTCTCCCGTTCCATCAAGCTCCGCAACCCCTATGTCGATGCCCTGCACCTGGCCCAGATAGCCCTCCTGCGCCGCTACCGCTCCCTCCCCGAAGAGGCCCCACAGGAGGAACGCGACTCTCTGCTGGACGCGGTGCACCACAGCATCAACGGCATAGCGGCGGGCCTGCAAACCACGGGGTAAGGGCACCATGTATTGTGCCCCTACGCGCCGGGGACCCAGAAGACCTCGAACGCGCCGTGCCCGGTGAGCGCCCAGGAGATGCACAAGACCAGCATCAGCAGGCTGAACGCGATGAGCATCTTGTCGGCGGGGGTACGCTGGCGCTTGCGGCTCCAGGTGCGTGGGCCGGAGCCGAACGCCCGCAGGTCCATCGCGTTGATGATGTCTTCGCCGCTTACTATGGCACCGATGGTGACGGGCACTACTATGGGTGACATGCGCCGCAGCTTGGCTATGGGGCCGCCGCGCAGACCTTCAGTCTCGTAGCCGCGGGCGCGTTGGGCGTCCATCGTGGACTGGAAATCGCTGGCGAAGGTGGGCACCAGACGCAGCGCCAGGTCTATCGCCACCGCGAACTTGTCAGGCAGGCCAATGCCCTTGAACCCTACGCCGTAGTCGTGGGGCTGCGTGGTGAAGGTGAGTGGGATGGACACGAAGGCGATACCAAGCATGCGCATGATGATACCTGCAGCGTAGTACAGCTTCTCCCAAGTAAGATCGAAGCCAAGCGGCCCCTGCCAGATAATGTGTGGCTCGGCTACTGTTTGGCCGCCACCCCAAAGCACAGCACTTATTCCGATGAAAATGAGGGCAAATATCAGGATGAACTTCCAAGCCCGCCGCGTTTCCTGCCACTTCAGTCCAGTCAGCCGGTAGTACACGATGCCGATAAGCAGCATGACCGCCAGCGCCCGCACGTCAAGGAACAGCACTATGCTGAAGATGTAGCACAGCAGAAACACCACCTTGGCCGCAGGGTCCAGGCGGTGTATAGGGCTAGGGCGATTGACGTAGGTGAAACGGGCTATCAAGTGAGTTCCGAGTTCCGAGTTCCGAGTTAGCTTTCAACTACTCGGAACTCGGAACTTTCGACTTCCCTACGCCGTTTGGCCTGTGCGGGTGCGGACGGCCTCCCAGGCTATTGCCAGGATCGGGATCAGCACGATGGCGGAGAGGCTGTTGGCGATGAAGATAGGCACGAACTCAGTCCAGGCCGCGTTCAGGTCGATGTTGTAGAACCAGATGTCGGTAAAGGAGGCGAAGCCCATGCCGACAATGATGCCGAGGATGGCGAAGCCCACGGATATGGCGATGGTACGGGGGTTGTCCAGGCGGCGGATATAGTAGCTAGCCAGGCCCGCCACCAGGCCCATGAGACCGTTGCCGAGGCTCCAGTTGAACGAGAAGCCGTAGCCCGACAACAGGTCACCGATGATGTTGCCGACGAAGCCGGAGAAGAAGCCCACGACCGGCCCGAACGCCGCCCCGAAGAATAGGGGTATCGCCACGCCCGGCCTGGCCGAGCTATTGAACGGCCCCGGTATGCGCAACCCCGTAGTCAGCCACGAGAAGAGGCCGTACAGCGCCGCCCCGATAGCCATATACACAACTTCACGCGTCCCCACTGTCCAGGGGTTGTCCCGCGTGTCCGTTCGCATTACATCAACTCTCTGCGCCATTTCCTTCCTCCTGATTCAGATAATGATAGACGATAGGTCCTGAGCCTGCGAAGGATGGACGATGGACATGCAAGCTCACGCAGTTCGTGTGCTCTGCAAATCCGCAGTCCGAACTCCCAGATCCCAAATCGCGAGCGCTTCCGCTCGCAAGAACTTCCCGGTCCGCTCGAATAGTGCGAGGTTGACTTCCAGAAGGGTAGTAGGGCGCAGACCACATTGTCGTAGCAACTCCAGGTCGCTCAGCACCTCTTCTGGCGGGCCGTCTTTGACTATAGTGCCGTCGCGCACGAGCCATACACGGTTGGCGTACGCGATAGCCAGGTCCAGGTCATGTGTTATAAATATCACCCCCTCTATATCGGGCAGGGACATAATTTCGTCCATGAAGCGGGTGTAGTTCGCGTAGTCCTGCCCAGCTGTAGGTTCGTCCATAACGAGCACGCGCGGCCGCATACTGAGCACCGAGGCGAGCGCGACCCGCTTTTGCTGCCCGAACGACAGGGCCAGCGGCGGCCGGTCTGCCTGTGGCACCAGGTTGGTTATTCTCAGGGCCATCTCCACGTCGGCGTCGATTTGCCCCTTGCTCCTGCGCAGGTTCTGCGGCCCGAAAGCCAGCTCCTCCCGCACCTTTGGCGCGAAGAGCATGTGGCCGGGGTTCTGGAAGACGTAGCCGACCGTGTGTGCCAGTTGGGCCACCGTTCGCTTAGTGGTGGGCATACCCTCCACCGTCACGACGCCCGACTGCGGCTTGAGCAGCCCGATCATCTGCCTGAGCATGGTGCTCTTGCCGCTGCCGTTGGGCCCCAGCACCGCTATCCGGTCGCCCGCATACACGTCGAGGCTGACGCCCTTTACTATCTCCCTGGCAGGTATGCCGGGGTCGGATGGGTAAGAGAAGCGCACGTCCCGGTAGCTGACTACCGGCTCGCCTGTTGGCCGCCAGGCGGGAGTCGGCTGGTAGTCCTCTTGCGTGGCAGCGTGCTCCGCTCGCACCTTGTCCATCACCCACTCGGCGGGTAGCTTGACCGCATGGTAATCGGCGGCTTCCCGCATACCTTCCACATCGCCGTAGTAAGTCATGCGGCCCGCGTCCATGAGCATCACCTGTTCCGGGGCGATCTTCAGCGCGTCCTCCACGCGATGCTCCACCAGCACCACTGTACGGCCCATATCGGCCAGCCTGCGAAAGAGTTGCAGCGCCTCCCACGCGCTCTGAGGGTCGAGGTTCGCCAGCGGCTCGTCCAGCAGGAGCACCTGGGGGTCGAGGGCCATGACGCCTGCTATGGCAGCCTTCTGGTGCTCGCCGCCGGATAGGGCGTGGGTGTCGCGCTCGCGTAATGCCTCTATGTGGAGCAGCGCCAGCGACCTGTCCACCCGGCCCAGTATCTCCGGCACGGGCAGGCCCAGGTTCTCCGGCCCGAAAGCCACGTCCGCACCCACCGTGCTGGCGACAAGCTGGTGGGAGGGGTCTTGCAGTACCGTGCCCACCCGCCGCGCCAACTCGGCACGCTCCAGCTTGAAAATGTCCTCGCCGAGCAGCAGCGCCTCGCCCCAAAGGTTGCCCTTGTAACTGTGGGGTATGAGGCCGTTGAGGCAGCGTAGCAGGGTAGACTTACCGCAGCCGCTGGGTCCCGCCACCAGCAGGATGGCACCCGCGGGCACGCTGAAAGAGACGCTGTCGATAGCTCGTACCCCCGCCCCCGAGTACTCAAAGCTCAGCTCGCGCACCTCCAGCACCGGCTGTAGCGTCCCCGGTGGAATATTCTCCTGTGCCTGCTCCCGCTGCTCCATAGTACAACAAAAAACCTCTTCAACAAGAAGAGGCGACACAAACGCATCGTTGCGCTGCTTACCTATCTTCCCTCTAGGGCTGGATTTGGCACCTTGAGCATCGCCCAGGTTGCCGAGTGGTCGTTGGGCCAGTTCCCTCGCACTCTCGTAATAGCTAAATTAGATTATGCAAAGTGTAGCACAGGCATGTGAGGCTGTCAATACGTCGGACGATGGACGATAAGAGACGGAACCGCCAAGACGCCAAGGACGCCAAGTACCCGCCAAGGATGTCATGGTTGGGTACTAACCACTAACTGCTAACCACTAGACACTCCTGCCATCGTCCATCGTCCGCCCGGTTGGTCCCATTCGTTCCTATCTGGTAAAATGCCCCTGCCCTTTGCATGGGCGAATAGCGAACCCCTATGAGAAAGGTGTCTGTGGTTATGTCTGTTTTCGGTATTCGTGTGCGTGCGTTCTCGTGGCTGGCGCTGCTGGTGGCGGTAGTTGGTATTGTGCTCGTGCTTGCAGGGTGCGACATAGGTAGCACGCCTGCTACTCCCACTCCTGTGGAGCCTACAGTTGCACCCACCGCTACCTCCCAACCTACCAATACGCCCGTGCCTGTGCCCACGGATACGCCTACTGTTGCTCCCACGGCCACACAGACACCCATCCCGGTCTCGGACCGCGGTTACGTGCCCGTGCTCTGCTTCCACCATATCCGCGATTGGGTGAAAAGCGACACGGAGGAAGACCGCGCCTACATTGTGCCGCCGTCCCAGTTCGAGCAATGGCTGCAATATCTGAAGGACAACGGGTATACGGGCGTGACCGCAACACAGGTGTGGGAGTACTATGCTCTCGGTAAACCTTTGCCCGAGAAGGCTGTGGCGCTCACCTTTGATGATGATGACGACAACCAGTATACCGAGGCTGTGCCCCTGCTCAAGCAGTACGGCTTTACCGCCACTTTCTTTATTCAGACCGTCACCCTCGACAAGGAAAACTATATGACCTCCGACCAGGTGAAGGAGCTTTCCTCGTCGGGTTTCGATGTCCAGCCGCACACTTGGGACCACCACATGATCACCAGCTACGAGACCGAGGATGCCTGGCAGCTACAGATAGCCGGCCCCAAGAAGACGCTGGAGGAACTGACCGGCAAGGAGATGACGTTGCTGGCCTACCCATTCGGCATATACGACGCCGCCAGCGCCGAGAAGCTCAAGTCCTATGGCTACAAGGGTGCCTTCCGCCTGCGCGAGATGATGGACGACCAGACCGATCCCGTCTTCGCCATCAAGCGCTACATCGCCAACCCCTACTTCACCGACGAGCAGTTCCAGTTGGTGCTGGAGGGGAAGTGGGAGTAGGTGGCTAAAACGAAGTTCTGAAACGTGATGCGGCTTGTGGTAGTAGGTACGTGAATAGATGGTTGCTGGCAGGGCAGGACCCTGCTCCTCATTGTCATTCTGAACGCAGTGAAGAATCTCGTCCTCCACCGGGATGTTGCCTCCTTCTTATGGGACTCTGTCTCTGTAGGAAAACTGGTATTTGGGTGCAGAGGGACGAGATTCTTCACTGCGTTCAGAATGACAATGAGGAGCAGGGTCCTCCAACAGCAGCAATCTCATGTTCAAGTACTCTATTGAGCAAGCCGCATCACGTTTCACGTTTCACGTTTCAGAACCCAGTATAATGCTGCTATGCGTATCGCTCTTGTAGCGCCGTTTGGGATGCAGCCGAAGGGCACCGTCTCGGCCCGTATGATGCCGCTGGCCCGTGCGTTGGCGGAGCGCGGGCATGGGGTGCAGGTTGTTGTGCCGCCCTGGGACGATCCAGGTGCGAGGCCGGGTGCGCGGTTCGAGCCGGTAGAGGGCGCAAAGGGCGGTTGGCTGTGCGTGGAAACGCTCCGGCTGCCAGGGCGGATGCGCGGTCTGCGTCTCACCCAGCGGATGTTGCAGGCTGCCCTCAACAGGCCTCGGGCTGTGGCGAACCTCAGCGGAAGGCGTAGGCGCGTCCGGGAAGGCGGGCCTGACGTGGTCCATGTCTTCAAGCCGGTGGGCTATAGCGGCCTGGTTGGGTTCGCGTTGTCCACCATGCGGGTGCCGTGGGTGCTGGACGTGGACGACTGGGAGGGGCCGGGCGGCTGGGCCGACGTGAACCCCTACTCCCCCGCGCAGAAGCTATCGCTTGCCGTTATGGAAGCAGTATTACCTCGCCTCGCTGGGTCTGTAACTGCCGCCAGCCGCTCTCTTGAGGCCCGCGCCTGGGACATGGACCTGCCGAGGAGTCGCGTCTTCTACCTGCCCAATGGCGTGTCGCACAGCAAATACGCCAACTGGCAGCCTATACCCAAAGCGCGCCTGTATCCCCACGAAAGCTTGAACGAGCACCGTCCAACCCTCCTGCTCTACTCGCGACTGGCCGAGTTCCCCTGGCGGTGGCCGCTGGAGGTGCTGGCGCGCGTGCGGAAGGACCACCGCGACGCGCAGCTACTCGTGGTGGGCAGCGGTTTCTTCGGAGAGGAGAAGCGGTTGCAGGCCGAGGCAGCGGCGATGGGCCTTGGGGAGAGCGTCACGGTGCTGGGGCGCGTGCCGGAGGAGCAGTTGCCGCTTGTGCTGTCGGCTGGTGACGTGGCCCTCTACCCGATGGAGGACACTCTGCTCAACCGTGCCAAAAGCCCTGTCAAGCTGCTGGAGCTTATGCTCATGGGCATGCCTGTAGTAGCGCACAGGGTCGGACAGACGCCGGAGTTCCTGGGCGATGCGGGCGTCCTGGTGGAGGTGGGCGACCTGGAAGCTATGTCGGCGGCGGCATCTGCCCTGCTATCGGACCCGGAGAGACGCCGGAAGTTGGCCGAAGACGCGCGGGAGAGGGTGTGGGCCGAGTTCAACTGGGAGAGGTTGAGCGGGGTGGCTGAACGGGCTTATCAGGCTGTATTGCGTAACCCTGGTCCGCCGGGGGCGTGACAAAGCCGACGACTATGCCTACTGCCCCGGACAACAATAACACGGCAATCACGCAAGCTACCGACATAGAAAACATCTCAGGGTAAGTTGCCCTCAATGAGCCAGCCTTGGAGCTTGACACTAGCATACCCAGTCCCAGTCCAGCAACGGCGCTCACCGATCCTGCTGTTACACGGGCAACCACTATGCCGATCCTGAGCCAGGGCATTTGCTGACCCCTTCTCATCGCAAGCAGTATCCCCGCGCTCTCCATTATCACCTCAGAGATAGCACCGAACAATAGCCAGAGCAGGGCCCAGGTAGCAGCATCGCGAGCCAGGTCCAGGGTGCCACTTCCACCGAAGAGCAACCCGTCGTAGCCTATTACCAGTAGTGTAAGCCAGAAGCTTAAGTGACCATACCTCTTGCCCAGCGCGGGCAACCAGCCGAGACCGTATAGGATGAACGGCACGAGCACGACGGCCAAACAGGAGGTGTTACCGAGCAGTGTAGCAGGAGAGCCTAATGTGAGCGAGAAGATGCGGCTATCAAACGTTTCACCAGAGCTGGACCGCATCAGACTTGAGATAATCAAACCGGGCTCTGCAGCTACATTTGCCAGCGTCAGCAACAAAATGTCAGCTATCCAAACAATCGTAAAGACCAGTGAGAGCCTAACCAACTGCCTTTGTCTGTGCTGTGTGGGAGGCTCGCGCCATGTTAGGTACGCGAACAGCAGGAAGGTCGCGGCTGTGCCGAACATGGCGATGGTCATGAGAAGAGGCATGTATAGGTAAATCTACAACGGTAACTCCGACATGGCACACGTTGCATGCGCTAATACCGAAAGCGCTTACTCGTGCCGCAATGCCGCCAGCGGGTCCAGCCTGGCTGCGCGGAAAGCGGGATACAGCCCTGCTACTATGCCCACGAGGGCCGCAAAGGCCAGCGCACCGCCCACAAGCTCCCACGTCACCACGAAGAAGGGGGCTGTTATGGGGATTTGCTCGCGCTTCATGTAGTCGAGGATGATCTGATTGAGGGCGAGGCCCAGCAGCCAGCCGCCTATCACGCCCACGATGCCGCCCAGCAGCCCTATCAACCCGGCCTCCACCATGAAGATGCGCAGCACGTCGCCATTGGACGAGCCGATAGCCTTGAGCGTGCCGATTTCCCGCGTCCGCTCGTAGATCGACATAATCATGGTGTTGGCGATACCGATGCTCGCGACCGCGAGGGCCAGCAGGCCCACCGAGGAGAGCATCACCTGCAAGATGGTGAAGATGCGGTTCACCTGGTCCAGAAACGTCTGCAAGGTGTTGGTGTCGAGGCTCATCGCCTCCACCTCCCCGGCCACCCTGGGCGCGTCATTCAGCGAGCGCGTGTGTATCACTCCGGAGGCGTAGCCCTCTGTCTCCAGGATGTTAGGGTCGTTGTACCACCACTGCTTGATTTGCAGCTTGTCGGCGTTACCCAGCTCCGCGGCGGTTGGAGCCAGGTTGCTCATTACGCCCCGCACCGTCGTGTCCAGCTTGAAGCTATCGCCCCTGGGCGATGTTACGGTGATGCTGGCCTCCCGGCCTACCAGGGCGGCATACTCTTCGACCCTGAAGCCGGAGTGGCGCAATAGGCGGTCGCTGAGCACCAACCCGCGCTCGTCGGGCGTGTACTTCAGGGCTTCACCTTGCAGCAGCACATCCTGGCGGCTGAAGATGCGCTCCAGCGGATTCTGCTCGCGCAAGGCCACGGGGAAGCCCCTGCCAGCGAGGGTCACGGTCATCTCCGGGGCGGTGGGCGCGGAAAGGATTACCTCCACCGAAGTCACCCCGTCGATGTCTTTGATGCGCTCTATGGCCGCGGGGTTCAGGGGTGTGGTTGGCCGGGTGCGCACGTTGGGGTTGGCCCCGCCCACGGGCCGCGTGATCTGCGGGAAGACAAACACAGTGTCTAGCCCCAACTCGGATATGGTGTCGGTGATCTGTCGCTGTATGCCGACGCCCAGGGAGACCATTGTCACAATAGTGATGATGCCCACGAACACGCCCACCGAGGTGAGCACGGTACGCACCTTGCGCCGCCCCAGGTTTTGCGTTGCTGTAAGAAGTGTGTCGCTTAGTCTCATAGTTATTTTGCCTGTGCTTTCTTTCTTGTACGTTGCACCGCCAACGAGATTATAGTGGCTGGCTGCCAGGCGCTACAAGCACTCAAGACCTACCGACCGGCGTACACAACGCCGGATGCGAGTAGGATGTTGGACCTTGTCATTCCTGAATAGGTCACCTAGTAATTACGTTGCAAACAACAGGACCAAGCGCCCATCTGTCATTCCGAGCTTAGCGAGGAATCAGGTGGGTAAGGAAGAAGAGGAATTGGAGCACCCAGGAGGCATGCTTTGCTCCCTTGTTCTTACATTGCAACGGAGAACGACTGCCACCTGATTCCTCACTGCGTTCGGAATGACAAAGGGGGAGATGGTCCTCATATCCGACTTGCTGCCGCCCTAAGCGTCTCGGTTGATGTTTGTTTATTGCTTTTGCTTTGATCCCTTTCCGTTTACATGCCCGGCACGCTTGACTATAATAAGTGAGCTTTGAAACTTTTCTCCGAGAGGAACCAATGACAGAACTTTCAATAATGATCGAAGCGCAGGACGGCGTGAACTGGCCCATCTGGAAGAGCCTGGTCGAAGAGGTGGAGGCGCTGGGCTTCGCGGGCATGTTCCGCTCCGACCACTATACCAACCCTCACGACCCTGAGAAAGACTCGCTGGAGATGGTCGTTTCGCTGGCGTACCTGGCGGAGCACACCAGCCGCATCCATTTCGGCCCGCTGGTCGCCCCCGTGTCCTTCCGCGAGCCGACCATGCTCGCCAGGCAAGCGGCGGCCATCGACGACCTGAGCGAAGGTCGTATGCTGCTGGGGCTGGGCGCAGGCTGGCAGGACCGCGAGCATGATATGTTCGGGCACAACCTCGGCTCGATAAAGGAGCGAATGGACCGCTTCGAGGAAGGGGTCGAAGTGGTCAACAGCTTACTGACCAGCAACGAGCCTGTCAATTTCGACGGCCGGTACTTCCGCCTGCGCGAGGCCATACTGCTGCCCCGCCCCCAGCGGCCCGGCGGCCCACCCATTCTGATAGGTGGCAGTGGCCGCAATCGGACACTCCCCCTCGTTGCGCGCTACGCCGGCCAGTGGAACGCCGTCAACCCGACCGTGCAAGAGTTCCGCGAAATGTCGGCCCGCCTGGACGAATTGCTGCGACAGGAGGGAAGGCAGCCCGGCGACGTGAAGCGGTCGATCATGACGATGGTCATTTTCGGGCGCACGCGCGAGGACTTGCAGAAGCGCCTCGATAAACCGCCCTTCAACAGCCCCACGCTGGCCGACAAGTCGCTTGACGAGAAGATCGCCACCTGGCGCGACGAACGCCACGTCCTGGTGGGCAACGGAGAAGAGATCGCGACGCAAATATCGGCTCTGAGCGAGGCCGGGGTGCAAGAGATCATGACCCAGTGGTTCCAGCTAGACGACCTCGAGGGCCTGCGCCAGTACGCCGAGGATGTGTTGCCCAGGCTAGGATAAACAGCAAGGGAGCCAACGTCCGGCCACAATATAGGAATCAGGAAGGGTTATAGTTGCGCGCGTGGTACAAGTGGTACAATAGGAACAACAGCCGCTTTATCTCGGTCGAATCTACCTGTTTCTATATGGAGGGCGATTAATCGCATGTTCAATACTCTATCGCGTAGCTGGTCTCTTGTGAAGGCCAGTTATAGCGTTTTGCGCTCGGACCCCGAACTGATGGTGCTTCCCTTCGTTTCGATGCTGGGTGTGATCCTGGTCAGCATCGTCTTCTTCGTGCCTGCGTATTTCACGGGGCTGCTTGATGGTGTAGGGCGGAATGGCGAGCGTCTTACGTCGCAAGACATACTTGGGTTGGTAGTCCTGTTCCTCTACTACCTTGTCATGTACACGGTTATCATCTTCTCCAACGTGGCCTTAGTGGGGGCGGCAATGATGAGGTTGCGGGGCGAGGACCCGACCGTAAGGGACGGTATTCGCATCGCTATGCAGCACCTGCCGCAGATTGTCGGCTACGCTGCCATTTCAGCCACAATTGGCCTGTTCCTCAAGGTGCTCCGCGACAACGATAGCATAGTCGGGAAGATCATTGCTATTGTTGTCAACGTGGCGTGGAACGTGGTTACGTTCCTGGTGATCCCTGTCCTGGTGGTGGAGAACGTGGGCCCCGTGGAAGGCATCAAGCGCTCTACTGCGCTGCTGCGCAAGACCTGGGGTGAGCAACTCGTGGGTAATGGCGGGATAGGGCTGGTACTCGGTCTTATCACGTTTGCCGTCATAATCGTGGCAGGGGTACCGCTCTTCATGCTGGCCGTAGCGAGCAACTCGGCCGCTCTGATTTTCCTGGCAGTAGCCGTTATCGTGCTGGTGGTCATGGCTATCAGCCTGTTTGGAGCGGCTCTCAATGGCGTGTTCCAGGCGGCCCTGTACAACTACGCCAGCACCGGCTCAGCAGGCCAGGGCTTCGATGAGCACCTGGTGAGAGATGCGTTCAGATCGAGGAAACGCTAGCTCCCGCGACCGCTCCCTGTACCCTTTGTCAAGCCCCTAGCCCGGTGCCCCAACCTGCGCGGTGCTCTCGATAGCAATGATTTTGCCGTCGCGCAGGCGCACAATGCGGTCCATGTAGGCGGCGACGGCCATATCGTGGGTGACCAGCACAATCGTGAGGCCGCCCGACTTTAGCTCGCGCAGCAGGGACATCACCTCAGCCCCGGTGGCACTGTCTAGGTTGCCCGTAGGCTCGTCGGCCAGGAGGATGGAGGGGCGGTTGGCGAGGGCGCGGGCAATAGCCACACGCTGCTGCTCGCCGCCGGATAGCTGCGAGGGGCGATGGTCGGTGCGCGCTCCTAGCCCCATGCGGGTGAGCAGCTCGCGGGCCTGGGCCTGGCGCTCTTTGCGTTGTACGCCCGCCAGCATCAGGGGCACTTCCACGTTTTCGAGAGCCGTGCGGTGCCCCAGCAGGTTGAAGCTCTGGAAGATGAAGCCGATGCGGGTGCGCCGGTGCTCCACCAACCGCTTGGCCGAGGCGCGGGCGATGTTCTCCCCGTCCACCCAGATCTCCCCCGAAGTCGGCCTGTCCAGCCCCCCAATCAGGTTGAGCAAGGTCGATTTGCCCGAGCCCGACGGCCCCACGAGCGCCACCGCCTCGCCCCCTTCGATCTCCAGGTCCACCCCGTCCACCGCGGCCACAAAATTAGGCCCCATCCGGTAGCGCCGGGTGAGGCCCACAAGGTTGATCAACGACATGTCATCGGAATTACGAATTACTAATTACGAATTACGGGAACTCTCTTGTAATTCGTAATTAGTAATTCGTAATTACTTCAGTCCTTCCGCTATCTTCACGGCTTCATCTACCGTGAGGTTGCCACGGATGGCTACGAAGGGGCCGTTGCCTTGCTCCTGCCAGATCAGGGAGGTCCAGCCGCCGTCCTTGGGGGAGAAGGCTACGGCGTCTACTCCGCGCACCTTGAGTGGTTTCATCGCGCCCATGGCGTTGTCGCGGTTGTTGAGGCCGCTGAAGCCATCTCCTAGCTGTGGCTCCATCTGCACTTTGGCCTGGGATATGGTGAAGTCCACCGTGGGGGACGAGTAGCTTATGGTCACGAGGCCATGCCCGGTGCCCTGCTGCATCAGGTCGTTGCCCCGCGTGGTGACGCCTACCACAGTGGCATTGGCGGGGTAGGTGGCCTGGAGCAGCTTCCAGCCTTCCTTTGAGGCGGTATCGCTGGCCTGGGATAGGGTGAGGGTTTGCGGGGTCATGCTCTCCGCCATCTTGTCGAGGTCCACTACCTTGACGTCGTTGCCCGTTTGGAGCACGAAGGTCGCAGGGTCGATGGGCTTGTTGAGGTCTATGCTGCTGGCTGTGACTGTGAGGGTGCCTATGTTAGGGTGCTGGGCGTCCAGCTTGAGGGGTATCCAGCGGTCCTTGTCCACCCAAAGGGTAGCGTGTGCGTCTTTGAGGAGGGTGCCCACCTGCATCTGCATCGCTTTGGGCAGCCCCAGCTTCTCGGCGGCGTCGGCCTTGGGGGTGATATCCAGCTTGTACGCTTCCAGACCCGCTACCTGCTCGGTGCCCACCAGCTTTATGTCGGCGGCATCGAGTACCTTGTCCAGTTCCTGCTCCATATCGACGCCCTGCAAGGCAGCCTTAGCCTCGTCGGGCAGCTTCTCCAGCAGCTTTTCGGGCGTGCCGGTGTAGAGCACCTTGCGGTTAGGGTCGAGCGCGTAGGCCTTCTCGCCGTCAAAGACGAGGGTCAGGCCGCCCACCCCCGGCAGCGAGGAGCTTACTACGTCCACGCGAGCCTTGCCTGGCGTGTTGCCATTCGACGCTTGCTTCCAGGTCTTGATCTGGGCGGAGGCGGTGTCGGGCAGCTTGGAGGTTATATCCCCTTTGCCTTCGGCGGGGGCAGGCTGCGCCGGGTTGCCGGGCATGAAGGTAGAGAGCAGCGCCTGGATGCCCTGCTTGTTGATGGTGGCGTTGATATCTACTGTGCTCTGCGCGGTCTGAGTAGTCTTCATCGTCTCGCGCATTTTCTGTATCACGTCGGCTGCAGTCACCTGCTGGCCCGCCGAACAGCCACTGAGGACCGACCCCAGCACCAGCAACGAGACAGGCAATAGCAGCTTGAGGTTGTTCTTCATAAATGCTCTCCTATACGCACAAGACACGCATCTACCTTGCGCTAAATACACCTTCTATGAGTTATACGCCACGAAACAGGGAAAGGGTGCACCAAATAGCCGTCACTCTGGATTCTACATCTCCACCTACGTATTGTCCAGCACTCAGGTGCCGCGTTAAGCGACACTCAAGTACTCCCGACGCATCACGTTTCACGTTTCAAATTAGTTTCAGCCCACAATCGTATTGACACAATCAGCCGGGTGTGCAATACTAGGGTCAAATATAGTCCAGCGTCGGGCTGAAACGAGCGATGGGTTGCTCTCCCAGTTGAGGGCGCCCTTTTTGTTTTGTCATTTTCGCTCATTGTCGATGTTGGCATAGAAAATGGCATAAAGCACAGCAACGTAGATTAGGAGGAAAGCGATGACTCTAGATGCCCTGAAAGACCAGCACCCTCAAGAGGGATTGCTGCGCGACGAGGAGACCGGCCACTATCGCGTCCTGCCGGGCTATGGGCACCAGGCCCACCGCTACGCCATGCACGAGACCTGGCTGGACGAAGACGACGAGATGTGGATAGACGGCCAGGCCGTTGACCGCGAGAGCCAGAAGGCGGAGCAGGAAGTCAGAGGGAACGGGAGTAATTAGACGATGGACGATGGACGATGGCAAGTCTCCTATCGTCCATCGTCCTTTAACCTACCTCCGGAAGTTTGCTCGCGCCGAACCTGTAGGCCAGGTATGCCACGCCCGCACTTATGCCGGTGGCGCATAATAGGCCCGCGATGGCTAGCAGGGGCGTGAGCAGGGGGTCAAGGGCCTCGAAGAAGACGGGGAGGGCCAGGAAGAGGCCGCCGAGGACGCCCATCCCCACCCAGGCGGCGAAGGCGATGAAGCTGCCCCAGCCGGAATTCATCTTGCGCGGGTCGTCCCAGTCGAGCTTGGCCCACGGCACGGATAGCGCCACTGCCACCACGATCATCCCCAGGCCCAGCACCTCCACGCCCAGCCAGCCGTAGAAGGTCCACAGCGGGTCCAACTGCCGCCAGATAGCCGCCCCGGCCATGAGCAGCGTGCTCAATACCACGTAGGGCACCCCTGCCGACAGGAACTTGCCCCTCAGTAGCTCGAAGGTGGTTACGGGGGCTATCTTCAGCAGCCACCACGACTTGCCCTCCCGGCTGATGCTCGTGAAGGCGATGCTGCTCACCAGCATCACTGTCGAGCTGAGCACGCCCGCCGCCACGAATACGCCGTCCATGTTGCTGAAGAAGTCGGTCCCCGGCAAGCCCCGCCCGCGCCTGCCGCCTCCCGCTGTAACGTTCAGGTAGAAGATCGGCCAGAAGATCAGGGGCGCGAGCATCTGGGCGAAGTTGCGCAGGTCGCGCGGCACTATCTTCCAGTCCTTGATGGCTATTGCCATGTCCGCCGACACACGGGACAGCCAGCCTCTCTCCCTGGCCGCTTTCTCAGCCCGCTGTTTGCTTCGTTTGGCGCTGCCGCTGCTCTGCATGCGCACCCACCCGGCAGCGTACAGGAAGTCGGCGGCGTACACGCATAACGCGAAGACCCCGAACGTGAGCAGCAGGAACACCGACAGGTTACCGAGTGCTCCAGGCAAATCGCCGCGTCCCGCTGCCTCAAGGCCACGTCCGGCCATTGACGGGGGCAGCGGCCAGGCAACTACAGCACGCAGAGCATCGACCAGAGCCCCAGGGTCGTTGCCGCTCGACTCGGTGAAAGACCGGAACCAGAAGCGTGTAGTCTGGCTCAGCAGGCCGCAGGCGAGGCCGAACAACGCACCCATGAGGCCCAGCACCTCGCGCACCCGCCGGGCAGGGGCGAACCGCGCCACCAGCAGCACCAGTATGGAACCTAGCGCGGCGGGCAGCAGGGGAGTGCCCAGCAGGGTTACAAAGGCAAGTATGTAGTAGAGCGGCCCATAGCCCAGGCCGATGCCGTACATGAGCAGTGCCGGAAGGGCAAGGGCGAACACCAGCGCGTAGTTCCAGACCATGCCGTTGAGGATTTTGCTCACGAAGACGGCTTTGCGGTCTACCGGGGCGGTCATCAGGAGGTCCAGGTCGCTAGAGAGGAAGAGGGAGCCCAGCGCCGTGCCGAAGCTGCCTATCAGGAGAAACACGGCCACACCGGTCAGTATCACAGCCGGAATAACAGGCTCCAACTGGGCCTCGGGGAACCGGCTCAGCAATGCCCCCGCCAGCAGGCCCGCTCCCGCCGACAACGCCGCGAAAAAGATCACCAGGACAAGGCTGCCTACCACCGAGAACACCTGCGTGCTCGTCTTACGCGCCCGAAAACTGTTCCACCCGATCTGCCACCGCAGAGAAAGGAGCAGCCACGTGTCGGACAGTACCGACCTAAAATCCGAATTCCGAATTCCCAAATCCGAAATCACCGTAAGACCTCGGCAATGGCGGCGTACTCGGCCCCGCCCGTGAGCTGAAGGAATATATCTTCGAGTGAGCCGGTACCTCCCCGCGCCCTTAGCTCGTCCATCGTGCCGGAGGCGATTATCTCGCCGTTGTTGATGATCATTACGCGGTCGCACATGCGCTCAGCGATTTCGAGGATGTGGGTGGAAAAGAAGACGGCAGTGCCACGGTCGCGCAGTTGTTGGAGCAGGTCCTTGATGAGGCGGGCGGAGCGGGGGTCGAGGCCCACGGTCGGCTCGTCGAGGAAGAGCACCTTGGGGTCGTGCACCAGAGCACCCGCGAGTGCCAGCTTCTGCTGCATACCGTGGCTATAGCCTTCCGTCAGGTCAGAGGCGGCTTCGTACAGGTCGAAGATGCGCAGCAGTTCGTTGGCACGGCGCTCGGCCTGCTCGGTGGGCACCCGGTAAAGGCGAGCGATGAAACGCAGGAACTCCCAGCCTGAGAGCTTGCCGTACAGGTTGGGCGTGTCGGGCACGTAGCCGAACGTGGCCTTGGCCTGCACCGGCTGGGCCTGTATGTCGTAGCCCGATATAGCTGCCCGTCCCGCCGTGGGCTTGACCAGCCCGGTAAGCATCTTTATCGTGGTGGTCTTGCCCGCGCCGTTCGGACCCAGGAAGCCCACGATTTCGCCGGGCCACACCAGCACATTAGCGTTCTTCACCGCCCAGTGCTGCCCGTACGACTTCTGCAAGCCCTCAGCCTGTATCGCGGGCACCCTGGCGGCGAGTGCGTGGCCGTTGGGGCTGTAGGCAGGTGCGTAGATAGAGGCGTTTTCCGGGGCATATGGTGCAGTGGTTGGCTCTGCGATGCCTGGATTGTTGTTCGGATCGTTCTGTAACATGCTTTGTTTATGTCCTTATTGAGCCTTACTATGTATTATAACCTCTTATTCTACGCCGGAAGTGGTGCTCAGGTTCCGGCGGTGCTTCTCAAGTTAGCAGCGGGTGCCAGGCCTGGCGGCTCTGCTTCCCACTGTCATCCTGAATAGTGCATCTCGGACAAGTAATTGTCCAATAGCGGGTCAAGCCACTTTTTGTCATTCCGAGCGCAGCGAGGAATCAGGTTGCAGTCGCACTCGGTTGCAATACAGGAGTAAGATGGTAAGGTTAGCCCGCCTTGGTATTCCAATACCTCTTCTTCCCTACCCACCTGATCCTTCGCTACCCTCAGGATGACAAGGGGGTCTCTTGGTCCTGTTGTTGGTCCCTTGCTTCCAAGAGGCACCATTCAGGATGACAGTGGAAGTATAGGTGCTGTTATCCTGGCCCCGGCATTTTCCTGCACAAAATCCCTACAGAATGTCCATGTGCCTGTCCGACATTGGCCTGTCGAAACGGAACGGGTTGTCCTCGGGGCGCAACTTGCCGGTGATGCTGTCTACCACCAGCCTGCTGCCTCCACCGCTTGCCATGATGCCGTGCCCACTGTAGCCGCAGTTCAGGTAGAGGCCGCCTATGGGCGTGGGGCCGAGGAACGGCTTGTGGTCGGGTGTGTAGCTGTACTGCCCCGCTTGCAGGTAGTAATGAGAGGTCTGCCTGGCCCACACATCGCCCCAGAAGGGGCTGATGCGCACCACCGAGTGCTCGCTGGCGGGGTCCAGCAGGCTAAAGACGAAGTCAACGCTGGTGGGTACGTCCTCCAGGGGCGGGCCGGGAGGTACACCGGGCGAGGTGCGGAGCAGGTTGGCACCGCGCAGGGCAGGCCGCCAGTGTGCCCCGGTCTCCTCGTCTATGGTCATGGGTGCCCAGTTTGGTACTTCGGGCACGTCGGGCATAACGACCTTCTGGCGGCGAACCAGGCTCAGGGGTAGCTCAAGCCCCAACATCGCGGCCACCTCACCGGAGAACGGGCCAGCCGCGATAACCGCCCGTTCGGTACTCACGCTGCCCCTGGACGTATGCACGGCCCGCACCGTGCCACCTTCAACGTCGAACCCGACAACCGCCGTATTCGTGGCGAAAATTGCCCCATTGGAGGCGGCAGCGGCATAGCCGAGCGTCAGGCGGCGCACGTCCAGCCAGCCGTCACCTGCCCTGAAGCGGGCACCCAGCACTTCGGGGGAGAGGTAAGGGAAGCGGCTGAGTGCCTCGTCGCCGTCCAGCCACTCCACGTCGGTGAGGCCCCAGGCGCCCTGCCGTGCTACAAGCTCCTTCTGTATCTCGACCATGCTGGGTGAGGTGGTGAGCCATAAATAACCCTGCTGGTGAATATCGAGGTCGTAGCCGTCGAGTCCTGTAGCTTCCGAGAAGTTGGTGAAGAGCGCTATGCTCTCGCTTACCAGGGCGATTTCCTCGGGGTTGTCGAACTGCGCCCTGAACGCACCCGTGGCGACGGGCGTGGTGAGAGTGCAGAGGGCGGGCCTGCGTTCCAGCACGAGCGCGCGCAGCCCCGCCCGTGAGGCAAAGAACGCTGTGGCAGCACCCACGATACCGCCCCCGACTATCACAAGGTCGGCGGTACGCGGCAAGTCCTGCGTATAGGCTACCCTGGGCTGGATTGGTTGCGCTGCCTGGGCCAAGTCTCTACTTCCTCAGGAAGGTGTATGGTACTTATGCGCTCACGTCATCGGTCGGTTCCACGCTCGACTTGAGTGCTCGGAACCTGCCAAGTGGCTTCACGGTGTAGGCCCCTGCGGAGGCGGGCACCACGATACTGTCGTACTTGCCAAGCTGTTCGCTCCAGCCATTACCCTCCACCAGCATCTCGCCTTCTATGGTGGTGAGCGCGTGGAACGTCTCGCCCCCGGTGTCGAGTTCGATGGAGTTGGTTTCCGCGCTCATGATCTCAAGGGTGAAGTAATCGCAGCAGACCAGTTGGCGGCGGTCGCTGTCACGCATTGACGTAGGCAGGTGGCACACCTCCCCGGCCATCTCCGGGTTGGATACCGCCACCGATTGCTCGATATGCAGCTTGCGGCTGCCGGTCTGGGGCCTGTCCCAGTCGTAGATGCGATAGGTGATGTCGGAGGTCTGCTGCACCTCGTAGATGAGCAGGCCGGGGCCGAGGGCGTGCACCGTGCCCGCGTGCATCAGGATGGTATCGCCCTTCTCTACGTCTATGTACTCCGCTAACTCGGCTACAGCGCCTTGCCTGATAGCCTGGGCCAGCGCCCCCGGCTGGGTGCCGGGCTTGACCCCTGAAATAAGCCTGGCCCCCGGCTCGGCTTCGAGTACGTGCCAGGCCTCGGTCTTGCCGAAGTGTCCCGGCCCCTCAAGCTCCAGGGCCTGTTTGTCGTTCGGGTGTACCTGGAGGGAGAGCCACTCGCCGCAATCGAGCAGCTTTATCAGGAGCGGGAAGCGTGCATCGGTCTGTGAAGTCACGCGCCTGCCCAGCAGTTCCTCTCTATATTCCTCAGCAAGCTCCGCCAGCGTGCGTCCCTCATGCAGACCGGAAGCCACCTTATCGTCCTCATACACGATCCAGGCTTCGCCGACCGGCTCCTCTGCCTCAGGTTTGAGGTACTTCCCGCCCCAGACGCGGTTGTGGTACTGCGCCACAAGACGCAAGGCACCTAATGGTAGTTTCTGCGATTGCATACTATCTTTATACCAGACAATGGCTTTTGGGACGTGCTTGCAAGCCTGTATCAGTGTAGAAGATACCCGAATTGCGGCGACCCTACTCCCCTCTGTCATCCTGAGCGTAGCGAAGGATCAATAGCCCGTGCTTGACTCTTGATACGGAGGCAACAATGTTTCTTTTGCCGACATCATCCCCAACGTTGAGGACTCTCGCCTACCCACCTGATCCTTCGCTGCGCTCAGGATGACAGGGCGGTATATGGTCCTGCAATTGAGGTGGCTTTGCGCGATATGGTGCGGGGTTAATCAGACTCTAATTGAACTCTAATGAGACTCTAAGAAAAACCCATTGCCCTAATTACCCAGGTTTGCTACTATTGAGACAGAGAGCACAGGGTAACTGGGAACAACGACATCCTTTTCCTTTCTTTGCGACAGTGAGCCGGCGATGAGCCGGCTTCATTGTTTAACACGAAAGTTCACCGTGGTCCATAGCCGGTTTGTGTTATGATGCAGCGTTGCCTTCAGCGTGGGAGTCGCCCCGGTGTCTATGTCGAGCCGGTCCCGGTCCAATGTTGAGTCTGCCGTCGTACGGTGTGGAGTGCGCATTGTCTCTTGAGCCCGTTAGCATCGTCGCTCCCGGTAAGAGGAAGCACGCGGAGCAGATATTCGATCTCGTGGCCTTGCAATGGCGCGACGACCTGAAGCGGCACGCTCGGGAAGGCCGCATCAACCGCAGCCACTACGACTGGAAGACCTCGCGGGTGGCGATTGCAGAGGACCGGGTAGTCGCCCATTTTGGCGTGTACAACCTGGAGATGCGGGTGGGCACGGCGCGTGTGCAGACCGCGGGCGTCAACCTGGTCGTGACCGACCCCGACTTCCGTAAGCGTGGCCTCATGCCCCCCACGATCCGCGCCTCCCTCGACGCGATGCGCGCCAATGGCTACGATCTCAGCATTGTGTGCAACGCCATCGCAAACTACTACACCCGCTTCGGCTACGTGTCGGCCTGGCCCGAGTACGACGTGACGGTGCGCACCCGCGATCTGCCCCACGAAGCCCCCGACTTCCGGCTGCACAGATTCGCGCCACGGCACCGGCCCGACCTCGACGCGCTTTACAACGCCGAGAACAGTACTCTCACGGGCACAGTTGTGCGCCCCACCTTCCTGCGTACCAAGGAACCGGGCGACCTCTACGGCTACACCTGGGGAGAGGGAGGCGCGGCCCGCGGCTACGTGATGTACGATGTGGTCTCTAATGGCCGTGCAGTGTGGCACTATGACTCGGCGGGCGACCCAATTGAGCGATTGTGGGTGTTCGGCCTGATCGCTCGGCGCGAGGACTGCGAAGAAGTGCGTTTCAACCGCCTGCACCCCCACAGCGGCATGGCCCGCGCTATACGCACGCTCAACTCTACCGCCGACGAGACGTACCGCCCCACAGGTGGGTGGCTGGTGCGCGTCATTAACCTGCGCTCGCTCTTTGAGAAGCTGTCGGGCGAGCTATCCCGCAGGTTGGCATGCTCGCATCTGGCCGGGTGGCGCGGTGATTTGCTTATAGCCACTCACAGCGAACAGGTGCTGCTCTCGATAGACCGTTCGCGCGTGGAGGTGCTACCGCCAGGGGACGCCGAGCACGGCATCCGCGGCGGAGAGGCGATTGCCCGCCTGGTAATCGGCAGCGCCGAGCCGGACGAGTTGGTGCAGGCCCACGGGATGCAGCTGGCCGGCGAGGGCCTGAGCCTGGCTCGCGTGCTCTTCCCGGCTCAGCGTCCCCAAATGGGCAACGCCGACCTGTAACCCCGCCGTTCGCCTCTTGTGGTAGCATATAAGCGCACCTTCTTGTAGAGAATCTTTCACATAGAAAGTGGCTTTTATGCAACAAGCGGCAGGCACAGGGCGCAGTTGGAAGACCATCCTCACGGTAGCGATACTACTGCTGCTGGTGGGGGGCCTTGGCGCGGCGTTGCGGTTCGGCTCGATAGGGCCAAGCGCGGGGCAATCGGTGCCGCGAGTGCAGCAGGCCCAGACCTCCATGGCGCAGCGCAGCACCTACGACGGGCCAACGCCCACCCTGGATTGCGCGGCGGGGCTGGCCTGGCGGGTCGTGGGTAGCCCCGACCTGGGAGAAGCCGCTATCCCCGGAGCCGAGGCAGGAGGCGGATTGCCCGGCGTGGGTGGCGACGAGGAAGAGCGCGGCGGCAGTGTGCTGGCTGACGTGTCAGCGCTGGCCCCGGACGATGTGTGGGCGGTCGGCTCCAGCCACAGGGAGGGTGTTGTTGAGCCCCTGGCCGAACACTGGGACGGTAAGGCATGGCAGCTCGTCTACAGCCAAGCGGTGGAGTCCCGCGGCAGCCAGCTCAACAGCGTGGCGGCGGTGTCGCCTGACTATGTGTGGGCGGTGGGCGCTTACTTGCTGCTGGACAGGCAGACGGTGCCCCTGGTCCAGCGCTGGGACGGTGGCGAGTGGCGTCTGGTAGCGCCCGCGCCCGTGAGCGCCACGGTGGGCATATTCAACAGCGTGGATGCGCTCTCGGAGGACGACGCGTGGGCCGTGGGCTACTACGCCGACGAGCGAGGCGTCTACCGCACTCTGGCGCAGCACTGGGACGGCAACGAGTGGCGCACGGTGCCCACCCCCAGCATTGGGCAGCGCCTGAACACCCTCACCTCGGTTGCCATGCGC
This sequence comes from Chloroflexia bacterium, assembly GCA_034667185.1. Classification (GTDB taxonomy): domain Bacteria; phylum Chloroflexota; class Chloroflexia; order QHBQ01; family JADMIH01; genus JADMIH01. The sequence continues at coordinate 5,947 of JAXDKH010000158.1, read as the reverse complement.
TCGGCTACCGACGTGTGGGCGGTAGGCTACCGCATCGCCGAGAAGAACCAGTACCTGCCCCTCACGATGCACTGGAACGGCAAAGAGTGGAGCCTGCTTGAAGCTCCAGCCCCCGCGAAGGTAGCGAACTACCTGTACGACGTAACGGTGGCCGGACCCACAGACGTGTGGGCGGCAGGCTACCAGTACGACGGCAGCGGCCCCGTCACACCATTGTTGCTAAGGTGGGACGGCACCGAGTGGAACAAGATGGGCGGACCGCAAATAGACACCGACTACGCCGTGCTCAACAGCATCTCGGCCACATCCGGGGACGACGTCTGGATAACGGGCATCTACCGCCTACCAAACAGGTCCAACAAGTCGCTGGTGTCCCACTGGAACGGCCACGATTGGAGTCCACTATCCAGCCCCGGCAACGGCGCGACCACAAACAACCTCAAGTCGATAACCGCCCTCAGCCCCACGAGCGCCTGGGCTGTAGGCTACCACGACCTGGCAGGCAGGGCTTCTTCCACGCTAGTCGCGCAGTACGGCGATCCCTGTGAGGGACGATAGACGATAGACGATGGACGATGGACGATGGACGATGGACGATGGACGATGGACGATGGTAGGAGTGGTTAGTGGTTAGTGGTTAGTGGTTAGTAAGAACCAGTCCTTAACACTCTTGGCGCGTTCTTGGCGTCTTGGCGTTTCCTCCTTCTATCGTCCATCTTCCTACCAATACCTGTCTTCCATAGGAGCGTCGGGGCTGCGGGGGGGCTTTTTGCCGTTTAGGTAGCTCTGGAGGATGACCGAGGCGGCCATGGCGTCTATCTGCTCGCGCACCTTTTTGTGGGGCACGCCCTGGTCCAGCAGGATGCGCTCGGCTTCCACGCTGGTGAGACGCTCGTCGATGTACTCCACCGGGAGTCCGGAGACGGTTTGCAGCGTTTCACCGAACTTGCGCGCCCGGTTTGACATGGTGCTAGGGTCCCCGCTCATGTGCAGCGGGTCGCCCACCACTACCATCTCGGCCCCTATCTCGCGGGCCAGCTCGGTTATGCGATTGACGTCCACGTTGAGGGATACGCTCTGCACGGTCTGGAGGGGGCGGGCCAGGAGTCCAAGCTCGTCGCTCACCGCCACGCCGATGCGCCGCTTGCCTATGTCAAGGGCCAACACTCTCATGGATTTGGAAATTCGATATTCGAAATTCGAAATTCGTTGGGGTCGTAGTTGTGCCATTCGATGCAGGGAGCGTCTTTGAAGCGGTGGGCCATCGTTTGGAGGGCTTGTTCGTTGTTGTCTACTAGGATGAATTCTCGGCCGAGTTCCAGGCAGGCCGCGCCGGTGGTGCCGCTGCCGGCGAAGAAGTCGAGCACGATGTCGCCGGGATTGGAGGAGGCCAGCACTATGCGGCGCACTATACCGAGGGGCTTCTGGGTGGGGTAGCCGGTCTTCTCTTTGCCGTTGGTAGGTACTATGGTGTGCCACCATACGGAGGTGGGGGTCTTGCCGCGGGCGGCCTTCTCAGCGCCTACCAGTTCGGGGGCCATATATGGGATGCGGTCTACCTCGTCCGCGTTGAAGGTGTAGCGGTTGGGGTCCTTGGCGTAGAGCAGGATGTTGTCGTGCTTGGCGGGCCACTTGCGGGTGGTGCGGGCCCCGTAGTCGTAGGCCCAGATGATCTCGTTCAGGAAGCACTCGCGCCCGAAGATGCCGTCCAGCAGCAGCTTGCAGTAGTGCACCTCCCTGTAGTCGATGTGGAAGTAGAGGCTCCCCGTGGGCGCAAGCAAGCGGTGGGCTTCGAGCAGGCGGGGTTGGAGGAAGGCGAGGTAGTCGTCAAAGGCGTCGGCGTAGACCTGGGTGGCAAGGTTGACCGTCCCGTAACGCCTGCCCCCGAAGCCGGTCCTGTTGCCGTTCTCCGAGCGCACGGTTTGCAGGGAGTTACGCTGTTGCTTCTTGCCCGTGTTGAAGGGCGGGTCGATGTAAATGAGGTCCACCGAGGCGTCGGGTAGCCCTTGTAGCACGGGGAGATTATCGGCGTAGTAGATGTGGTTGGTCATGCCCATGCGACCCGCGTTACCTCTGGCTGCTAGGGTCGGGCCGCAGGCTAGGGGACGAGGGGGCGGGTTCGTAGGCGGCTCCCGTGCCCTCGCCAATCGTGATGCGGGTGGAGTCGCTGGGCAGCTTGTCTAACGTGAGCCAGAGCACATTCGCCTTTATGTCCGAGGCGTTCACGTACTCGCCGTAGCGTTCGCTGATGAGGCTGCGGGCCCTGGCTATCTCCTTACCGGTGACCAGGTTGCGTATCTGCTCCTTGAGCGTGGGGGTCACGGTGAAGTTCACGCGGGCGCTGGCGGATGTGCTGTAAGTCACCCGGCCCTGTGCGGCCTCTATTGACTGGAACGCGGGCGGCTCGTAGTGTATCGTGCCCTCGTCCAGCACGGGGCCAACCGTATCCGGCAGCATGTCCACCTGGTCGCGTATCGCGTCAAACACCGCTTTCTGCACATCGGCCTTGTTGTAGCTGAACGCCTGCACGCTGGTCGTAACCACCACGCTCACCCCCTCGCCGTCCTGGTTGGCGCTCAGGCTGGGGGTCATGCTGACTTCGCCGAACTTCATCGTCTGAGTGATCAATTCGTGCCCCGGCGGCACCTGGGCGAGCAGCAGGCCAAGCGCGCGCCCCTGGTCGAGGGCCTTCTTGTTCAGGTCAGCGGTGAGCGTGTCGATGTCCTGCTGTGTGACCACTTTCAGCGTTTCAAGCGTGCCCCCTTCTATCGCGTTGGGGTTGATGTAGGTGAGACCCTTGTAGGTGCTCTGTAGCTGTTTGGCGGCCACGTTACCCGCAGGCCCATCTAGCGTTGCCTCTACCTCTAGCTCCAGCGAGCTTACCGTCGCGCCGGGGGTGAAGATAGTGGCGGGCACCACTCCCCCCTGCGTTACCTGCACAGTAACCCCGTTGGCGGCCGTAAAGGTGGTGCCTGCTGGGACCGTCACCGGGTAGGGCGTGCTGTTGGTGAAGATTATGGTGCCACGGGAGCGGCCTTTGGGTACCTGTCGGGAGCCGGTGGCGGGAGCCGTGTTTTGCTCTACGATGGTGGCGCTCAGCTGCGTTGACGTGAGCGAGTAGGTGCTGATAACGCCACCTGTGCTCGACTGGTCCAGGGGAGTCGCCAGCCCGTCCTGTCCAGCCGCTCCAGGGGTAATCAGCACGGGCACCTCTATTTGCAACCCGACCAGGTCCTTCTTGAGCGGGGTGATCTCGACGCTGCCTTCCGGCAGGTATATCCACGCGTACGTACCGGCACCCACGAGGGCGAGCAGCAACAGCACCAACACGCCCGTGACGACCCTGCGCACGGTGAAGCGGCGTATCTTGCGGACCGTCTCCTGCCCATCCAGCTTGAGGTAAGCTGCAGCCTCTTCGTCCGTGCGCCGGGCCTTGATGCGTCCCGACTCGGTGGTGGACACCAATGCTAGGGGCATATCGAACCTGTCTCCGGTAATGGAGGGCAGCGACGGGTCGGTGATAATTGTGGGCTGTAGTTGCCCCGTGACCCTGGGCCTGGTGCGCGGCGGGGGCACTCCGGACTTTGAGAGAGGGAGCGACAGGTGCGGGTGGGTCGGCTTCTTGCCATTCGCGCCGATACCTTCCTGCGCGTTCGCCGGGTCGCTGGGGTGGTTCAGCCAGGTGGATGTGGTGCTGGGCACCGGGTAGACGTAGCCCGACGGCGAGAGCACCCACTCCGGCTTGTCGGGGAAGGGGCCTGAAACGCGGGGTGGGCCGAGGGGTAGGGGCGAAGTCGGCTGCTCCGTGTCCTCTTCGGTCACGGAGCCTGGCTCTTCGTAGTAGTCGTGGCCGTCGGGCACGCTCTCGACGTAGAAGCCGAGCACGCGGGCGAGACTGGCTATCGTGGGGTCGGGCGAGGCGATGGAGACGTGCACGTCGCGCCCGCTGTGCAGCTTACCCAGCGCCAGGAAGTCATGGGTGGAGTGGAAAGCGGTGCTGCCCCTTGGGAGGATGAGGACCACGTTCGGGGTGCGCGTCAGTGCGTCCTCCACCCTCTCCAGGATGGTGGCAAGCGGCTCGTCCGGCTCGGCGGTAACGAACTCGGCTGTATAGAGTGTGTGGTCGAACTCGCTTTCGCTCTCTAGTGGGCCCATGGGCAGTGCCGGTGGTGAGTTATTAGTTGTTAGTTGTTAGCACAGTTAAACAACCCGCGTCCGTTTTGGGGGCGGGTGGTCCCATTATATACATAAGAAGGGGCTGGTTGTGTAATATCCACCAATTGCGAGAACGCCCCAAATATTAGGAGCCACAATGCGGCGCCGGACACGGGTATTATCACCGATGCGGTTCCGCCTACCGTTTATCAGGTGAACCAGGGGCTGCGGTGGGGTTCTTCCCTCTCGGCGGCGTGTTGTACCTTCTCACGCATCTCACGCACGCGGGCGGTCTCGGCGGCGAACTCGGCCCCGGTGAGGATGATGTTCACCGAGACGTAGATCCAGGTGAGGATGGCGATTATCGCGCCCACGGTGCCGTAGACGGCGCTGTAGTTGGCGAAAGTCGAACCCAGGTAGAGGGCGAACCCCTCCTTGGCCAGCGACCAGACGAAGGCGGCGAGCAAGGCGGCACGCCATACGTCGCGTACACTTACTGTGCAACGCGGGATGAAGCGATAGAGCAGGAGCAATCCAAGGAATACCACGCTCGTGGACGCCACGAAGCTGATGAGTACCCACACAAAGTCTGTGCCCGGTACTTCGCCCAGCAGATATGTGGTGAAGGTGCGGGTGGCGGTGAGTCCTGACGAAACCAGCAGCGACACGAGCATGAGCGCCGACACGGTTACGATCATCAGGAAGCCGGTGAGCTTCGTTACCAGGATGGAAGGCACTTTCTCGGACTTCCAGGCGCGATTGATGGCCTTGTCCATGGCTTCGAAAGCCCCGGTGGCGGTGAAGAAGAGGATTATCGAGCTGAGGAGCGCCGACCAGCCCGCGAAATTACGCTTGAGGATCACCTCCTCAAGGGTCTTGGTGAGGAACTCTGAGAGGTTAGGGGCGAAGCGGCCCACCCGGTCCACGATGAAGATATACGCGTCTTCCGTCTTGACGAATTGCCCGGCGATGGTGACACCCAACAGTATGGCCGGGAAGAGGCTGAAGAAGGCGTAATATGTGACGGCTGCGGCGAGGTAGCCTACGTCGTCTTTGGCGAATTCTCTCGCGGTGGCCTTGACCACCGTTACGAATTCTCTACGGTCCATCGAGGGCTTGCAGGTTGCGCTCTATGATCTCTTCGGGGTTGCCGCCCAGCTTGGAGAGTTCTTCCGCCATGTCAAGGATAATGCGCACGCCTTCGAGATTTACCCCGCCGTTGGTGAGGTGCCGGATAAACTGGAAGCGCTGGATGTCGCGCTGGGAGTAGCGGCGGCGGTTGCCCTCGGTGCGTGAGGGGATGACCAGCTTCTTCTCTTCGTAGATGCGCAGGGTGCGCGGGTGGAGGCCCAGCAGGTCGGCAGCCACCGAGAGGGTGAATATTGGCCGGTCGGCGGTGATCTGGAAGCGTTCCTGGGCGCCACCTCCGCCACGCCGTCCACGGCCCCGGCCTTTAGCGGTGGGTTGTCCATCCCCACCCGATCCCGACCCGGTGCTCAGCCCGTCACCGGGGGTACTCGCGAGGCCGCCTTCGGGAGAGGGTATTTGCCCTTCGAGCATACCGTCGCTCAACTGGTCGGTGTCAGTGTCCTTGTCGCGTTTACCGCCCGCTTGCATGTAAGCATAGCCGATTGGCCGCATCTTCCCCACCTCACGCCCCACGAATACAACCGAATTTGGTACCAAGGATAGTATATACAGGTGCAATACCATTGTCAATATAATAGGCAGTTATGTTGTCACTAAAAAGGTGGCAGGAATAGTGTTGCCGATGCCATATGGCAAAGATAGG
>JAXDKH010000157.1:0-7008 GCA_034667185.1 Chloroflexia bacterium | reverse complement strand
TATCCAGCTTTCGTAGGTGCCCGCCAGCAGCATGGAGATGACCACCGGGGGGATGACCACGCGCGCCAGTTCGGGCACTTTCTCCAGTATGCCCTTGCCCTCGCCGGTGAACCGCTGCCTCTGCAACGTAGTGGCGACCGCTGCTCGTGGGGCCGTGGGCATCAGCCTGCGTTCCATCAGCACCCGGCCCGCGGCGGCAAGCGCTCCGGCCACCACCAGGAAGAGCCACTTGTCCTGCACCGGGTTTATCGACTCGAACGTGGGCACCCCGCCTACCCAGGTAAATAGCGGGCGCATGAGCACTATTACTGATTGCGCCCAAAGGTACACCAGCACCCCCGCGATTGCTGCGTGCAAGCCCGCGAGTGCGAACGTGCGGGTGTTGGGGTCGGTGATCGTGCTCAGCTTGATGCTGGGTGCCAGGTGCCGCACGAGCAGCGGGATGGTTACGGCGGGTATCGAGAGCAGCAGGTAGCTAACTATCTTGCCGCCCAGCATGCCCACCGTGCCAAGCAGAGGGCCGCCGGAACCCGCCCCTGAAAACAAGTCGGTAGACACACCCGCCCGGTTACCCAGGAGAAGGTCTTCGATGATGTAGCCCGCCAGGAGTCCCAGGCCCACAGTGCCACTCAGCAGGGCGGCGGCTATAACTATCATCATGAAGATGAGGGACTCAGAGAAGACGGTGAATATCTGCGGGAAGAGGATGCGGCAGAGGAGACCCACTGCAAGCCCCACCACGGGCGCGTACGCTCCCACACCCCGCCAGGCCGTGGTCCAGGCCCCGTCCGACATGGCGTTAGAGATGTGGGGGAACCAGTCATCCAGCCAGGCCGGGGCCCTTAGGTACAATATCTGCTCCAGGCGCTCGTCCGGTGGCTGTTGGGGGGTGGCCGGCACGGGCGGCTGAGGTGGGTATTGAGGTTGTGGCTGATATTCCGGCTGATATTGCGGTTGCGGCGGAGGGTATGGCGGCACCTGTGGAGGCACCTGCGGTGGCGTACCCGGTCCTGTTCCCCAGCTTGGATCAATTCCCATGTTCTGCTCCCCTTATCGTTGGTCCTGCGCCTTGTACACGGGCCAATCCCACCCGGCAGGCTTGTCCGAGCACCAGGCCGTAAACTACGTGCGACATAGCGGAGATTTGCGCGAACTCCGTGTAGAAGCGGATGTTGAGCCAGCCGGGGTAGAGGGTTAGCTGGAACATCTCAAGGAAGAGCCCCCACGCCACGCCCGCAAGTATCCCCTGCCGCCTGAACAAGAAGCAATAAGCCACCCCAAACGACACCCCGTTCAGCAGGTGAAACGCCGCGCCCGCCGCATAAATTGCCACGTCCGAACTAGTTTGTCCCACCAGCAGCGTCCCGAATATGTGCACCACCTCGAAGGGGTTGTACGGCGAAGGGTCCAGCTGCGACAGGGCAAACTTGGCAAGATCGTAGCTTACCGTCGCGACCAGGCCCGAAGCGGCCCCAACTTTCAATAGCCGCGTGAGCATGGCGCGCTGTGCGAGCGTAGCCCTGCGCCAGAGGGTTATCCCGCTAGAAACGAGCGCGAGCGTGGCGGTGGCAAGGGCAAGCGGCAACGACACCCGCCATATGATGTGCGTCAGCAGCGCAGCCCCGGAGAAGAGTGCGAGCACCCCCACCAGCCTGCTGCCTATGCTGCCCTGTCTATAGCGTCTCACCAGGCGCGACATCATCTGGCTCCGGATTTGGGAATTGGGATTTCGGATTGCGGATTTAGAAGGATTGACAGCAAATCCGAAATCCTAATTCCCAGATCACTTAGAGGGCTTGCTTTCTTCCTCCGTGCATTCGAGCGTCCAGTCTCTTTTGCTCGCGTCCCAGTCCACCGTTACTGTTACGCTGCCGTTATCGACGCTCCCCTCGCAACGGGCGTAGCTCTCCTTGGCTTTCTCCTCCTGGTCCTTGAGCAGAGCTATTTTCTTGGTGATAGCCTGCACCTGCTCTGAGGTGAGGCCGGGGGTGGTCAGCACCTTGCGGTATGTGTCCTGAAGCTCCTTCATCTGGCGCTGGTAGTCCTCGTTGCCGCCCACCCTGATGAGGTAGTAGCCGGTGCCATCGCTGAAATCGGTGTCGCTCTGCCCCGGCGCGAGGCTGGTAGAGGTATAACCCTTGCGGTCCAGGAACTGGATGTAGACGCGGGCGTTCTGGTCCTTGGAGATGTTGGTGACGTTAACGGTCACGCAGCCGGGTAGAAGTAACACTACCACAGACAATAGTGCTAGCCAGGCCCGTCGGTTTCTTTTGCCCTGTGTCTTGTTCATATCTTTACCCGCACCTACTCCTGAGCATGCCTATGTTCCGGCCGCTATTTCTTGCACAGTGAAGACGTGGACATGTCCAGTTCTTCCCCCGTGCTTGCCGGGTGCTTGTCACTGGTAATCACTACGCCCTCGTTTACCGCCGCGAACTGGTAGACGTCGCCGCTTCCAACCTGCAGGGTACACGTGCCGCTGGCCTGGCCTGCCGTCGCCGCGAAGGTGAGGCGGTAGCGGCCGGGCTTGATCGAGGTAAAGCTGTCGCTATCGAAGGGCTTGAGCGCCAGATCGGTTTTCAGCAGAGAAGAACCGGATTTGTCGTCCAGCGACGCGATATTTACGCTCAAGTCGCCGTCGCTGAGGTTGATCACGTCGGCTTCCCCGGTGCCCATGCCGAGCGTGTTGAAGATGCCCTTCTGGGTGAGGGTGCCGTTTTGCAGCATATACCAGCCTACCCCGATGGTGCCCACGATGAGCAGGATGAACACCAGGAATACCATAAAGCAACACCCGCACGGGCTGCGCCCCTTTACCTGGACCTGGGTGGCGGGGTAAGGATATTGCCCCGCAGGGTACTGGCCCTGGGGGTATGGCTGTTGCGGCTGTTGCGGGTACTGTGGCTGCTGGTATTGTGGCGGGGCGGAGGGGGGTACGGTGCTCTGTTGAGCTGCGGGCGCTACGAGCCGGGTGCCGCAACGGGTGCAGAAATTCACCCCCGGCTGGTTAGCGGCCCCACAGTTGCTACAGACAACCATCACGGTTCCTCCACTCCACGCTGGCATAGACGCCCCGGCATAGGGGGCGGATTAACCATGTTCTAATGCAAAAGCAGCCCGGCTATAACGGAGGGACACGATGAGTGGCTGTGCCAGCTATTATAATTGGCGGCTGCCGTCTATGCAATGGGGCACCTACTTTGCTTCTGGCTGTATCAAAGTAGCAACTATTTTGTAACCGCACTTGTACAATCGGACAATTTCTGTGTTATACTGGGCTTCAGCATCTACAACCTACTTATACAGTCCTCCCTCCTACTCTCGCTCAACGCAACGCCTATAACACGGCGGATAACTGTATACGTAGCGGACTCGCCGTCTATGTAGTACGGTCTTTTGGAGTCGGGTGTATTCTTGGCGTGTTTGAGCAGAAAAGGAGCAAGAAGGTTATGAGGCAATGGAAGGAAAATGTAGGCGGCAGGCGCTTGTGGCTCGTCTTGTTGCTACTTGTAGGCGTGGCGGTAACGGGCGCGTTGCTGCAACTGCAAGCCACGGGGCCAGGCCAGCCATCAAAGGCTGATAGCCAGAAGAAGTCGGCAGCGGCCGCACTACCGGACCAGGAATTCCGCAACGTGCTGGTGCCAGGCGGGGCAGCCGGCAGCGAGCTTGAAGCCCTCAAGGCCAGGCAGCAGTACTCTCTCAACAAGCTTACCTATCCGTTGGGCTACTACGATGCCACATGGCTCCAGAAGGCGGAAAAGCAAGTAGCCAATATGAACCAGGCCATACCTGCCGGGCGCATCACCTACAGCCGGGCCAACAGTAGGTCTCCCCTGGCCCTCGACCCCAATGCGATGGTGAGCCTGGGCCCCATGCCGGGCCAGTCCAATGGCTGCCAGTCCTGTTTCAACTCTGGGCAGGTCAGCGGCCGTGTCAACTCGATAACTATCGACCCAGTGCTGACCACCACGGTCTACCTGGGTGTATCTAATGGCGGAGTGTGGAAGACGACCAACTGCTGTAGCGCAGCTACCACCTGGTCTCCTATGACCGACGACACCCTGCTGAGTACGATATCCATCGACGAAGTCACTATTGACCCCAGCAACCACAACACCCTGTACGCTGCTACGGGAGACTTCCGCGCGGTAGGTGGCGTTCGCGGCTCGCAAGGTATTCTCAAGAGCACGGACGCGGGCGTAACCTGGACGGTGTTGGGCGCGGCCGTCTTTGGACCCAATCGCCTCGACCCAGACCCGCAGACCTTTGAGCCATATACGGCTGTGAGCGCCGTCAAGGTGGACCCGAACAACAGCAACACACTTATCGCGGGCACCAAGGCAGACTTGCGCATGTCATACGACGGCGGGACGAACTGGACCGGCTCCTGCACCACCAATGCCTTCTCCAGCCAGCGCCAGGACAACACCGAGATCGTCATACGCGACGACGGCGCGACCTCTACAATATTTTATACTGTGGGTTGGTATTATGGCTATATAGCGGCGCCCGCGTTCGCACTGAACGGAGCAAATGCCATATATACAGCTACGATGCCCGTCAGCGGTTGCCCCACCTGGAACTTGATTACCAGCGGGTGGCCCGCGGGCACAGGTAACGGCACTACAGGCGCAACAAAGCCGGGCCGCATTGATATAGCCATAGCGCCCAGCAACCCGCAAGTTATGTACGCCGGTGTCTCCGACGCTCGCTTCCTTGACATCCTGGGCATCTATCGCTCTACCAACGGCGGGGCTACCTGGAGCCTGCGTGCTGACTTCAGCAAGTTCGTGGATTGCTCCGGTGGTGGCGCTGGCTCGGCCAGCTACGGCCAGGCCTTCTACGACCAGGCGATCACTGTGGATCCCAACAATCCGGACATGCTCTACTACGGCGAGGTTGATGCTTTCAGATCGTCGGACGGCGGAGCTAACTGGCAGAACGTGGGCTGTGTCTACACGGGCGGCAACTGGATACACCCCGACCAGCACGACTTCAGGTACATGCCCGGCGCTTCCAACCAGGTATTGTTCGCCAATGACGGTGGTATCTGGTTTACCGACAACGCCAACGTTGCAGCACCCACCCGGCCCACCATCATCTCGCTGAACGCCACGATGAACACGTTCGAGTTCTACAACGGCGACCTCACCGGCGACTTCGCGAATGCAGCGGTGCCAGGTGCCAACGGCGGTGCCCAGGACAACGGCTCTTTCGCCAATACCTGGGCCAGCACGGCAGCCCTGGGTCCCGAGGAATGGCAACTGCGCATAGGCGGCGATGGTTTCTTCGCGGCTATCGAGCCTGTGAATAACCAAATCTACTACCAATCGAATAACGTAAGCAGGCTCTGGCGTTCGACCACCGGGCCGAACGGCACCTATTCCCAGGTAACAGGCAACAGTTCGGCTGTCCCCTGGGCAGGAGACGGGCGCTCGTTCGCGATGCCGTTCGAGATATACAAGCACGACTGCCCGCTTACCGGTTGTACCCACCTAATCGCGGGTACGTACCGCGTATGGGAGACCACCAACGGCGCGGCGACCAGCGCAGGTTGGTACATCAACAGCCCGCCGCTGACGAAAACCACACCTGCGGTGGGTGGGTCTCCCCGCTATGGCTGGGCTAACACTCCTAACATCCTTCAGCTCAGCTACTCTCCGAGTCTCTCCACCACGGCCATCGTGGGCACCAGCGACGGCAACGTGCAGTACGGCTTCAACCTGGGCCAGGGCCTGGCGAACACCGCGACGTGGGTGAACGTCACCATGAGCAACACGATCTTGCCGAACCGGCCCATACTCGATGTGGCTATCGATCCCACAAATCCGCTGATGGGCTACGCGGCGCTTGGGGCCTTCGACGAGTCTACACTTTCCACGCTGGGCCACGTTTTCCAGATCACCTGCACCGCGCTTTGCGCTACCAAGACCTGGGTGAACAAGACCGGTAACCTGGCAAACCTGCCCGCCGAGGCTATCATAGTCAACCCCAAGTATCGCCAGCAGGTGTTCGTGGGTACCGACACTGGCCTCTTCTTCACCAACGACATCGACGCGGTTAGCCCCGTGTGGCAGCGCTTCACCGCGGGCCTCCCCAACGTGTCGATTGCCGACCTCACCGTGGACCGAGGCTTCACCACGCTGGCTGTGTGGACCCACAACCGCGGCCTGTATGCGTGGCCTCTGCCCAGCGCCCCGTTTGGTGGAGCTACCGCCACCCCCACAGCTAGCTCCACCGCGACACTGCTGCCGGCAACCGCCACATCTACCGCGACGGGCACTTCCACCGACACAGCACAACCCTCAGCTACCGCAACAGAGACCACGACAGGCACACCTACTGAGACCGGAGTAGCTGGGACATCTACGAGCACCGGCACGCCTACTGACACTGCGGTGCCTCCTACGCTCACCAACACATCGGTGCCCGCCACCTCAACCAATACAGCAGTACCTGCTACGTCCACGGGTACAGTAGTGCCAGCCACATCAACAAACACGGCTCAGGCCACATCTACGGGTACAGTGGTGCCCGCTACCTCCACGAACACTGCCGCAGCCTCGGCTACTAACACCGCCGGTGCTGCCAGCTCTACATCTACTTCTACCGCCCTCGCCAGCAGCACTGTGGCAGGAGCCACAAACACGGTCCAGCCAAGTGCCACAGCGATAGCTTCAGCCACGGTGTGCACGATCAACTTCCCCGATAACAACCCCGGCGACACTTTCTACTCCTACATCAGGTGTCTGGCGTGCCGTGGTGTGATTACCGGTTTCCCAGATGGTATGTTCCACGCCGAGAGGAATATCACACGTGGGCAGATATCGAAGGTGGTATCTAACGCCGCGGGCTTTAACGAGGACCCAGGTGACCAGATATAACAGGACGAGCCACCCTGCTCACCTTACTACCCATACATCAACCGCCTCACCAACAGGGGTATCATGTCAGGCTATCCGTGAACAGACCGTCCTGCGTGAGGGTGTTCTACTGACAACCCTGAGA
>JAXDKH010000156.1:0-8598 GCA_034667185.1 Chloroflexia bacterium | reverse complement strand
GATACTTGCTTGCCCGGCTGCCGTTTACCGGGAACGGGCATTTGTTGTCGTTGAGGTATGAACTGTTAGGGGCAACCGAGATAGCTAAGGCTTGCCGCTTCTCCGCTGCCCGTCCTGCCCAGGTACTAGCTGCACTTGGTCGCCTTTCCGACTTTGGATAGACCCTGGTAAGTTGAATACTAACATTGCATGGCCCCGTACCGACCGATCGGCCCCTTGCTTTAGAACAATGTGCTTAATCAAGGTAAGGCAACGGCTATCTGGTACGTTTATGTGGGCCGTGGCTAGCACCCCGGCCTTTGGAACGCGACTTAGCGGGGCTGGGGGCGAAGCAAAGTAGCGATGGAATACAAGGTAAGCGTAGTCCAAGACGAGGCCGGCCTGATGGGGCTGGAAGAGCAATGGTCGGCCCTGCTGGACCACTCTCAGGCAGGCTCGATTTTTACCTCCTTTCCCTGGAACGTTGCCTGGTGGCACGCGTTCGGTGGCGACGATCACCTCTACGTGCTGGTAGCCAGCGATGTGGGTGGGGACGTGCGCGGTATAGCTCCCTTGATGCTGGTGCGCCAGGGCGGGGTGCGCAGGCTGGAGTGGATAGGCACCGGCCTCAGCGACACGGGCGACTTTGTGCTCGATGAGAGTTGCGCGGGGCCTGTTATAGAGGCCATGCTGGCCCATTTGCAGCAGCGCCGCCGCGACTGGGACCTGCTCGACTTGGACGAGGTGCCTCCCTACTCCCTCCTTGCCTGCTGGTTGGAGAGCCACCAGCCAACCGGCCTCCGCTCTGTCCGCCTGCCCAGGACCGATTGTCCCTACATCGCCGTGCCCTCCACGTGGGAGGAATATACCCAGACCCTGCAGCGCAAGCCGCGCCAGCACCTGGAATCGTTCGCGCGCCGGGTTGTGGAGGAGAGCAGGGCCTACTTTCGCATGGTCACCGATGAGGCAGAGGTGGCCGGAGGTGTAGCCCGCTTCTACGAGCTACATCGCGCGCGTTGGGCGACCAAGGACGATCAGCTAAACCCGGAGCACACAGACCCCAGGTTCCTGGCTTTTCTGCAAGAGGCCTGCAGCCGGAGCGCCGCGCACGGTTTCCTGCGCTTGGCCGAGTTGTGTGCGGGCGATGCCACCGTCTCGTCGTGGATTAGCTTCAACGTAAATGGCCGCTGGAACGGCTACATGACCGGCTTCGACCCGAAGTGGAGCAGCAAACGGCCCGGCAAGGTCCTGCACGGCTTCGTGATGCGCCAGGCACTGGCTGAGCACGCAAGAGAGTTGGACCTGGGGCGCGGCAACGAGGGCTACAAATACGAGATGGGCGCGGTGGATCGCAAGAACTGGCGCTTCATACTCGCGAGCGACACCATCCGTTCGGCGCTCGCGTTTGGTCAGGTGCAGCTTCGCACGCGGGCAAGCCAAATGGTCCATCGCATACAAGACACCCGGTCGTCTTCGACGTAGGCCATTTACGTCGGGGGTGAACGTCTGCAGTGTAACCCTTCACGGCTCCAGCAGAGGGCACATTGAGAGCACGTCCGGGTAGGAGGAAACCCCCGGCTCATGTTAGAGCGAAAAGTAGATGTGTGTGTGGTAGGCGCGGGTGTCGCCGGGATAGCATGCGCCCAAGGGCTGGCACGACAAGGGGCTTCGGTGGTGCTCTTCGAGCGCCTCGACCCTATGCCCAATGCCTTGAAGGCCGAGAAGATCGACGGGGAGGCTGTGCTGGCGCTCCTGCGGCTGGGGTTCCAGCCCGCAGTGGAGGCGGCCCTGACCCCTCTGTACAACGTGTCGATCTACTTCGGCGAGCAGTCCCTGGGCATGCTGCGGCTGCGCGTGCCTGAAGCGGGAGGGCTTTACCACGTGCTCATCAACAGCCTCCGCGCTCACCTTGACCCGCGTATCGACTTCAGGCGCGGCACCAAAGTGGTGGGCATAGAGCAACGCTCAGACGGCGTCGAGGTGCTGACCGATAGCGGGGAGCGCGTGGCGTGTCGTCTCGTGGTGATGTCCACCGGGGATGCCCGGCAGTTGCTGGAGCCGTTGGGCGCGACCTACGAGCCGCAGATGCCGGAGCACGTTTTCGTCGCGGCCTTCACTATGGAGGGATCGTCGGGGGACCCGATAGCTCCCGCTGATACGCTCACGTACCACCACCCCGTGCCTGGCGGCCCTGTCGCCTATGCTACCGTTTTCCGGCTGGGGTCGTCCTACCGTGCAAACATCTTCTGTCCGGGGCCTATCACTGAGGAGTGGCAGCGCGACCTCAGGCAGCGCCCGCTGGAGGTGATGTCCAGGCACAACCGCCTGTTCGCGGAGGTCTCGAAGTCCTGGCAGGTGGCGTCGCCGGTGATGATCCGCAAGATGCAGGTGTTCGAGCTACGACCTCCTCAACTGCCCCGCGTGGTAGTTCTGGGAGACGCGGCCCATACCATCGACCCTTCCGGTGGTGGCGGCCTTACTTTCTCGCTGCTGGAAACAGAGGTCTTGCTCAACTTTCATGTTGCGCGCTGGCTGGAGATAGATGACTGCGGGCATGAGGCTATCCAGGCGTTCTACGACGACCCGCGGCGAACCGCTGCCGTTCGGAAGTTCTTCGGGCGCGGGCGGCATATTTACGCCTTGAACCACGACATGTCGCTCAAAGGCACAGGGCGCAGGCTGCTCTTCGGTTTGCAGACTATGCTGGCATCGCGCCTGGGAGGCAGGCCCACCCAGGCCGGGCATGTCACGCGTACGCCCTGGCAGTTACCCGCGCCCTACCTGTACGAGGAATAGCAAGCCTGCTCGGTCCCTCATCGTCGTCCCAGCACGTGCAAGTAGAGGACCTGCCATTTACGCCCCCACGCTTGCATGCTGTATTCACGCTGCACAAGTTCCTGCCCCTTCGCGGCGAGGGACCTGGCGCGCTTTGGGTCCGACAGCATCTCAACTATGGCCGAGGCCAGAGCTTCGGGATTGGCCGGGGGTACCAGCAGACCCGTGACGTTGTGCCGGATAATCTCCGATACCCCGCCCACATCGGTGGAGACCACCGGGCACCCGGCAGCCAGTGCCTCCAGCAGTGCGACGGGCAACCCTTCCTGCATGGAGGAGAGGGCGAACAGGTCGGCGGCGGCAAGCACGTCGGGAACGTCGTCGCGCCTGCCGGCAAGGAAGAACCTGTCGTCCAGCCCTTCTTCGTGGACCAAGCCGGTTATCTCGGCCTCGCGCGGCCCGTTGCCCACGATAGCGAAACGGGCCTCCGGCACCGAAGATAAGACGGTTTTAGCAGCCCTGACAAGGTACTCCTGCGACTTCTGTGGAAAGAGCCGCGCGACGTTGATGACGAGGGGATATTGGCCGTCTCCTCCGGCGAGAGTGCGCTTGATGGCAGGGCGGTCTAAACCCGGACTTACCCGGAACCTGCCGGTGTCCACCCCGTTCGGGATGGCTATCACCTTGCGTAGCGGCACTCCGAGCCACTCGGCAGTTTCCTCGCGCATACTCTCCGCGACCACCGCGATGCGCTTGCACAGCCACCTGGCGGTCACTTTGAGGAGGAATTTATGCGCGGCAGAGCTGCCCACAATGTCGTTGTGCGACAGGTGCACCGTTGACACCACGGGCTTCCGCGCCAGCAATCCCGCCACGCCGCCCACGATGTCCGCGCCTTCCAGGTGAGTGTGGATGATGTCGATCTCATGTCGGCGTATGTAGCGATTCAGCCAGATCACGGCGCGCAGGTCGTAGACGTTCTTCTGGTTGAGCACGCTGATGGGCACCCCCATTTCGCGCAGTTCTACTTCTACCCTGGGCAACACGTCCCCGGGAGGCCTCAAAGTAATAACATGCCAGTCGAAGCGGTCACGGTCTATCGAGGCAGCCAGGGTCGATTGCAATATCTCCGCGCCCCCGGTCCCTAACTGATCGATCAACTGTAGGACTGCCACTTTCTTACGCATTTCGGCCAACAGAAACCCCCTGCTTCTCATCTAAATAACGCCGTGCCAGTATAACATGCTTCTCCACCCGCAACGGCTCAAAGGCTCCTGTCGCACCAGCACCCCTTAAGAACCTGTAGCCCTATCTTCCGGCGAGCGGGGATATGGTAAAATCGCTGGCACCACACTTGATTTCTCGACCTGCTGAATATGTGAGTGATACCACCGGTAAGCACGGATAGCAGCAATGGGAGCATAACCATGCAACACTTGTTGATCGACAACGTCCGGGTCTGGGATGGCACAGGCGCGGAGACCCAAGCCATACAAGCGGTAGAAGTGCGAGACGGGTTCATTACCTGGGTCGGCCCCAGGTCTGACTGGCCCGGACGCCGCACTGCTGTGTCTGTCGTGGACGGACGCGCCCGAACCTTGCTGCCCGGCTTGATCGACTGCCACGTCCACTACAGTAGCCCTGGTGGCCCCGAATGGATCGAGCGCTTCACGGACCCACCCGCCGAGGTCACGCTACGTGCGATTGACCTGGCAGGCGCGAGCCTGCGTAGTGGCGTGACCAGTGCCCGCGAAGTTGGCGCGCCCGATGACCTGAATATTAAGCTGGCACGGGCCGCCGCAACGGGGGCTTTCCCGTCACCCCATATACACGCCGCGGGCACCTGGATAGCCCACGAAGGCACCTACGTCTCTTTCGCCCGCCATTTCGGCAACGCAGGCGAGCTACGGGAAGCTATCAACGCCGAGGTCGAAGCCGGTGCCGATCTCATCAAGGTAGCACTGGCCCCCTGGAATGAGGGCAAGCGGCCTCATGATGCGCCCGCAGTGCCGTTCGATGCCGACCTGCTGGCTCTCGCGGTGGAAGCCGCCCACGCTGCCGGGCTGACTATCGCCTGCCACGCCAACGACCCGGAGAGTTGCAAGCTGGCAGCAAGGTCCGGCGTCGACTCGCTGGAGCACGGCATGCATCTCGACGAGGACGACCTGGCCGCTATGTCGCGCCATGCCACCGTGTTGGTGCCCACGCTGTCGGTGTGGGACGCGTGGCTGTTCTACAGCCGGGAGGTAGGCTGGCCCCCTGCTCGGAAGGCGCGGGCCGAGGCGCTGCGGGAGAGTTCGCGAGCGGCGGTGTCAGGCGCGGCGAAGATGGGTGTGCCCGTGGCGCTGGGTACCGATGCGGGAGGCGGCTCGGTGCGGCACGGGCGGGTGGCTCGCGAGGTGGAGCTAATGATAGAATGTGGCCTCACGCCTCACGCGGCTTTGCAGGCCGGCACAAGCGTGGCGGCCCGCCTGCTGGGCATGCCTGACCGGGGCACAATCGCGGTGGGCCAGGTCGCCGACATGGTGCTGTTCGACGCGAACCCGCTGGACGACCCGGCGGCGCTCCGGCTCGTGGCCTCGGTGTTCCAGCAAGGCCGCAGAGTAGCATAGTCGCGCAGCCAATCTCGCATAGGAGTTTGAATGGTTGTCTCGTTCAACGGCCTGGGCATGCACCTGGGCAATCTCTCTCGGCTATCGAACGCTCAGACGCGGTCCATCAGCGCCGAGAACTTTACAGGCGAAAAGGGGCAGGGCGGCAGGGCAAGTGAAGGCACGGGCTCGCAAGCTGCTCGCGACCTGGGTGTCGGCTGGAAGGTCTCGCCCAGCATCAAGATAGCGCCCAGGTCCACCGCAACCCTCGCTGATATACAGGGTTCAGGCGCTATACAGCATATCTGGGTCACCACTCACAGGAGCAACTGGCGGCGGCTGGTCTTGCGCTGCTACTGGGACGGCGACGAGCGACCAGCGGTAGAGGTGCCCCTGGGCGATTTCTTCTGCAACGGCTGGTGCGAGTACAGCCACGTCAGTTCGCTCCCCATTGCCGTCAACCCGCACGGCGGCTTCAATAGCTACTGGGAGATGCCTTTTCGCCGGGCCGCAAGGATCACGCTGGAAAGCCTCTCCGGCGAGGAGGTAACGCTCTACTACCAGATCGACTACACCCTCACCGACGTGCCGGACGACCTGGCTTACTTTCACGCCCAGTGGCGGCGCAGCAACCCGCTTCCCTATCGAGAGGTGCACACCATCCTCGATGGAATAGAAGGCAGAGGCCACTATGTTGGTACGTACATCGCCTGGGGTGTGAACAATTCCGGCTGGTGGGGCGAGGGGGAGATCAAGCTCTACCTTGACGGCGACGGCGAGTTCCCCACTATTTGCGGGACCGGCACCGAGGACTACTTTGGAGGGGCCTGGAATTTCGAGGTGCCGGGGCAGGGATATACCTCCTTCACGACGCCTTTCCTCGGGTTGAACCAGGTGCTGAACCCCGACGGCCTCTACCGCAGCCAGCAGCGATTTGGCATGTATCGCTGGCACGTGATGGACCCAGTCCGCTTTCAATCCGACATACGCGTGACGATCCAGGCGCTCGGCTGGCGTTCGGATGGCCGCTACCTGCCGCTGCAGGACGACATAGCCTCGACCGCCTTCTGGTACCAGAAGCAGCCCTCCTCACCCAGGGCCGCCTTGCCGGGTGCAGACGGGTTGGAGGTGATTTAGCGCAGCCTCCCGATTTGTGACAAAGCTGAACGGCCGCAACGTGTTATCCTGCCTGCTATAGTGAGGCCATATATATTCGTGCTAAAACGAGAGTATACATGCTCGATCCGATGCGCTATACTGGACATATCTATCGGCTGTAAGCAATGGGAGGTAATAGCTATGCGCAGGACAGCGAATGACAATGGCGTGAGTGTGAAAGCGTACGCGGGCACTACTGGCGTCATATTGGCCATGAATATCAATGATGACAAGCGGGACGGACTGCTTGGATTTGCTATTGAGCGGTTGTCCCACAGGTCCGGGAAGACCAAATTCCTGAGCAACTTCCTTAGCTTCGACGGTGTATGCGAGGACGAAAACTGTGCCAACGATGACAAACCCTGCACAAGCGCATGCTTCCCTATACAAAGCTTCAGATGGTCCGACTACACTGTGTTCCCCGACACTGAATATGACTACACAATCCACCCGGCCTACGGAGATTGGCACAATCCAACCCTGGAGGCCGGTCCAACCGTGACGGTGAGAACGGCTAACGCGGCACAAGGGGAGCACAGGGTACTGTTCAATCGCGCTGCGGCGGCCAGTCAAGCATTCTCTGGGGAGTTCCCCGACGTGGTGGCAGCAATGTCACAACGCCCAATCCCACCCACCTTCCAATTGCCTCCGGCGGCTCGCGACTGGTTGACGAGGGGTCTGCGCCCGCAGATAGTGAATTTCATCGGGCTTGCGATGGACGAAACTTGGGCGCTAGATATCGCAATCTACGAGTACGAACTGGCTGAGATTGTGCAAGCGGTGAATGAGGCGTTCGCCAGGCAAGCCAACGTTCGAGTTGTGTATCACGCCAAAGCACATGACGACCAAACCGCCGAAAACGAACGTAACCTGGGTATATTGCCCGACAATCAGAAGACCGCCCGCCACCCCAGGAACATCTTCCACGATAAGTTCATCGTGCTGAGCAGAATTGAGAATGGGGTGCGGCAACCCAAGATGGTGTTATGCGGCTCGACTAATTTCACCGAGCACGGGCTGCACAAACAGGCCAACGTGGTACATATCGTGGAGCGCACAGATGTCGCCAGACAGTACCTGGACCTGTTCGAAGTGCTGTTCGGAGGCGCGGGAGTTGCCGCCACGAGAGATTACATTGACGCTAATGACGCCATGCCGGACCCGGCCGCACCGCCAGCACTCTTCGTGGGATTTTCGCCAAGGTCGAACCTGCTCGATCTACATGCGTTTGTGACAGAGATCGGTAGAGCGCGACGAGACGTGTTGTTCTGCACGGCCTTTGATTTGCATCCCTTGATAGACGCCGCCCTGCTGGGCGCGGCGGGCGATGGGGTCTTACGGTATGGGTTGGAGAATAAGAGGACCAATATCACCGGCTACCATGCCGACCGTAACGCCGATTTCACGGTGCCCGCGCTGTTGCCCGACGGACTAGAAGGCTGGCTGAAGGAGACCAATACCCTCGGCAACGCGGAGGGCGATATCTTAATCCACACCAAGATCATCCTGGTCAATTTCACGTCTGACGAGCCAATAGTGATCAGCGGCTCGCATAACCTGTCAAAATCCGCCTCCGAATCCAACGATGAGAACTACCTGATTATAAGGGGCAACCTTGATGTGGCCGACTGCTACGGGTGCGAGTTGATGCGCTTGTACGACCACTACCGCTTCAGGTTCCACGAGCGTGAGGGCGCGCGCAGCGACGGAACGCCCCTGACACTGAAGAAGGACAACAGCTGGACCGATCCCTACTACGACAATCAATCTTTGAGGCGGCTAGACCGTTTTCTGTTTGCGGGAGAGAATCCACCACACTAAGTAGCTCCTTAAAACGAGTGGACGATCCGATGCTCGCTTATGACCGCGTGCCAGCCTGGATACTCGCATGATATAATGCCTCCCCATGTATCTTCCCATTACGTGCCGAGGAGGCAATATTGAGCGTCTTTACCCCCGCAGAGATTGAGTATTTGGGCAGCCAACGGTTGTGCCGGTTGGCTACTATAGGCAGCAGCGGCGAGCCTCACGTAGTTCCAGTCCGCTTCAAGTATAACGCCGACCTGGACGTTATAGAACTTGGCGGCGGTGGCTT
>JAXDKH010000155.1:0-29254 GCA_034667185.1 Chloroflexia bacterium | reverse complement strand
CGAGGGACGATGGCAGGACTCTTATCGTCCCTCGTCTATCGTCCATCGTCCATTCTACTATAAAGGAAAAGCAAAACCCCCGCACGCACAGACGTGAGGGGGTGTGACTGAAGCCGACTGGGGCTTCAGTCTAGTGGCTTGCGGACGACTGCTGGTATTTTTGCATGCCTGGCAGGTAGAGCAGCCACTCGTCGAGTGGGCCGTTCTCCATATAGCGGTAGATCATGTGGTAGACGTTTGCCCTGGGTTCTTTGGGGGTGCGGGCGAGGGGCATACGGGCCTCGGCTATGGTCTTGCCGCCCTTGCGGTGGTTGCAATTTTTGCAGGCGCTCACCAGGTTCTCCCAGGTGTGGGGGCCGCCCTTGCTGCGCGGGATAACGTGGTCCAGGGTCAGGTCGCGGGTGCGCACGCCGCAGTACTGGCAGGTGTAGTTGTCGCGGATGAAGATTTCGCGGCGGCTCAGGCGGGCGCGGGGCTGGGGGCGGCGGATGATGTGGGACAGGCGAATGACCGAGGGGCAATGGATGCTCATGCTGGGAGTGTGCACGATCTGGTGGTTCAACTCCAGCACTTCTGCCTTGCCGCACAGCACGAGCACCACCGCGCGCCTGGCGTTACACACGTTTAGCGGCTCGAAATTCTGGTTCAACACCAATACGGGGGCATTTTGATGCATCTCGCCTGATCCTTCGCTACTCTCTATCCTCTATCCTCTTCCCTCGAATACTGGGGTATGCTCTACCTGGGGCTATGCAACTGTTGTGCCCTCTGCTACTATTCTACCATGCACGTACAGGCCACTGCAATACTGTGAAAATGGCCTTGAGACCCTGTTACTTTCGATGCCAGTGCACCGATGATGAAGGTAGAAAGTGGGACGATGGACGATGGACGATAGATAGTCTTACGCCATCAGAATGCGGCAGCACCAAACCTTAATCATCTTTGCGCGTTCTTTGCGTTCTTTGCGTTCTTTGCGTCTTTGCGTTTTCGTATCCTACTATCGTCCATAGTCCATAGTCCATAGTCCATCGTCCAACCAAACGAGCGAACTAGCCAATGCTGAAGCAGACGGCAGCCACACTGTCGCCAACTCATGCTATTGCCAACGAGCGAGAGCCTGTTGAAGAGCAGGCCCAGCAGTTGGCCGTGCGCGCCGATTCCGAAAGCTTCGTGCACCTCTACCGGCTCTACCTCAACCCCGTCTACAGCTACCTGTACGCCCGCCTGGGCAACCGGCAGGAGGCGGAGGACGTCACCAGCGTCGCGTTTGAGAGGGCGTGGGCGAGCATGGTCAACTACGCGCCCACCGGCTCCTTCAAGGCTTGGCTCTTCACCATCGTCAACCGTTCCCTGGCCGACTACTATCGCAGCCGCAAGCCCGCGCCCGTGGAAGTCGACAGCCTGGCCGACACGCTCCCAGATGGCAGCATGGGCCCTGAGGATACCGTCATCGCGTCCGAGCAGGTGCGCTACGTAATGTCGGTCATGTCGTCCCTGAGCCCTGACCAGCAGGAGATAATCGCCCTCCGCTTCCTGGGCGAGCTACGCTACCGGGAAATCGCCGAGATACTTGGAAAGCGCGAAGCCGCCGTAAAGATGGCAGCCTATCGCGGGTTGAACGAGATGAGAAAGCTGTTGACCGATTTATGATTTGGGATTTCGAATTGCGGATTTAGTAGGTGTCCGATGAATGCGCAATTCGAAATCCCAAATTCGAAATGGGGCTATATGAAGTGGTTCAGGCGGGTGCCCAAGGGCGCTGATCTTGATAGGGAGCTTGAGCAGGCCGAGCGCGACGTTTGGCGGTCTATGTTCGAGACTTCCCAGAAGATGAAGCCCGACGACGAATTTGCGTGGCGGCTGGAGAAGCGGCTGCGGTCGCAGGTGCGGGCGTCCGAGGCTGCTCGCCGCGCGCAGATTCGCCCACTCGCCAGGCCCAGCACTACTAGCACTAGCACTACTGCCCGCAGCACCCCGCTTCCTCGTACGATGGCACCTGGGCATGGGCGGTCTATGTTCAAGGGCCGGCTCAGCGGATTTGTTATGTCGGCAGTGCGGCTGTCGGTGCTGGTGGTTGTGGTGCTTGGCATGGCGGTGCTGTGGCGGGGGGGGTGGAAGCCCGCGACGACCACGACCGAGGTCACTACCGGGCCGGTGGGGCCCACCAGACCTTACTCGGAATTGATGCAGGAGTTCCTTCCTCCCGGCAAGGTCCGCCACCTGGTGGTGGAGCACAGCTACACGTCCGCGCCCGGTCTCTCTGCCGATAATACCCCGCAGACGATAACCGGGAGGCAGGAAGTGTGGCTGATGTCGGGCGAAGAACACCCTATCATGCGCACGCAAGCTGACCAACCGTCCAGGCTCTACTCTTTTACGAAGCCCGTCCCCGACACGGAAGGCTTCTGGACGGTGCCCGTGGTGGGCCTTTCCGCTTTGGTTGATGACCGTTTCATCTATGAGG
Source organism: Chloroflexia bacterium (assembly GCA_034667185.1). Taxonomy (GTDB): domain Bacteria; phylum Chloroflexota; class Chloroflexia; order QHBQ01; family JADMIH01; genus JADMIH01. The sequence goes on along the minus strand of JAXDKH010000155.1, from coordinate 26,787 downwards.
GCCTGGACGAGCCAACGGTCATGAAGCACCCGTTCACTTCGAGGTATCTTGTGCCGTTCCTGCCGAGCGATGGCGGCTTACCGGGCTTCATTTACGAATCGATAACCAGGGTGACCGGCTATACCACATTGAGGGGCAGGCCCGTGGTGCTGCTGGAAGACCTCTCCCCCGTGCCTCCCGTCACGAAGCGCGCCCCTAACAGTAGAGAGCCTAACCTCTACGTAGCCAATACCTACGCCGCCCTCGATACTCGCACCCGCCAGCTGGTGCAGGCCCGGCGCGTGACCACTTTCGTCACCGGCAAGCTCGCGGGGCAGCAAGCCACCAACACGTACGACCTGCTTGTGGACGAGCTAAAAGATGCCAGCGAGTTCGCGCCTGATTTCTTCAAGCTGACGGCCTCCCAGGAGCAACGCACCGTGCTCTATGCCGGTGATAGTCTCTTCTACGACCTACCCAATTCCGGCGTAAGTGAGGTCGACGGGACCCCCGTGCCTACTAGCGAAATTATGCTCCCAGCAGTTACCGACGTGCTGACCGGTACGCAACTCGACCAGACACTTACACCATGACGGGGCTTTAGATGATGGATATAGAAAACCCGACCGATAGCATAAAGTCGGGTTTTCTATATCCATCTGTTTTACTCGATCCTCACTACGGCCCTGCGTCCCCGGCGTAGTAGATGCTGTAGATTGCGTCTGCCGTGTCGTCGGTGACGAGGAGCGAGCCGTCGGGGGCGGTCATTATGTCCACGGGGCGACCGAAGGCGTCCTGACCGAGGAACCAGCCGGTGGCGAAATCCTGCACCATCTGGTCGCCTGCGGAAGTATCGGGCTGGCCGTCCTTCATCTGGATGCGGACGATCTTGTAGCCGGTGGGCACGCTGCGGTTCCAGCTACCGTGGAAGGCCACGAACATGTCGCCGTGGAACTGCTGGGGGAAGCTCTCGCCTGAGTAGAAGGTAAAGCCAAGAGGTGCGGAGTGGGCCTGCATCTGTACGGCGGGCACCCCGGTCTTTTCGCAGTAACCGGCCGGTGGGTTTTGGGTCTTATCGGGTATGCGCTCGCCGTAGCAGTAGGGCCAGCCGTAGTCGGCGTCCTCTTTCACGTTGTAGATCGTTTCGGGGGGCACGTCGTCGCCCAGGCTGTCGCGCCCGTTGTTGGTGGCCCAAAGCTCGCCGGTATCGGGGTTGAACTCGATGCCTACCGCGTTGCGCAAGCCCTTAGCGAATACCTTCTCGAACTGTCCTTCCGGCGAGTAGCGGAGGATTGCTGCCCGCTTCGGGTTGTCCTCCACGCACACGTTGCACGACGATCCCGCCGATACGTAAAGCTCCCCATCGGGTGCGAAGGCCAGGGTGCGGGTGGCATGGCCGCCGCCTGAGGGTAGGTCGCTTGCCAGCACCTGGCGGCCCTCTGCTACACCGTCGTGGTCGCCGTCTTGCAGGCGTATAATCTCCGTTTCGGTAGCCACGTACACCGCGCCGTCCTGGAACTCGATGCCATGCACGCCCGGCAGATTCTCCGCGAACACCTTGACCTGGTCTGCCACGCCGTCCTTGTTGGCGTCGGGCAGGACAACCACCTGGCCGCTGCCCCGCACGGTGGCGTAGACCAGACCGTCCGGCGACACTCCCAGCCAGCGCACGCCGTTAAGCCCGGCAGCGTACACCTTGATGTGGAAGCCCTGGGGCAGGTTTATGGTGTGTTCCTGGGCGAGGGCACCCTTTCGAGTTGTGTCGCTCGTCTCTACAGTGACTGGTGCGAGTTGCAGAGGCCCATCAGGTGCGGCTTGTAGCGTGGGCGAGGGTTCTACGGTTGGGCTGGGTGCCTGTGTCGGCTCCTGCGTGGGCGGGGTGGTCGGCTCCACTTGTTGGGTGACCTGGGTGGCGGCGGGTGTTGCTGTGCCTGCCGCCGTTATGCTTGGTGTAGGAGTGGGCTTTGCCGTTTCGTCTCCGCACGCGCTCAAAAGGATTAGGCCTGACAGAGCAAGGCTTGATAGCACTATTGATTTCACTCTTGTATGTTCTCCTGTCTGCTGCAAAGGGAAGGGGCACCTCTTACTGTGCAAGTTCTGTTCCGGCAGGACGACAGGAGACGGAAACGCCAAGGACGCCAAGAATAGCGCCAAGAGGATGATGGTTTATGTTTTACTAACCACTAACCACTAACCACTCCTACCATCGCCCATCGTCCATCGTCCGCAATGGTATAATGGGGTACCGCGCATAACCATCCCCCGGTTTGACCTCCTTTTTGCGTAGTCAGGAGCAAGTAATGCATTTGAAGCAGCGTTTCGCCGCTTTATTCTTCCTTGTCGTGCCCCTCTTGCTGTGGGCGTTCAATGGTGGGGCGGGGCTGGCCTCCGGCGCGATCGGCGTGCGTGCCAGCCAGCAGACCCAGGCTCAGTTGCTGCAGTCGGTTGTGGGGCAGGTGTCTAACGACGAGTTCCTGGACATCGATAAGCGGCTGAGCGGGGCGTTGCCTGCGACGGTGGGCGGCAAGGAGGTCACCTTCCAGACCCGCTATACCCCTTCAGAGCAGGGCACGCTTGCCGAGCAGTACGTGTACGAGTATTTCCAGTCGCTGGGGCTTGTCACCAGCTACCAGGCATGGTCGGGCGGGCCGCAGCGTTGTGCGCCGATCAACGGGCGTAATGTGATAGGAGAGATACCGGGCAGCAAGGAGCCGGGCCGCATCTACATACTGGGCGGCCACCTAGACAGCACAGCTCCCGACACCGGCAAGGCCCCAGGCGCGGACGATAACGGCAGCGGCACCTCTGCCGTGATGCTGGCGGCCCGCATATTCAGCAAGTACAAGTTCGATTACACCGTGCGCTTCGTGGCATTCACCGGCGAGGAGAGTGGCTTGTGCGGCAGCAACCATTATGCCTCGGACGCCAACGCGAAGGGCGAGAATATCAGGGGCGTAATCAACGCCGACATGATTGCCTACGACGGCAACGGTGTCAGGGACGTGGAGATACACGCAGGCTCGCGGCCCGATTCGCAGGCCATAGCCGACCTGCTCGTGTCAAACATCAAGGCGCTCAAGCTGGACCTGGTCCCGGCTGTTTACACCGACAATGCTACCGACCGCAGCGACCACGCGTCGTTCTGGGCCAACAACTACCCGGCTGTGACCGTGGCCGAGAACGTCTTCAACGGCGATCCCAACCCTTACTACCACAGCGTACGCTGCTGCGACACCTGGGACCACATGGACGTGCAGATGGCCTCGGACCTGACCAGGGCGATAGTAGCCGGCCTGGTAAGCATGACCGGCATGCAGCCCCTCCCGACGCCTACTCCCATACCCGTAGAGCCGCTACCCGGCAACGGCAGGCATGAGTTTCCCGAAACGGGCAAAACCGTGACCGGTATCTTCCTCGACTACTGGAACAAGAACGGCGGCCTGGCGCAGCTCGGCTACCCCATCTCGGAAGTGTTGGGCGAGGTTTCGGAGTTGAATGGCAAGCCTTACACCGTCCAGTACTTCGAGCGCGCGGTGATGGAGTACCACCCGGAGAACCAGGCTCCTTACAACGTGCTGCTGTCACAGTTGGGCACGTACCAATACAAAAGAAAGTACCCCAACGGCGCGCCCAACCAGCAGACCTCCAGCGTGGGGCAAGTAACGCGCTTCCCAGAGACAGGCAAGACGGTAGGCGGCAAGTTCGTGGAGTACTGGCGCTCGCACGGCGGGGTGGCCATACAGGGCTATCCCATCTCGGAGGAGTTTACCGAGGTAAGCCTCCTCAACGGCAAGACCTACCTTGTCCAGTACTTCGAGCGTGCGGTGATGGAGTACCACCCGGAGAACCAGCCGCCGTTCGATGTGTTGCTGTCGCAGTTGGGGACGTTCCAGTACAGGCAGAAGTACGGCGGGAGGTAGTACATAGGATATGAGCAAGGCTAGGTCAGGGTGCGAAGTTAGTGAGAGCACCCACGAAAGCAAGCTATACTCTCATCTGCTAGAGCAGTTCTTGAATAAGGGGATCCAGTAGCTGAGGTTGGAAGTCACCTAATTTGGTTCGGTAGATGTGTAAGGCTCGCAACAGTAGTATCTCCCTCGGCAACTCGTGGTCTTCGAAAGGGAAAGGCTCGGGGCGCTGATCTTTTGCTTCCTGATACATAAAGTTATGCTGAACATGCAGGGTCAGCCATTGTCCGTAGAGATCATCGGCATCTCTAGAAACAAGAATAAGGTTGAACCCCCGTTTGCTTGGGGCTTTCGCCCAGCCCCAAGCCTTTATCCTTCGCCCATCAAGCTCGTGCTCATCAAACACAGCCGTGACGTATACGTGGACGTATCCGTGATTACCCCTAACACCATTAGCCTCTATAATGAAACCAAGCCCCAGAACATTAGGCGAATCTCCCAGTCGTAGTTTAACAAACTCCGATGCCTCATTGAAGGCTTCTATTGTCTCACGCGCCGCTTCGATAATTTTGCCAAAAGAGTACCTTACGAAGTTCCAATGTTCTCTTCCTGATGCAGCTTCCTGCTCAGCTTCCAACCGGGCCTTCTCGGCTTGTCTATGACCTTCCAATGCGTGCGAGACTAGCGAGCTAACATCTCTCGATCTCGTTGTTTGCGAGCTACTCGCACGAAGACGGTCAATCACCTCATCCCAAGAAGCAAAGCGATCCTTTGGGTCCTTGGCTATCATCTTTAGGATGGTCTGTGCTAGCCCTATATCGAGTGTAGGGTTAAGTACTGCGGGATCATGAGCCGCTGCAAAGAAGTGTGCATTCTTCCAGGCTTCGAACCAATCGCCGCCTGGTGTCACATCATACGGGCCCCTGAGTGTGGCAATTTCAAAGAATGTGATCCCCATAGAGTACATGTCCATGCTCGGTGCATTCTGCTCGGATCGCCAAGCTTCTGGCGCACAATACATGATGTGGTTGATTCCCTTGAACGTCTGTGTCCGCGTGGCTGCCCCTACCACCTTGGATAACCCAAAATCAGCGATTTTCAGTTGATCTCCATTGCGTAATATGTTATCAGGCTTGATGTCTCGATGCACCAGCTTTTCGTTTATTGCTCTCATGCCTTCTGCAAGCTTAAGGAAAATTGCCCGAAGCTCTTCGGAATTGAAGGTGGTACCACTGGCGCGCTGACGATCCAACAGGTCCTGTAGCGTACCCTCGTCCGCATACTCACTAATCATATAGGGCGGCAAGTTCGGGTATTGCTGACCATCATGGAAGAACAAAACACGTAGCACATTTGGGTGCTGTATCTCAGTTGCTAGACGACCTTCGTTCAAAAGTGCTTCAAGCGCAGTGTTATTCAAAGGTGCTGTAGAGATAGTTTTAAGTGCATGCTTCTGCCCTTGGGTATCAATCACCTCATAAACAGAGCCAAAAGAACCAGCGCCGATGAAGCGCGTAATTTCAAACGTCTCCTGCTCTGTCTGCCCATAGACTGTATTGCCTGGTCTAAGATCAATCATAGCTATAAACACCTCCATCAAACGTGACTGTGTATTTCTGAGTATATCAGCATTTGTCAATTAAAAAGAGCAGGCTCCTACGAAGCTCTTGAGCGAAATCGACTGGTATATTCAGGTAGAATATGGTGTTATATCAATCATCTGGACCCCCATGCACATCGAAAGCATCGCAGATCACCCCCACCTCATCGACACCATAGCCCGCTGGCACTGGGACGAGTGGGGCCACGCTGATCCTGAAGGCTCAGTGGAGTCGTGGGCGGAAGGGCTGCGGGAGCGCACCAACAGGAACGCCGTGCCCACAACCTATGTGGCCCTTGAAGGGGAGGAACTGCTCGGCTCAGCGACACTCGTTGACAACGACATGACCACCAGACGCGACCTCTGGCCCTGGGTGGCGGGGGTGTTCGTCAAGCCGGAGTGCCGCGGGCAGGGTGTGGGCAGTGCTCTCATGCTCCACCTTGTTCGTGAGGCTGCGCAGATGGGCATAAGGAAGCTCTACCTGCACACCGCCAAGGCGCGCGCATTCTACGAGACATTGGGTTGGCGTTTCCTGGACATGGAGTATTACGAGGGGCAGCGGGTCTCTATCATGGAGATCGACACAGGCGTTCCTGGCGATTAGCCTCTGCCTCCCGCGAGCCTCCGCGCTGCCGGTAACCGCCGGAGGGCCGACATGGCCCACACGCCCACCGCGGGGCCAATCGCCAGGAACGCGAACGCCCACTGCCAACCGACCCACTGCTCAAGTGAGGGTATCAGCCGTATCGTGATGGTCGTGAGCAGGAACCCCAGGCTGGTTTGCAGGGCCAGAGCCGTGCCGATGTACTCGCGCTCCGACAACTCGCTGATACAGGCCGAAAATTGCGCCGAGTCTGCGATTACCGCGAAGCCCCATACGAGGCATATCGCCACCAGCCAGATGGGACTGCCCCCGTAGAACAGGCCGACCAGCAGGGCACACGCCCCGCTTACCAGCAACGAAGCGATGGTGATGGTGGTGCGGCCTATCCGGTCGGCCATCTGCCCCGCTAGCAGGCTGCTCAGACCTCCAACCCCGATTACGGCAAAGGCCGAAAGGCTGGCCCACTCCGCGCCGACGCCCGCCGCCTTGAAGCTAGCGAGCAAGAAGACCGGCACCCAGGCCCACATAGCGTATAGCTCCCACATGTGCCCCAGGTAGCCGACATTCGCCAGCACTACCTCGCGCTGCCGCATTATCTGCCCGACGTATCGCCAGTTGAAGGGGGGCGATGGCGTCCGGTAAGGCCCTTCGTCCACGAACAGGGCGGCGATTACCCCACCCAGCACGGCAAGGGCAGCCGCACCGTACAGCACCACCTTCCACTCGCCAGCGCTCCCGAAGGCGTTGATGAGGTGTGGGGCCGCCGAACCGAGCGTGAGCGCGCCCACCAGCAGCCCTATGCCGAGGCCGCGGTCCTCACGCGTCCACGTAGCCATGATCTTCATGCCCACCGGGTAGACGCCCGCCAGGAGCAGCCCCGTCAGGAAGCGGAGCACCAGGGCGACGTCGAGGCTGTTGGCAAGCATAGGAATGAGCGCTGTTGCCAGGCCCGCCAGCCACGCGGAGACGGCGAACAGCCAGCGCGTCGAGACTCGGTCGGACAGGTTCAGCACCGCCGAGCCGAAAGCCCCAACCACGAAGCCGCCCTGCACCGAGATGGTGAGCAGCGCCCGTCCCCAGTCGTCCAGGTGCCATTCGGTTGCCAGCGCGGGCACCACCGCCGAGGCCGAGAACCAGACTGCCATGCCGAGCAGTTCCGCCAGCGCCAGCAGCAAGAGGGTGCGCCACTTACCGGATTGTGCGTAGCCTGTTCGCATATTCACCTAACCCCATGACGTTCTAGAACCTTATAGTGTTGAACCGACAGGACCAAAGAAGGACCTTGTCATTCTGAACGCAGTGAAGAATCTCGTCCTTCACCGGGATGTTTCCCTTTTCTTGTGAGAGACACTGGCGCGAGGAAAGCTGGCATTTGGGTGCTAAGGGGCGAGATTCTTCACTGCGTTCAGAATGACAAGGTGGGGCTTGGTTCCGCTGCTCTAACATGGTGGCCTCCCCTGCGGGGTCTAAGCCATTGCTTACGGCAACTATCAAAGTGGCTACATTATATACGCTAGTGTGCCTTATGCGCCTCACGGAAGGCTGCTTCGTTTACAATGGTGGGGCAAGCGGCACAGCCCGCTAAAGTTGACCCCTGCCTGTGTATAGGGGTACAATGCCTGCCGAGTGGAGTGGAGTGGAGTGAAGTCCTCATGAAGGTCATTGTCCAGATACCGTGCCTGAACGAAGAGGCAACGCTGCCTGATGTGCTGCGCGATATCCCCAGGTCGATCCCCGGCGTGGATGTTATCGAGACGCTGGTCATTGACGACGGCTCGACCGACCGCACGGTGGAGGTGGCCCACAGCCTCGGGGTGAACCACGTAGTGCGGCACAACGGCAACAAAGGGCTGGCGGCGGCCTTCCAGACCGGCCTGGACGCGTGCCTGCGTCTCGGTGCCGACATCATCGTCAACACCGACGGCGACAACCAGTACCCCAACCAGATGATCCCCGACCTCCTCGCCCCCATCCTGCGTGGCGAGGCCGACATGGTGATAGGCGACCGGCAGGTGCGCCAGATAGAGCACTTTTCGCCACTCAAGAAGCTGCTGCAGGTGATGGGTAGCTGGGTGGTGCGCCAGGCCTCCGGCACCTCCGTCCCCGACGCGCCTAGCGGGTTCCGCGCACTTTCACGCGAGGCGGCCCTCCGTATCACGGTCATAACCAAATACACCTACACGCTGGAAACCATCGTGCAGGCGGGCAAAAAGAACATCAAAATCACGAGCGTGCCCGTGCGCACCAACAATGTGACTCGCCCCTCCCGACTGGTGCGCGGCGTCTTCGACTACGTCAAGCGGTCCGGTGCGACTATAGTGCGCATATACGCCCTGTACGAGCCGCTGAAGGTCTTCTTCTACATTGGGTCCGTGTTGCTGGCCCTCGCCGCGATTGGGACCATCAAGCTGCTGCTGCATTATTTCCTTCAGGAGGAATGGAACTTCCGCCAGACCTTCGAGCACCATACGCCCACCACCATCGTCACCCTCATCGCGCTGGTGTTTGGTTTCCAGATAATGCTCATCGGCCTGCTCGCCGACCTGATAGCCGCTGGTCGCCGTATCACTGAGGAAGTGCTCTACCGCACCAGGCGGATGGAACTGGAGCTATCGGAGTTGCGGGAACGGGGCCAGATGCTCGTGGAGCGCGTGGATGGCAGCCCCGCCAACGGTGCCGTTCCTGCCTCACGCGATGCGATAGGAGCTACGGCAGCCCAGGACGGTAGCAGCGTGACCGAGGCCACCTCAAAGGAGGGGCAGCATGCCAAGGAACCCGTTTCGGAGGGAGCAGCACGGCAGGTTCGATAAGTTCAACGAGCCGGCCCGCGGGGTGCTGGCTTTGGCTTTCCTATGGGAGAGTCCCGCTACACGAAAAGTGGTGCCATGTGCTGAAGGACGAGATTCTTCACGGAGTTTACCCTGAGCGTAGCCGAAGGGTTCAGAATGACAAACGGGAATAGGGTGCAAAGATCCTATTTTGCTCCAGCTCCGGTCCACCTATCTATCCCTTTACCAACATACACCAACAGATTGCGCCAACGCCGCAACAAGAGGGTACGTTGGCCCGAACCTTGCAGATAAACGCGGCGCGTCGAGTATGCTCCTGCGTATCACATGTAGCCCGGCAGATTTTGCTCAAAGTCTTTATGCACGGACACCTTGCCGAGTAGACCAGATTGTGATATAAATTACAATAGAGCAGGGCGGTGGACGCGGACACGCACATAGATGTGCATGTGGAGGCCAGGAGGAGAGAGTATGGTGTTCTTGGACGTGTTAGCTCAAGCTACTCCCACAGCCCAGGCGGCAGCCGAGACCGCCGTTCGGGACAACCAGGCTAACTGGCTGATTATCCTCATCTTCTTCCAGCTCATCATCGGCCTGGCCGTGAGCATGATGTTCATCCCCATGCTCTTCCGCCCCAACAACCCCAACCCCATCAAGGGCGTCGCCTACGAGTCGGGTATGCCCCCCATCGGTGAGGCCCAGCAGCGCTACACGATCCGTTACTACGTCATCGCAATGCTCTTCGTGGTATTTGATATAGAAGCCGTGTTCTTCTACCCGTGGGCCGTGTCGTTCAACGCGATAGGCTGGTACGGGTTCATAGAAATGCTGACATTTATAGCTCTCCTGTTTGTGGCGTACATATACGCCTGGAGGAAAGGAGCCCTCGATTGGGTCTCTTAGTAAATAGATTTCGCCCCAGCGTCGTCACTACGACCGCCGACTTCCTGTTCAACTGGGCGCACAGGTACTCGATGTGGCCGCTCATCTTGGGTACGGCCTGCTGCGCCATTGAGATGATGGCCGTGGGCATCTCGCGGTTCGACATGTTGGAGCGCTTCGGCATGCTGTACCGCTTCTCGCCCCGCCAGAGCGACGTGATGATGGTGTGCGGCACGGTCACCAAGAAGTTCGCCCCGGTCATGCGCACGGTGTGGGACCAGATGGCCGAGCCGAAGTGGTGCATCGCGGTGGGCAACTGCGCCTCCTCCGGCGGCCCCTTCCCCACGTACGCTGTGGTGCAGGGCATCGATGAGGTGGTGCCGGTGGACATCTACATCCCCGGCTGCCCGCCCAACCCCGAAGCGATCTTCTACGGCGTACTCAAGCTGCAGGAGAAGGTGCAGGCCCGCACAGTTGCCCGCACTACGCCTGCGCCCGCGAAGAAGAAGGCTTGAGGAAGTGGTTAGTGGTTGGTGGTTAGTGGTTAGCACAGAGCTTCTGACTTGCCTTCCTACTAACCACTCGCCACTAACCACCAACCACTGGAGGTACTATGGCTGATTACGTGCCGTTCCGAGGGAAATACGTTGGGCCGCCGGAGGGGGTGGACCCGGAGCAGAACGTGGCGGTGGTTGCGTTGCGGCAGAGCATGCCGGAGGCGATAGAGGCGGTTAGCTCGTTCCGCGACCAGGTGATGGTCCGGCTGCACAAGGAGCACTACGTGGCTGCTTGCCGCTTTCTGCGCGACACTCCCGGTCTGGAGTTCGATTTCCTCACCGACCTGACGGCTGTCGATTACCCGGCTCGCCCCAAGCGCTTCGACGTGGTGTCGCACCTGTATAGCATGAGCCAGAACCATATGCTGCGGGTAAAGGTAGGAGTGGCCGACGGCGAGCCGTGCCCCACGCTCACGGGCGTGTGGAAGGCCGCCAACTGGGAAGAGCGTGAGGCTTACGACATGTTCGGGGTCGTATTTGAGGGCCACCCTGACCTGCGCCGCATCCTCCTCCCCGAAGATTGGGAAGGCTTCCCACTCCGCAAAGACTACCCGCTGGCCGGCTACGGAACTTACACTTCATGAAAGAGAATTCCTAATTCTCAATTCTTAATTCTTAATTGAGATCCCGAAAGGTGGCAAACCCAATTAAGAATTGAGAATTAGGAATTCCCCGCAAGGGGGAACTATGGCTATTGAAGAACGAGACCTGGACCGCGAGTTGGACCCGGAGACGGGGCGGAAGACGGACGGGACCGAGGTGAACCAGGCGGTTGTTAGGACGGGTATAGGGCCGCTCACTGCTGATGCTTCGGCTTATGGGGCGAGCGAGACTATGTCGCTCAATTTGGGGCCGCAGCACCCTTCGACGCATGGCGTGTTGCGCGTGCTGCTGGAGCTTGACGGCGAGGTGGTGCGCAAGTGCATCCCCGACCTCGGTTATTTGCACCGGGGCATCGAGAAGCTGGGCGAATACCGCATGTACAACCAGTTCGTGCCCTGGACCGACCGCATGGACTACGTGGCGGCCTTTACCAGCAACCTGGCCTTCGTGCAGACGGTCGAGGAGATGATGGGCATCGAGGTGCCTGAGCGGGCGCTGTACCTGCGCGTCATGTTCTCCGAGTTGCAACGTATCGCCTCTCACCTGCTGTGGCTCGGCACGCACGTCATGGACCTGGGAGCCATCACGGTCTTCCTGTACGCCATGCGCGAACGGGAACTCATACTCGATATCCTTGAGGCGCAGACCGGCGCACGCCTGACGTTGAACGCGCAGCGGGTGGGCGGCTTCCCCAAGGACATACCGCCCGGCCTCCTGGACAAGGTTGCCGAGTTCGTCAAGATCATGCCTGGGCGGCTCAAGGAGTACGACACGCTGCTGGCCGAGAACCCGATTTTCCTGCGCCGCGTGAAGGGCGTGGGCGTCATGTCGGCGGAAGATGCCATACAGTGGGGCGCGACGGGGCCGACCTTGCGTGGTTCGGGTGTGGCTTACGACGTGCGCAAGGCCCGCCCGTACGCCGCTTACGACCGCCTCGACTTTGAGATACCGATTGGCACGCACGGCGACGTGTACGACCGCTTCCTGGTGCGCATGGAAGAGATGCGCCAGAGCGTGAAGCTAATCCAGCAAGCGATGGACCAGCTACCCGGCGGCCCCGTCATGACTCAGGACATCCGCGTGGCATTACCCTCCAAAGAAGAGACTATGACCTCCATCGAGGCGATGCAGCGTCACTTCGTGCTGGTGATCCACGGCTTCCGCGCCCCGGTGGGCGAGTACTATTCAGCTGTCGAGTCACCGAAGGGAGAGCTAGGCTGGTACATTGTGTCCAACGCCGAGAACCACCCGTACCGCGCACGCTCCCGCGCCGCTTCCTTCGTGAACCTGCAAGTGCTGCCCATCATGTCCGAGGGCGCGATGGTAGCCGACGTGGTGGCCAATATCGGCTCAATCGACATCGTGGTAGGGGAAGTAGACAGGTAGGTGAGAAATTACTAATTACTAATTACGGTAACTCTCCTGTAATTAGTAATTAGTAATTTCCCAAAGGGGAGCAGTAGATGAACGACGACCAGGGCGGCGCACCTAGAGATGCATACGAGTTGACCGGCTCAGCACGACCAGGCGAGGAGAGGGATGCTACAGGGTATAACGACTCGAGCAGGCCGGACCAGGACGCGCACATGGGGTCGGACCTGAGCCACGTGCGCAGTGGCGACCTGGCTCCCTATGAGGAGCGCGCGCCTATCCAGCCGTTGGCCGATAGCACAGCGATCAGCCCCGGACGCGCCATCCCGCCCGACCAGATTAGCGCCATCGTGGCCCGCTACAAGCATGTGGACCCTGTAGAGGCGATGATCCCGGTGTTGCAGGAGATGCAGGTCAAGTTCGGGTACATCACGCAGGACGCCGCCGAGCAGATGGCGGTCGAATTAGGTCTGACTGCCGCCGAAGTGTACGGCGTGATCACCTTCTACTCCTTCTTCCGCTACACGCCGCGCGGCGGGCACGTCATTATGACGTGCGAAGGCACAAGCTGCTATGTGAGGGGTGCGGGGCAGATACGCGAGGCGATAGAAAACCGTCTGGACGTGGGTCCGGGCGACACCAGCGCGGACGGCTTCTTCACATTCGAGCCGCAGTCTATTTGCCTCGGCGCGTGTGACCTCGGCCCGCTGGTGGACATAGAGGGCACATTCTACACGTTTGTGACACCCGAGAAGATGGACGCTATACTAACCCAGTGGTACGAGGCGGGCGACGAAACACCTGTTGGCGACAACCTGACCGGTGGGCACCTTCATTACGAGCAAAACCACGGCTTCGGCCCCACCCTGGACGAGTTATACGAGGGCTACGAGGTGGCACAGTTCATGCCCGCGGGGGTAGGCAGCGCCGCCTCCAACACCACGCCCCTACCCGGTGTGGAGCAAGCCATACAGGACATGCCGCCCACCCCCGGCACAGGTGGGCCAGGTGGTAGCGGTTCGGTAAGCCAGAGCTAGAACGGACGATAGACGACAGCCGATAGAAGTGACCAGCCATTAGCCATCGTCCCTCGTCTATCGTCCATCGTCCGCCACGGAGTAAAGAATGAGCGAAGTAGCACACTATTACCCCATAGATGTCAGGCAGCGCACGCAGGTCACGCGCGAGCAGTTTGAGGCTCGGCAGCAGGCGGCGCGGCGGCGCTGGCAGGCCACGATGACGCAGGCCGAGGTGCCGGTGATCATCGTGCCGTGGGGCTCGTCGTCGGTGGCGCATGGGGTGGTCGCCACGTTCGAGGAGATTCGGCGCTGGTTGTCCGCCAATGATGTGAAGGCGTTAGTGCGTCGGGCGGGGCCAATGGGCACTCACTACCTGGAGCCGCAGGTGGACATCATCCTGCCGGGTATGCCTCGCATCTCCTACGCGCACGTCACCGCTGACAAGGTTGAGGATTTGCTTCATAGCGTGCTTGAGCTGAACGACCTGCGACCCGACCTGGCTGTGTGCATCTATGGCACCGAGGAGTGGGACGGGGCGGAGTTGGGCGTGCGCGGCATCCCGGTCGCTAAGGAGCTTGATTTCTGGAAGCTCCAGCAGCGCATGGTGGGCCGCAACCTGGGCTACATCGACCCGGAGTCTATTGACGATTACATAGCTCGCGGCGGCTACGAGGCTTTGAAACGGGTGCTCTCCGGTATCAGCCCGGACGACCTGATCCAGATGATCTCGGACTCGGGGCTGAGGGGTCGAGGAGGCGCGGGCTTCCCCACCGGCACCAAGTGGGCGGGTGGTCGCAAGGCCCGCAAGGCGCCCAAGTACGTCATCTGCAATTCGCACGAGGGCGAGCCGAACGTGTTCAAGGACCGCGTACTGCACGAAGGCGACCCGCACCAGATAGTGGAGGGCCTCATCATCCAGGCATACGCGGTGGGCACTCCCTGGGCCTACATCTACGTGGGCGACGAGTATCCTCTGGCGATCCACCGCACCAAGATAGCCGTGCAACAGGCGTACGCCGCCGGGTTGCTGGGCGAGAACATCATGGGCTCGGGTTTCTCGTGCCACATGGACGTGCAGATGGGCGGTGGCGCGTACATCTCCGGGGAGGCTTCGGCCCTCATGTTCGGCATCGAGGGCAAGCGCGCCATGCCCCGCACAAAGCCGCCCCGGTCGGTGGAGGCTGGCCTGTTCAACCTGCCCACGGTGGTGAACAACACCGAGACGATCAGTTGCGTGCCCCATATCGTGGTGAACGGGCCGCAGTGGTTCTCCGCTATCGGCACCGAGAAGAGCAAAGGCACCAAGCTGTTCACGCTGATGGGCTCAATCAAGACGATTGGTGTGTACGAACTGCCGTTGGGCCGCACGATGCGCGAGCTTGTGGAGGTCTGCGGTGGGGGTACGCTGGACGGGCACCCGTTCAAGGCGATACAGACGGGGGGGCCCTCCGGCGGCTGCATGCCCGACCAGTACCTCGACGTGATCATGGACTTCGACTCGCTCGACAAGTACGGCGGCACGATGGGCTCGGGCGGCTACGTGGTATATGACGACCGCACCTGCATCGTGGACATGAGCCGCTATTTTGGCCGGTTCAATCGCTACCAGTCGTGCGGCAAGTGCGTGCCGTGTCGGATAGGCACCAAGAACCTGTTGCACATGGTGGACCGCATAGCGTTGGGCGGCGGCAAGCCCGAAGACATCCCGATCATGATGAAGTGGAGCGACCACGTTGTAGAGATGTCGCTGTGCGGCCTCGGCCAGACGGCACCGCTACCCTTATTAGGTGGCCTGCGCTACTTCCTGGACGAGTTCGAGGAGCACATCAACCAGAAGATTTGCCGCACCGGCACCTGCCCCATCCACATGATAACCGTCGAGGAACGGTTCTTGCCTGCCCGCATCGGAGAGCGCTACCGCCAGCAGTTGAGCGCCATACCCTATGGTAACCAGTACACCAAGGGGAATGGCAGCGGCGCGGGGGCAGCTCCGGCGAATACGCGGGGTGCCGCGGTAAGGCGATAGCTTGATTGTTTGCACTCACAGCACAACATAACAGAATAGCACCCGGTAAGTAATTTCGAATCCACTGAACCAGATTCGAGGAGCAGCTAATGGCAGACGCCAAGGAAGTAACGGTCATTATAGACGGGGTGCCGGTGAAGGTGCCCGCCAACACATACGTGTGGGACGCCTGCCGCATGGTCGGGCAGGAGATCCCCAATTTTTGCTACATACCGGGCTTGCGGGCATTTGGCGCTTGCCGCATGTGTGTGGTTGAGGTATCGGGGCGTCGGGGCTTCGAGCTTGTTACCTCCTGCTCCACCCCCGTGACCGACGGCATGGAAGTGCGCACCATCAACGAGCGTGTCTGGCAGCAGCGCAACATGATTATGGAGGCGCTGGATACCGACCACCCCGTAGACTGCCCCATCTGCGAGGCGAACGGCGACTGCCGCCTGCAAGACTACGGCTACGAATACGGTGTAACGGGCACCGACACGCGCCGCCCGAAGGTGGTGCGCCCCGCCGAACGACTCTCCCCCGCGATTGACATCGACCGCGACCGCTGCGTTATGTGCGGCCGTTGCGTGCGCGAGTGCGACGAGGTTATTGGCGCTACCGCCCTGGCGATTGTAGAGCGCGGCCTGGAGTCGCTGATTGACGCGCCCTTCGGCAAGTCGCTGCTCGAGACGCCCTGTGTGTCCTGCGGGCAGTGCGTGGAATTGTGCCCGGTGGGTGCCCTCTCCAGCCGCCTCTACAACGGCAGGATGACGCTTGAGCACCACTGGTGGCAGCGCAAGACCGAGACTACCTGCAACTCCTGCTCGGTGGGCTGCACGATAAAGCTAGGCTCCACCCGCAACCAGATTTGGGAAGTGCGCTCCGACGACGCCCTGGGCCTCAACGATGGCCGCACCTGCGTCAAGGGCCGCTTCGGGCAGGACTACATCAACTCTAACAGCCGCCTGAGCACCCCCCTCATCCGTCGCGACGGCAAGCTTATGATGGCTACATGGGACGAGGCCCTCGATTATGTGGCCTCGCGTCTGAACGAGTACAAGGGACAGCTTGGCGTAATCGCTTCCCCCAAGATCACCAACGAAGAGAATTACGCTTTGCAGAAGGTGGCTCGCCTGGGTCTCGGCACCAACAACATCGATTATGACGGCCGCAGCCACGAGGCCCCCGCCCTGGAAGTGCTCCGGGAGATGCTGGGGTACGCCGCGCCCACCAACAACTTCCTCGACACGCGCCAGAAGGCCGGTTGCGTGCTCACCATAGGCGACAGCATCTACGAGACGCACCCGGTGTACGCCTACCAGCTACAGCGAATGGTGCGCCTCATGGGCAAGAAGCTGATCGTGGTCAGCCCGCGCTGGACGAAGATGTGCGACTGGTCTACTCTCTGGCTGGCCCCGCACGCGGGCACCGAGGAACTACTGGTCAACGGCATCGCCCGCGTCATACTCGACGCCGGGCTGATCGACCAGGCGGCTGTTGAGGCAAAGGCCGATAACGTGGCCGGGTATGTAGAGGCTCTGCGTGGGGCCGATTTCTCGCTGGAGGCGGTAAGCAGCGCCACGGGGGTAGAGGCTAACGACATCAGGGCCGCCGCCTATCTGTACGCGACGGGCGGCCTCGACACCGGGCCTGAGCCGCTGGAGAGCCGCACCCACCCCAGCAACCTGCCATTGATGATGCTGGCGGCGGGCGGGGACGTGGCAAGCGGTGAGCGTCATGGGAGCACCACCGCCGACGCTAGCAGCAACGGCAGCGGTCAGGTCAATTACGTCGTGAACAAGCCGGAGCGCGGCTTCCCGCCCTCTACGATAGTCTTCCCGGCTGACGGCTCGTACACGATAACCCCGCGTGCGGTGGCGGCCCTCACTAACCTCGCGCTGGCTACCGGCAATATCGGACGCGAGGGCGCGGGCGTGAACCCGCTGGTGGCCGATACCAACTGCCTGGGCGCGAACGACATGGGTGCCCAGCCCGGCTACTTCCCCGGCTACCGGCCCGTGAACGCCGACAACGCCCGCGTGATGGAAGAGCTTTGGACCGCTAACATGGACCGCAAGGCACCCGAAGTGCCTTCCGAGCCGGGCCTGGACCTGCTGGGCATGCTCAACGCCGCCGACACGGGCGATATCAAGGCGATGTGGGTCGTGGGCTCCAACCCGGCGCTCACAACGGAGGAATGGGACAGCGCCCGCGTGCGAGCCGCCCTGGAGAAGCTAGACTTCCTAGTGGTGCAGGACATATTCATGAACGAGACCGGCGAGATTGCCGACGTGATACTGCCCGCCTCTTCCTATGCCGAGAAGGAAGGCACCTTCACCAACGCCGAGCGCCGGGTGCAGCGCGTCCGCCAGGCTATCGAGCCGGTGGGCGTGAGCAAGCCCGACCTGACGATCATCACCGGCATTGGTGAGCGCCTGGGCGTGCCGATGCCGGGCCGCGACCCGCTGAACGTCTTTGCTGAGATCGCACGTGTGGTGCCGCAGTACGCCGGTATGAGCTACTCGCGCCTCGACATGACCGAGTTCATAGACGATGCTATCCCGATGCCCGCCGCCGTGTCTTACAAGCAGCTAAAGGTGAAGAGCCTCATGTGGCCCTGCACTGACCGCCTCAGCCCCGGCTCGCCCGTGCTCTACACCGACGGCTTTGCCACCTCAAGCGGCAAGGCGAAGATGTGGACGGAGCGGCAGCAGGGCACGGTAGCGGGTTCGCACAGCACCGCCGGTGCCGAGACGCAGGCCGCCGGGGGCGCGCTCCTTGCAACGGTAGGGTTCAGCCTCTTCCCGTTCAGGACGGGCACCCTCAGCCGCCATAGCTACGGCCTGAGCCGCGTCGAGCCGACCCCCCGCCTGCACATCAACACGGCGGACGCAGGGCCTCTCGGTATCCTCGATGAAATGCCGGTGCTGGTCACTGCTGATGGAGTGGACGGCGGCGAGACCATCAACGCGGTGGCGCTGGTGTACGACCGCATACCGCAGGGTCGCGCCTTCCTCGCTTTCACGCTGGAGCAGTATGGCACGAACGCCACCGTGCGGCAGTTGCGGCACCGGATAGCCAGCGACACCACCGGAGGCCGCAAGGCGGTCGCGTTGCGCGTGCAGCCCGCCCCAAACCGCACCATGGACAGCATGCGCGAGTTCCAGCCCGTGGCTACGGCCAACGTGCTCGATACAAGGATTCAGCCGGTATGAAGTAAGGGGTGTTAGCGACCTCGCTCGACTTACTTCTTGCTTCTAGAGGGGACCCGATATGGAATTCTGGTTGATTTTGCTCAGAGCTATACTGGCCTTCGTTATCGTGAACGTGGGCATGGTGCTCGTGGCTTTCCTTGTGTACTTCGAGCGCAAGGTAGCGGCCCACATGCAAGCGCGGCAGGGACCGAACAGGGCGGGACCCATAGGTTTGCTGCAAAGCTTCGCCGACCTGCTCAAGATGCTCGTCAAAGAGAACACGGTGCCGACCAAGGCCGATAAGATCGTCTTCTTCCTCGGGCCGGTGGTGGCTACGTTCGCGGCCCTGGGCGCGCTGTCGGTCATACCGTGGGGTCCCAGCCGCAACCAACCGGGCTACATAGACCTGTTCGGCCAGCAGATAGGCTGGCCTATCGCGCAAGTGAACGTGGGTATCCTGCTCATCCTGGCGATGTCTTCCCTTGGTGTGTACGGACTCATCATGGGCGGGTGGTCCTCCAACAGTAAGTATTCGCTGCTGGGCGGCCTGCGCTCCTCCTCCCAGGTAATCAGCTACGAAATCACGCTGGGCATCTCGCTCATCGGCGTCTTCATCATGTCGGGCACGCTTGACCTGGTGGGCATCACGTCCGCGCAGCACCCGCTGTTCCACAACCCCACCCAGCCCGGCATCTGGTTTATCCTGTTGCAGCCGGTGGCCTTTTTCGTATTTCTCACCTCGGCCATCGCCGAGACCAACCGCACACCGTTCGACCTGCCGGAAGCCGAGTCCGAGCTTGTGGGCGGCTACCATACGGAGTACAGCGGCATCCGCTTCGGCCTCTACTTCCTGGGCGAGTATATCGGCATGCTCACGGTGTCGGCCATCACCTCGGTCTGCTTCCTGGGAGGCTTTACCTCGCCCTTCGCCTCCTGGTTCGACCAGCCCGCGATTGGGGTAGCCCCTTACATCGACCTGCCGTTTATCAGCGGCTTGCTCGGTTCGGGTCTGCATTGGCTGGTCCTCAAGATAGCGGTATTCATCTTCGTTTATTACTGGCTGCGGTGGACCCTTCCGCGCTTCCGCTACGACCAGCTTATGGGGCTGTGCTGGAAGGTCTTCCTGCCCGCTACCCTGGCGAACATCCTTATCATCTCGGTGCTCAAGCTGCTCATCTTCCCGCCGGGCATCTCGGTGCAAGAATATGCAGACCGCTGGTGGGGCTGGTGGATCATCGTGGCGATACAGGTGGTGCTGGGTATACTGACGCTGCTAGGCGTGTCGCGTATGGCAGGGCTTAGCTGGTTCGGCAAGGCCGAGCGCCCCGTGCTGGTGGACCGCCAGGTGATCCTGGTGCGCAACGTCCACGGCGGGCGTGGCACAATCGAAGGGGAAGCAAGAACGGTAGAGGTGACGCGTAACGCGTAAGCTAGGAGACGAAATGGGAGACTTAGTAAACCAGGTCGGCGGGTTCTTCGTCACGCTGAGGCAGTTTTTCAGGCCGACCGTGACGGTGGAGTACCCCGACGCGATGCGGGAGCTTTCGCCGCGGTTTCGTGGGGCCGTGGGCCTGCTGCCGCACCCGGAGACGGGGCGCGAGAAGTGCGTGGGCTGTGGGCTGTGCCCCCAGGTCTGCCCGGTGGATTGCATCACGATAGGTGTGGTGGAGGACGAGCAGCCGGACGCCGACCACCGCGATGAGTGGCACCCGTTCGAGCACTACTACCTCAAAGGTATCGACCCGCTTGAGCCGCGCTCGAAGAAGATCTCTTACTACTACGAGATCAACGAGACGCGCTGCCTCTATTGTGGCCTGTGCGTGGAGGTCTGCCCGGTGGAGGCTATCGTGATGAGCCACCACTTCGAGATGGCGACCGACAACCGCGGCGCGACGATCTACGAGAAGGAGAAGCTGCTGAACCTGGGCAAGACCTACATGGCCGAGCTGAACGTGCGCCTCGACAAGCAAGCGCGCGAAGCAGGTCTCGCGGGTATCAACGACATCACGGGTGTAGGCGCAGGCACTCCCATAGGTGCCACCACCCGCCCCACACAGATAGGCCGCCCGGCGACCGCCGAGAAGACAGGCCAGGGTGCCGCCGCTTACGACGAGGAACAGAACCGTTCGGAGATCGGGCAGAAGGGGTCATGAAGCTGAAGCGTGAAACGTGAAACGTGATGCGGCTTGCTATGGTTGGTTCGTGAATGCAGCCGCGCTGGGATAGTCAGAATCAAGAGACGACTTGTCATCCTGAGCGTAGCGAAGGATCAGGTGGGTAAACTAGAGTCATCAACATCGGGGATTATGACGGCAAGAGGAACATTGTTGCATTATTAGGAATGGTCAAACATGGGCTACTGATCCTTCGCTACGCTCAGGATGACAGGGGAATAGGGTCCCGTAGGGCAAGGCATCGGCCAATCACGTACCCAATAACATATGCCGCATCACGTTTCACGTTTCACGTTTCAGAACTAGGAGGGGCAGTCAACGATGCAAGTATTCGGGATAGACATACCATTGACGCTAGGGCAGCTGGTGTTCTTCCCGGTGGCGGGCCTGGCGGTGATCGCCTCGGTGATGATGATCACGCGGCGCGATGCCGTGCACTCGGCGCTGTGGCTGGTGGTCACCTTCTTCCAGCTTGCAATCATGTACGTGATGCTGGGGGCCGAGTTCCTGGCCGTGCTGCAGGTGCTGGTGTACACCGGCGCGATACTGGTCCTGTTCCTCTTCGTGATCATGCTCCTGAACCTGAGGGAGGGCCCCAAGCTGGGCGGCATACACACGGCGCAGATGATAGCTGCGTGGCCTGTCGGCCTGATCCTGGCGGTAGAACTGACCACCGTTATTCTCTTCAGCCGGGTGCCGAGCGAAGCCAACATAGGCGACATCATCGGCAACCAGACCGTCGTTTGGAGCGCCGAGCAGGTGCTTGCGGTGGGCGGCAACGTGCAGGCACTGGGGCAGACGCTTTACACCCAGTTCCTCTTCCCCTTTGAAGTGGCCTCCCTCATCCTGCTCATGGCGGTGCTTGGAGCTATCGTGCTTGCGCGCAAGGAAGAGCCGCTGGAGGTGGAGGAGATAATCCCCTCCGTTGGCATCTCTGTGGGCCGCCGTTCGGTGTCCAACTCGCCGCAGGAAGAGCAGGTTGAGAAGAAGCTGCTGCCCGCCCTGGGCAGGAGCGCCACCTCCGATATGTACACCAACGACGTCGAATACCCGCTTGTGCAGCAACCCAGCGGCGAAGGCGAGGGCACCACGTCGGGCGTTGAAGTAGAGCCTGCAGGACCTGCCGGGCCGCGCAGATAAGCAGATAGTTCGTGCTTTGGAGTAGCAGATAATGTCTACCGTGTCACAAACAACCGGGGTACCGCTGGCGTTCTTCCTGCTGATAAGCGCGCTGCTGTTCAGCATAGGCATGATAGGGGTGCTCACCCGCCGCAACATCCTGGTGATATTCATGTCGGCGGAGCTGATGATGAACGCGGTGAACCTGGCGCTGATAGCGTTCGGCGTGCAGCTAAACTCCATGGCGGGCCAGAACTTCGTGGTCTTCGTGGTAACAATAGCCGCCGCCGAAGCCGCCGTGGGCCTCGCCATCATCATAGCCCTCGTCCGCCAGAAGCCGACGGTCGACACCACCGATATAGACATAATGAAGGAATGATTAGGAATTTGGGAATTGGGATTGCGAATTGCGGATTTAGCTGGTATCCAACAAATCCGAATTCCGAAATTCGAAATCCCAAATGGAGGAACTCATGCTTCAGGGCCTATTTACGATAGCGGCGCAGGCGGAGGAAGCGGCAGGAGGGGCGGCTCATACGCTGCCCGAGCCGTTTATCCTCAATTACATCTGGATAATTCCCGCGCTGCCGTTGTTGGGCTTCATCATCAACGGGCTGTTCGGGCGACGCCTGGGCAAGACCGCCGGGCTTATCGGGGTGGGCCTGGTGGGGCTGTCGTTCCTGGCTGCTGTCGTAGCCTTCATCGATGTCGCCATGCGGATGAACGCCGATCCGCACGCCGCGCCCTTCCAGTACACCCTCTACACCTGGATACCCTCCGGCGACTTCAAGGTTGACATAGCCTTCCTGGTGGACCCGCTTACGGCTATCATGCTGATGGTTGTGCTGTCGGTGGGCTTCCTGGTGCACGTCTACTCGCTGGAGTACATGGCCGACGACCCCGACTTCGCCCGCTTCTTCGCGTATTTGCCCCTGTTCGTCTTCAGCATGTTGATGCTGGTCATGTCCAACAACTTCCTGCTGCTCTTCTTCGGCTGGGAAGCGGTGGGCCTCTCCTCCTACCTGCTGATTGGCTTCTGGTACCAGAAGAAATCGGCCAGCGACGCCGCCAAGAAAGCCTTCATTGTCAACCGCATAGGCGACTTCGGCTTCGCGCTCGGTATCCTGCTCATCTTCACGAACTTCTTCAACCGCACCCCCGGCCTCAAGTACACCGACGTGTTCCAGGCCATCGCCAACGACCCGATGACGCTCGGTAACGCCACCGTCATATCGCTGCTGCTGTTCATGGGTGCTATGGGTAAGTCGGCGCAGTTCCCGCTGCACGTCTGGTTGCCCGACGCCATGGAAGGCCCCACCCCGGTGAGCGCCCTCATACACGCGGCGACGATGGTCACGGCGGGTATCTATATGGTGGCCCGCCTCAACCCCATTTTCTCCTTGTCTCCCACAGCCCTGCTGGTCGTAGCGATTATCGGTACGACTACGGCGGTGCTGGGAGCCACGATAGCCATCACCAACAACGACATCAAGCGCGTGGTGGCTTACTCGACCGTGTCGCAACTGGGTTATATGTTCGCGGCGCTGGGGGTAGGGGCGTGGGCCACGGCTATCTTCCATCTGATGACCCACGCCTTCTTCAAGGGCCTGCTCTTCCTTGGCTCCGGCTCGGTGATCCACGGCATGCACGGCGAGCAGGACATCCGCAAGATGGGTCAGCTAGCGGGCAAGATGAAGATAACCTACTGGACGTTCCTGATTGGGGCGGCCGCCAACGCCGGTATGATACCGCTGGCGGGCTTCTGGTCGAAGGACGAGATTATAGGCAACGCGATCCTGCGGGGTAACTTCGTAGTGGGCGCGCTGCTCACGGCGGGTAGCTTCCTGACGGCCTTCTACATGTTCCGGCTGGTCTTCACGGTGTTCCATGGCAAGGACAACGTGCCCAAAGACGTACACCCGCATGAGTCACGACCCCTCATGGCCTGGCCGCTCATCATTTTGGCGATACCCGCGGCCTTGATAGGGTTCGTGGGCGTGCCACCCGACGCGGGTCTGTTCCACTATTTCATAGAGCCTGTGTTCGCTCCCGCCCTGGAGCGTGGAGTGCACATCGCGCCAGGCTTCACCGGCCCGACGATGATAATCATGCTCATCTCGACGCTGGTGGCGCTGACCGGTATCTTCTTCGCGTGGCTGATGTACTTCAGGCCCAGCGGCCTGCCGGAGGCCATGTCACGCAACGTGCCCTGGCTGTACAACGCCCTGCTCAATCGCTGGTACTTCGACGAGTTTTATCACAAGGTGGTCGTGGACGGCGGCAAGGGCATAGCCTACTTCCTGTGGCGCTTCGACCAGCGAGTGGTTGACGGTGCGGTTAATGGCATGGCGGGCCTGGTACGCTGGGGTAGCGGCGGCCTGAAACGGCTGCAAACCGGCTTCGTGCAAGGTTACGCGCTCGCTATAGGCATCGGCCTGCTAGGGTTGGTGACGTACCTGGTCCTATTCCTACCAAAGTAGAGTTCCGAGTTCCGAGTGAGCTTAGAACTACTCGGAACTCGGAACTTGGTACTCGAAACTAGTAACCGGAGGAGCTAGTGGAAAACAACGTAATGGGGTTTCCGATCCTGTCGGTAATCACATACCTGCCCTTGATAACGGCGCTGGCGATACTGTTCATGCGGCCCAGCAGGCGCATAGGGCAGTTCGCGGCCCTCGGTACGGCGGTCAATTTGGGGCTGTCCATCGTGGCCCTCATCTTCTACATCACTTCTCCGGCCTCCGGCAACGGCGGCGTTGCGTCCTTTGACTTGCAGGAGAAGTTCCAGTGGTTACCGGAACTGAATATAGGCTACCACTTCGGAGTGGACAACATTAGCATCCTGTTGGTGGTGCTCACCACGCTGCTGACCTTGATCGCCATTATGGTGTCGTGGAACCCGATCCAGAAGCGCGTGAAAGAGTATTATATCGCGCTGCTGGTGCTCCAGACGGGTATGCTGGGCGTGTTCGTGTCGCTCGATTTCTTCCTGTTCTACATCTTCTGGGAGTTGGTGCTGCTGCCGATGGCACTCATCATTGGCATCTGGGGCTCCTCCAACCGTGTGTACGCTGCTATCAAGTTCTTCCTGTACACACTGGCAGGCTCCCTCCTCATGCTGGTGGCTATCATCGCGGAGTACTTACAGCACAACACGCTGGACATATTGACCCTAATGCAACTCGGCCCGAACGACCCTCGCGACTTCCAGAACTGGGTCTTCGTGGCGTTCGCGGCGGCGTTCGCGGTGAAGGTGCCGATGTGGCCCGTACACACCTGGTTGCCCGACGCCCACGTTGAAGCCCCGACCGCTGGCTCAATCATCCTGGCGGGCGTCATGCTCAAGCTGGGCGCTTACGGCTTCATCAGGTTCGCGATGCCTATCACCCCAGCCGGGGCCGCCGCTTTCGCGTGGGTCATGGTGGGCTTGTCGGTGATAGCGATCATCTACGGCGCGCTGGTGTCGCTGGTGCAGCCCGACTTGAAAAAGCTGGTGGCCTACTCCTCGGTGAGCCACATGGGCTTCGTGACGCTGGGCCTGTTCACGGGCGTGTGGCTGAACCAGCTCAACCTGGGCGACGCCACACAGGGCATCGACGGCGCGGTCTTCGTGATGCTGTCCCATGGCGTGTTGACGGGCGGCCTCTTCCTGTGCGTGGGCGCGATTTACAATCGTCTGCACACCCGCCAGATCTCGGATATGGGCGGCCTAACCAAGCCGATGCCGCGCTTCTCGGCGTTGTTCATGGTCATGATGATGGGGTCGGTGGGTCTGCCGGGCCTCAGCGGCTTCGTGGGCGAGTTCCTCACGATGGTGGGGGCTTTCCGCGCCGACTGGGTGGTGGGGGCCATTACCGCGTTCGTGGTGATACTCGCGGCCTGGTACCTGCTCTGGATGTTCCAGCGCGTGATGTTCGGCAAGCTCACGCCCAACGCGCAGGAGGGACACGGCCACGAAGCGGTGAAGGACGCCGACTGGATAGAAACTTCCACCCTGGGCGTACTGGCGGCCCTGGCGCTACTGATGGGTATCTTCCCCGCCCCCTTGCTGGAGATGCTGCACCCCAACACTCAGACCCTGCTCCACACCGTCACCGCCCAAATACCAAACGCCATGGCCCTGTCCGACCTGTTTACGTTCTTGAAGTAGAAGATGATAATTCGATTTGGGAATTGGAATTTCGAATTTCGGATTTGTTGAATACCTTCTAAGTTCGAAATTCCAATTCCCAAATTCCCCCAGGAGCACCGCATTCATGCAAATAGATTACGCCGGGCTGAATACCGACCTGTGGACTATACTGCCTGAGTTGATCGTGACCGTCACCTCGATCCTGGTGATTTTTGCTGACCTGTTCACCAGGGGGAGGTCGGGGGATAAGGGGCGGATACTGGCGGGGTTGAGCATCGTCGGGTACGTGGTGGCGCTCATCGTCTGCCTGCTGATGTTCGACAACAACTCGCAGTATCTCTTCGGCTTCACCCTCGTCACGCCGGGGACCGAGAGCTTCGGGCGCATGATGGTGGTGGACAACCTGGGCCTCTTCTTCAGGATGCTGGCCCTGGGCACCGCGATTGTGGCCGTGCTCCTCTCCACGCAGTTCATCCGCGACAGGGGCATGGCGCTGGGCGAGTATTACGCGGTGCTGGCCCTGGTCACGGTAGGCATGATGGTCACCGCAGGTGCCTCAGACCTGACGACTATCTTCGTGGGCATCGAGCTATCGTCCATCGGCGTGTACATCCTGACCGGCTTCAACCGTCGCGATAAGTTGTCGAACGAAGCAGCGGTCAAGTACTTCCTGCTTGGCATCTTCTCCACCGCCATACTGGTGTACGGCATGGCGTGGCTGTACGGCATGACCGGCTTCACCAACCTGCGCCAGATAGGTAGCGTCGTGGGCGCGGTGGAGGCCAATTCGGGCGTGTTTGCCAACGGTGGGTTGTTGCTAGCGTTGTTTCTGCTGATAGCGGGCCTCGGCT
>JAXDKH010000154.1:0-11895 GCA_034667185.1 Chloroflexia bacterium | reverse complement strand
ATCTACCGGGCTCAAGGGGCCATCCGAGTCGCCTGGGCCGCCCTGTCCGCCCTGGCTCGCGGGCGTCGGAGCAGGCTGCTGGGGCTGGGGTTGGACGTCCGACGGTGGTGGAGCCTGGCCTCCCACGTTGAAGGGCAAATAGAGCACCTGGTCCGGGTAGATCAAATCGTCCCCCAGATTATTTACACTAACAAGGGCATTTACGTCCACCCCCATCCCTTGCGCAATCTGCGACAAAGTGTCGCCCGGTTGCACAACGTAGAACGGCGTCGAGGCCTCCCCGGTTATCACCCCACCCTGCGCCTCCAGGGAGGTATACACCTGCGGCGCCACCTCGGGCACGACCTGCGCGCTATCAGGGGGGATGCCTGAGGGCACCGGCACCGTGGGCTGAACGTTCACTGCAGGCAGGGGCGGCACAGGCGTAAATGTAGGTATAGGTTGTGGCACGGAGCCGCCGCCCGGCACATTCGCCTGGTTGCTGCCGTCAGGTACCACGATATTGGGTATCACCTGGCCCTGCGTGGGTTGAGGGGCCACACTCAGCGAGTCGGGCGGAATGTTCGAGTTCGCCTGCTGTGTGTCCTGGGAATTCTGCGTGCTTTGCACCTTCGCGGGTTGCTGGCTGTTGCCCCCGAAGCGCGCGGATATACCGCCCAGCCCGAACATCGTAATAGCCACGATGACGACTAGCGCCACGAAGTAGACCATGCACCCTTTGGCGCAGCTATTCCCAAACGCGCCTTTCACAGGTGAGCACGCCCCAGTCTAGCATCACGGTTACACATCCTGATTGAATTGTAGCACGATTGTCCTATATGTGCCGGGGTTTCCACATGGACGATGGACGATAGACGATGGACGATGTAGGTCCTGCTCGGAACTCGGAACTCGGAACTGTTATAATCAGGGACCAGATACTTGCGGGAGGTAAGGAGTTTTGGCTCACGGTCGGGGGTTGTTTATTGTGCTGGAGGGGCCGGACGGCGCGGGGATCAGCACGCAGACGGCGTTGTTGCAGGCGGGGCTTGCAGCGCGGGGCTACCGGGCATTTGCTACCAAGGAGCCGACCACCGGCCCAATCGGGGCAGTAGTGCGCCAGGCGTTGAGCCACAGGTTGGTCTATCCACCCGCCGATCCTATCACCGACGAGGTAATGGCCCTCCTCTACGCCGCCGACCGCCTCGACCACATACGCGCCGACGTACTGCCGCGCATAGAGAAGGGCATCCACGTCGTGTGCGACCGCTACCGGCTCTCGTCCTATGCTTACCAGGGTTTGACCGCGGGGCAGGATTGGGTGCGCGAGCTGAACAGCCGGTCCATCGCACCCGACCTGACCCTGTTCATCGACGTGCCACCGGAGGTCAGCCAGAGCCGCATCCACGCCAGGGGCGGCCACATCGAGCTATACGAGACCGACGAGCGCCTGCGCCCCATCTACGGCAACTACCTGCGGCTGATCGACGAGGCCAAGCAGGCGGGAGAGCGCATCATCGTCATCGACGGCACGCCCGCGCCGGATGTGGTGGCGGCCTCTATCCTGGAGCACGCCGTGTCGGTGATACAGGAACTGAAGGGCTAAAGGCCTGGGAGCACTCATGCAAGACAAACCGCGTTACACCTTCCACTACACGCCTGAAGACTACTTCAACGGCCTGGACCCCGCGGGCGACTACCTGCCACCGGAGTTCGACGAAGAGGGCTTCATCCACTGCACCGACGGCGCGGAGAACGTAGCCAGGACGGCTACCCGTCACTTCCGCTACGACGAGCGTAGCTTCCTCGTGCTGTATATAGACAAGACGCTGGTCACCAGCCCCATCAAGTACGAAGACCCCGACGAGATATACCCGCACATCTACGGGCCGCTACAACGCGGGGCGATAGTACGTGTGCTCAACGCCTGGCGCGACCACGATGGCTTCTTCCTGCCCATGCCCGAAATGTAGAGGCACGATGCATTGTGCCCTCGCTACCACATCACTACCGGCCCTCCAGCGAATACCTCTGCAACCATATACCCTGCTCTTCAACAGGTGGGGACTCCGCACGCAGGCCCTGCACCCCTCGGCTCCACTCCCCTGAGAAGACGACCGGGTCACTGGTCATCAGGGCGAAATTGCTGACACCCCTCTCCCGCATCTGCCGCGCCCACTCCCCCAGGCGCTCGTCGCCCTCCGCGAGCATGATTGGCCTGGTGTAGAAGACCGGGGCCAGGTTGAGGGGCAGCCACCACACGTCGGTCACAATAGGCTCTCTACCGGGCAGCGTACCGGCAAGCGCCTGCCATGCCACAACCTGTGTGCGCTCCGTGAACGTGGCGGCGTACCCTCTGACGCTCAACAGCACACCCAGCAAGGCCAGCAGACCGGTCGCGAGCACGGGCACGACCCTGTAGAGCGCAAAGCTGCGCCCACGGTAAGCCTCCACCATGCGCGTGATTGCCAGCAGAGCCAAGACGACCAGGGCAGGGTACGCAGGCAAAAGGTATCGCTGCCCCCACTCGTGCCTGCTGATCGGCCCTAGCCCACTTAGTACGCTGATAATGAGGGCATGCAGCCCCACGTATAGCAGCGTGACGATCTGCAGCCAGCTTTGGGGAGATAGCGGTTGCCGTTCCTCCCGCGTTGTCTGAGTTGTATCTCCACCCGCGGGCCACAGCGCCAGGGCTACGAACGGGCTGGCAAGCAGAAAGCCATGCAGGTTGTAGTACAACTCACCCGAAAGCACGGCGAACAGCGAAGGCACCGCCAATAGTAGCAGCCCCAGCCCCAATGCGGGTAGACGCCACCTGTCTATGCCATCCCTTACACGTAGCAACTTCGCCACCGCAAGCAGAGCGCACAAGGCCAGCCCCACCAACCCCAGCATCTCGGCCCAGAAGGGGAAGCGTGGCGAAGATGGGAACGATTGCGGGCCAAAGAGGAAATCGGGTACCACCCGCCAGCCAGCGGAAGCAATGTAGCGCACAGCCGGCAGTTCTATCCCACCCGAAGAGGAGCTATCGCTGCCCTGGAAGTACCAGATGGCGTGCAACGGCAGTATCGTGCCCTCCGTGACGGCGTAGAAGACCCACAGCGGCACCAGCGAAATGGCGAACGCTCCCACCCACTGCCGGAATGCCCTTCTCCAGGCCCGGTCTCGCCATACCATGTACGCGTATACCAGCCCCATGACCAACGCCAGGACGTAAAGCTCGGAGCGGAAGTAGATAGCAACTGCTACGAGCGCCGCGTTCAGCCACAGGGCACGAGAAGCAGGCTGGCCGGAGCGCACGGCCACAAAGCCCGAGAGCAGGCTGAGCGTCACCAGCAAGGCGGCGAGTGTATGCTCGAAGAAGAGGAGTGAGTAAATGGATACGGGTGTAGCCAACCCCAGCAGGGGAATAGCGGTCCAGGCAAGGCGAGGTGAGACCCCCACCTTCAGCGCAAGCAGATACGCAGCCCATAAGGTGCCCAACCCCGACAGCAGCGGCACCACATACAACCCCCAGAAGCCCAGCACCTTCCACGGTATCCGCGTGAGCAGCCCCAGGAAGATGGGCCATTGCAGGTAGATGCGCTCGCCATCTATGTAGTGCTGTCGGTCGCGGAAAGGCACAAACCGCAGCTCCGGGTCCAGCGGGCGGGCAGGGTAGTTGATAGACCAGTCGAGGCCGTTTGGGGCGAGCCGCAGGTTGCGCACCTGCAAGTACTTGGCCCCGGCGTCGTGCTGGGTCAGTCCCTCCGGCGGCATGGAGATGAGCGCGGCGACATATAGGGCAGCAAGGAGTATTAGGGAGAGGATAGCTGGTTTGTGAAACGTGAAACGGGGCTGAAACGTGAAACGTGAAACGTGATGCGGCTCGCTATGGTTGGTTCGTGAATTTGACATGGTTGCTACTACAGAACCAACTCCCCCTCTGTCATTCTGAGCGGAGCGAAGAATCTCGTCCCTCACCTCACTATAACACCTTTCTGCAGGAACAGCGTGGTTTAGGAAGGGTGCTACTTGGGTGCTGGAGGACGAGAGTCTTCGCTCCGCTCAGAATGACAAAGGGGGAGTTGGCCCTAAAACGCCAAGTAAATCATCTGCACGAACCAAATACGACAAGCCGCATCACGTTTCACGTTTCACGTTTCACGTTTCAGAACTACGTTTCAGCCGCAGCCAGCACAAACCCCTTAAGGTCCTCGAACGCTCGCTCGGCACTGGGCCAGCGGACTGTGTACTTGCTTTCGCGGCCCCTGCCTCCCACTTCGAGGCGGATGAGGCCAGAGCCGCGTAGCTCGCGGATGTGGTGCGACACCGTGGGCAGGCTCAGCTTCACCTCCTGGGCCAGCGATTGTAGCGATCTCGGTTCGGCGGCGATCAGGCGCAGTAAGCGCAGGCGGGTAGGGTCGGCGAGGGCGCGGAGCACCAGCAAGGCGTCCTCCGGCACCGACTCGCCGGGCACCACCCTGTGCCCAGGCGGGTGCGCGCCCCATACCACCAGCAGTTCGCGTTCCGAAATCTCGGCCCTCACCACGTAGGGGTGGAGCCACACCGACGGCGCCAGCACTAACCGGTCGAGCTCGATATCGGGGCTTAAGGTGAAGCCGTTCGAGAGGCGCTCTAGCAGGTCGGATACGGTGGTCCTTTTGGCGAGGGCCTTGGCGTCGGCCAGCATGCGCTCCAGGATGGGCTGCAAGCGTCGCTCCTCGTCGGCAAAGAAGACCGCCTGGTACTCGCGCATGACAGTCAGCCAGCGTTGCTTGGCAGCCTCTGGATCGGCCATGTCGTCGAACAGCCGGCGCACGTCCGCTACTGAAGGAGTAGCCGCGATGGCCGAGCGACCAACGCCCCTGCGGTATTCCTCCACGTCCGCATCGGCCATCTTCTCGCCAGCCAGGAGGCGCTCGCGCAGGTCGGAGGAGATGTCGTGGAACCTGGTAGGGGAGTAGCTTCGCCTCATGAACTCAGTGCCGGGTATCGCCTCAACGTACTCGAAGAATCGCTCGACCGTCTTTGGAGCGTCCATCTCCAGCACCAGGTGTAGCGGCATGTAGGCAACGACCGCGAAGGGTGGGTTGAAGAAGTCCTTGAGGTCGCGCTGGCCGCCCGGCGACAGTCGCTTGCGGACGCCTGCGGCCCAGGGCGCGGGTATGCCGTAGTCTTTAGGCAGGAAGATGGCACGCAGGCTGAGCAGGAGTTCGTAGGCAGTGCCCACGTCCCAATGCAGCACTTCAGCGAGAGGATCAATGTGGCCTGTATGCGCAGCGTCTGTAGTCATGTGGCCTTTCAACATCACAAGGCGGCACGACCCGGAAGCACACAGCACCCAAGCAGAAAATCCGTGCCGCCGGATTTTGCTAGATTATAGCCTCCCAGGCGTGCGATAGCAAGACGGTGCCCATAATTCTTAATTCTTAACGCTTAATTTTGAATTCTTAATTGAAGAAGTTCTGCGGTGCGCCCCTAATTAAGAATTAAGCATTAAGAATTGAGAATTGCGTTTTCCGCCAGGGCTACTCGTTCGGCTATGGAGGGGTGGCTGTGGAAGAGGAGGCGCACCCAGCGTGGTGGCTCGGCTTCGGCGAGGTTTTGCCCGGCAAGTTTGAGCATCACTGAGCGGAAGGCCTGGGGTTTGCGCGTGGTCTGGAGGGCGTAGCGGTCGGCGGCGCGTTCCATCTGGCGGGTGAGGAAGTTGCCCAGCGGCATAGCTACGATGCCGACACCGAACATAGCCACAATGAAGAGGGGCAGGGCCGCTACGTCGTCAATGCCCCGGAAGCGGAACGCGGGCACGCCCCAGTTCAGCAGCAGGGCGGCAGCCCCCATGCTCGCGAGCAATATGACCGCCTCGGCAGCCAATCCGCGGGGCAGGTCGTTGTGGACGTGGTGGGCCAGCTCGTGGGCCAACACCGTCTCGATCTCGTCGTAAGTGTAGTTGCTCAGGAGGGTGTCCGCTAATATGATGCGGCGGGTGCTGCCGAGGCCGGTGAGCATGGCGTTGGCAGCGGTGGTGCGGCTGCTCATGTCCATGACGTACACGCCCCGCACCTTCGCGCCCGCGCCCTCCGCCAGCCGGGTCAGCCGCGCCACCAGTTCGGCGTCTTCCAGCGGGCGAAACTTGTAGAAGAGAGGCATCAGCAGCACCGGGGCAAGTTGGGTCATGGCTAACATGAAGAGCCAGGCGAGTGCAGCCATGACCAGCCACCACCAATCGGGCAGCGTCCTCAACAGCCAGTAGAGCACTTCCACAGCGCCCAGGCCCAACACCGCCGAGATGGCAAGCTCTTTGAGGGTATCGCTGACCCACCCGCCGAGGCTTTGCGTCGAAAGGCCATAGTGATGCGGTAGCACGTAGCCCGAGTAGAAGCCAAGGGGTAGGGAGATCAGGGTGTAGGCGACGCCCAGCGCGACTGTGTAGAGGGCCACCACCAGCCACGGCTCAGGGGAGATGCTTTCCCCCCAGGTCCGCAGGCCCGTCGACCAGCCCAGGAAGAGCAGGGCCAGCACCAGTAAGACGCCCAGCCCCAGGTCAACAAAAAAGAGCCTCCTCTTTATGCCTGCGTACTCTTTGGCGGTGCGCTGGCGTTCGGGGTCAAGCTCTGTGCTGAGGGTGTCGCCGGGGGCATGTTGTGGGTGGTTGTCGCCCATGTGTATGAGCTACTCCTCGCCCCTCCAGTTCGCTACCCAGCCGCGTTGCACGATGTAGGGGTCGGAGCCGTCGCCTTCGCTGTTGGCCCCATCGCCCGGCACCAGGGCTACCGCCTCGCGGGAGAACCAGTCGATCTGGCCCGACACTTCCTCGCCGCTTTCGAGGGTGAGCGTTACCCGGCTCTCCTTGCCCTTGTGCTCTTCCAGGAAGCCCGTGAGCATCTTGCGATAGCTCTCCCGGCGGGTCGTCAACGCCTCCAGAGGCACGCCAAAGTAGCCGGCCAGTTTGGAGAGCGTCTCGTCGTCCTCGCCCACGCGGCGGTGCTTCACCTCTATCAGGTGCACCTCCGAAGCCGGCACCCCGCTAGCCTCCGCGATCTCCCAGGGCGTGACGCCACCCTTTACCGCCCGCAGGTACTTGATGTGGTCGCTCAGACTCATGCCTAGACCCCCCGGTCCTCGTCTATACTATCCTCTTCCGGGGCCTCGGGTTCGCCGGAGCGGTCCGAGCCGAGGCCGGAAGCTAGAGGCTGGTGATGGTTATCGCGGGCGTGGTCGTGGGCGGCCGCTGTTGTCTGCCCTCCTGCGCTTTCGCCTTCGCCCGTCGCAGTCGTGGTCTCCAGCTTATCGTCGCCCAGGTTAGTGGTCACCAGGTTCACGGGCGCGTTAGCTGGTGCCTCGCCCTGACCGGTGCGACGATAATAGGCAATCGCCAGCTTGCGCAACACCACCTCTTCCTCGCTATCCAGCTTGATGGTGATGGTATAGGGGGTAAAGTCCACCAGCGTGCCGTCGAACTGCTCGCCGTTGAAGAGCTTGAAGGTGAAGCGGGAGTTGGCGTCGCGCTGCTGCCGCAAATAGGCGGCTTCGCGGTCTTCCTGCGCCTCCGGCCACACACCGTAGTGCACCCGCTGGCTGGGGGCAATCTCGTCAGCAATAGAGCGCAGCTTCTTGATCCAGTCCCGCGCCTCGGGGCGGGTGAGACCTGCGAGCGGCTTGCCGATGCGGACCTCCATCTGGTGCTGGTCTATCTCAAGGCGCTGGGCCAGGCGGGATAGCTCCTGCAACTGCCCTTCGCTGATAGGGCCGGGCGGGTGGGGCAGCGACCTGGCGGGCCGCGTCTGCCTGGCATCTCCCGAAGCATTCCTACCCCCTTGCGGCACCCCGCGAGTCCTGCCGCCATCACGTGGAGCCTGTGGGGCCTGCCCAGGAGCCGAGCTTTCGGCGGGACGAGGCGCTACATGGGCCTGTGCGTAGGCCGGGGCTTCGGTGCGGGGGGCGGGGGCCACCTGCTGGCTGAAGGCAGCACTTTCGGTGCGTGGCGGCGGAGGGGTGTACTGAGGTGCGACGGGCGCCGGAGAGGGAGAGGCAGACGGAGGCGGGACACTGCCTACCGGGGGCATCAGGTCCTCGATAGGCACCCAGAGTGCCTTGGCGATGAGCCTGGCGTGGTTCAGAGGCATTGCCAGCCGCCCCTCTTCATAGTCGGCTATCACCCTGGACGGTATGCTGGCCCGCGCGGCCAACTGCGACACGGTCAGACCCTTTTTCTCACGTATGCTGCGAAGCATTGTCATATTAATAGCTCCTGGAACCTGATCATCCGGCACGCAAAGCCTGGAAAACAAAGCAAGACCTGATGTAAGATCGCGATTAAGGCTCGCTAGCTAATCGTTAAACTAAACGCCGGATAGTAACTTTGGATAGTATCTGCCGCAGTCGCTTCTACTACTTCTACTATATGGGGTAATCCATTATATCACCTGGTTCTGAAACGTGAAACGTGATGCGGCTTGTGCTATTTGGTCCTATGATAGCCGCCATGTTGCTTACGGTACCATCACATTTCACGTTTCTCGTTTCTGATCCCCGCCCATCGCCTGCTGCACGGCCTGTGCTTCTTCGCCCGATAGGGAGGAGTTGGCGGCACCTGCTTTGATGGGCCTGGCGTACATACGGGTGCTGGTGCGGGTGTGCAGGCTGCTGATGACCACGCCGTCCCCTCTTTTGTCGAGTAGAGCCAGCGCGAAACTCTGGTCGCCGCCCGTGTCCTGGAACGGGTTGAAGCGTACCAGTCCGACGTTCTGCACGCTGGCGGTCACTGCTGCATCCAGGGCATTTACGCTGATGCGCAGGGCTTCCGTCTGCTCTCTCACCGACTCCAGGCGCTCTCCCTGCCGCTCCAGCACTTCGCCCAACGATAGAGAGGACGAGCCAGGCCCGGCCCCGCGGGTAAGCGCCCGCAACTGTCGCTCCGCGCGTCCGAGGCGCACCACCAGCAGGATCAGCAGCACGCCGAGCAATACTGCAAGCCCCAAGGCCGCCGCACCCAGCATCTCACCTACCGTCACCGGCCTGGCGCTCCTATTGCTTTGTTATACGCAGCGTGTAACATTTCAGATGCAAATCGACAGATAATCCACCGGAAAACAGGTTGTATCTTTCGGGACTCCGCTACAAGCAAGAGCACAGTCGCACCCTTCTCGGAGCATCAGCAGATTGTATCTCAGGGGACGGGGGTTGTCAATCAATGTACGATCCACAGCACCGCTCAAGGTGTCCATTTACGAATTGCGGCGACCCGGTCCGACCCTGTCATCCTGAGCGCAGCGAAGGATCTAAGATGCTCCTTTTGCGGCTACGCTGAACTCCCAGCACTATGCCCCTGATGTTCAACATTATTCCTACTCTGCTTCTTGAGATCCTTCGCTGCGCTCAGGATGACAGAGGGGAAGTTGGTCCTGACGTCCTATTTTGGCTCCCCCTTCGGTTCCCAAGCCGATTACCTGAACGAACCCATATGGATGCGGTACAATATCACTCTAATAGCCTATGAATTACGCGTTACGCGTTATCGTTCAGGCCTCACAACCAGGAGGAACTAAGGATGATCAAGCAATCGGTGCAGGATGCGATCAACGAGCAGATCAAAGAGGAGTTTTACTCGGCCTTCGTGTACCTGTCTATGTCGGCATATTTCGAGTCAGTTAGCCTGGGAGGGCTGGCGCACTGGATGCGGGTGCAGTACCAGGAGGAGGAGGTCCACGCGCTGCGACTGTTCGACTATCTCAATGAGCGCGGTGGGACCGTGGAGCTACGGGAGATAACCGCGCCGCCTACTGGGTTCAAGTCGCCCCTCCAGGTGATGGAGCAGGCCCTGAACCACGAGCGCCACGTCACCAGCCTGATAGAGAGCCTTTACGAAAAGGCCGCTCACGAGAACGACTACGCCACCCAGGCCGCCTTGCAATGGTTCATCACCGAGCAGGTGGAAGAGGAGAACAACGCAGGCACCATAGTTGAGCAGCTACGCATGATAGGCGACAACCGCGCCGCCCTCCTCATGCTGGACATGGAACTCGGCAAGCGCACGATGGAAGCCGAGGCAGTATAAAGCCCGTTCTGTAGGGGCAGGCCCCCGTGCCTGCCCTGGTGGTAATCTCCGACAAGGGCAGGCACGGGGACCTGCCCCTACAGCCTAAAAATGACCGCCCAACCGAAGGGCTAACGCGGTCTGAGTCCATCAACGAGCATATCAACTACATCGGTCAGCGCCTCTTCGCTCGTCACGGTTGAGTAACGGACGGCGTTATGCAGGTCGCACATTGTGTTGAGCACAGCGCCGGCCACCACCTCTTTGTTATAGGAGGCGCTTTCGCCTGCGGCTTCCGCCTCCGACAGCATCTTCACCAGGGGCTTCACCAGCGACTCGTAAGCGGAACGCTCCACCTCAGGACGCTTTGATGGGTCTATCTCCGCTAAGTCGGAGTCGGTGATAAGCTGTAGATTAAGTTGGCGTCGGGAGAGGAACCAGAGGGCCATTTTGGTAAGCTTTTCGCGCAGATCACGGCCCTCGTTTGCTGCGTGTTCCAGTCCTGTCCTGTAGGCGGCCATGCTCCTGTGCAGCACAGCGAGAAATAGCTCCTCTTTTCCGCCCGGAAAGTGATAGTACAACGAGGCTTCCTTGATGCCTACTTCCGCGGCTATGTCCCTCAAGGTTACCGAGGAGTAACACCGGCTGAGGAACATCTCTTCGGCAACGTGTAGCACCCTTTCCTTGCCCTCGCCATATGCGAACTGAGTCTTGGCTGCCATTTTCATCTCCACGTGTTACTTTGTCAGATTGGAAGGTGGGAGAGTTTATATTAATTAGATGGTAAATCTATTGTCAGTAGCTCATTATCTGCATATAAGATGCCACTGCGGCCAACGCACGAGTCTTATATACGGTCCGAGTAACAATCGAAGCTGCACTGTGCGCCCATGCGGCGGGACTATAAAGGCCTGCTTCCGAAACTTGACAGCCGCTGCCCCAACTGTTAACATGGGGCTACCTCAGTAGAAGCCCCACACGCACCATACTCTGACAAAGGATAGACCTCTATGGAGAGCCAGCCGCTCTCGGTTGTAGTCCTGGCGGCGGGGCTGGGCAAGCGGATGCAGTCGCGGCAGCCGAAGGTGCTGCACCGCCTGGCTGGCCTACCCCTAGTTGCCCATGTTTTGCGCGCCCTCGCACCCCTCTCCCCCTCCAATACCGTGCTCGTGGTCGGGCACGGCGCGGAGCAGGTGGAGGCCACATTAGGCAACTCCTACGGCCTCGACGGCTCCCTCCCTATCACCTACGCCCACCAACCCGATCAGTTGGGTACCGGCCACGCCGTGCTCATGGCGCGGGAGGCGCTACGGGCCTTTCACGGCCCCGTGCTGGTGCTGTACGGTGATACCCCCCTCATCCGCACCGACACGTTGAACCAGCTTCTATCCCGGCATCGCCAGAACCGCCCTCACGTCACCATGCTTAGCGCCATCGTGGAGGACCCCACCGGCTACGGGCGCGTGATGCGCGACAAGGACCAGAACGTGCTGGCTGTGGTCGAGGAGCGTAACGCCTCCCTGACGCAGCGCGCCATCAACGAGACCAACAGCGGCGTGTACGTGTTCGAGTCCGACTGGCTCTGGAACAGCCTCCTCAGCCTCTCACCTAACGAAGCAAGCGGCGAGTATTACCTGACCGACCTGATAGGCATGGCGATTAAGGAGGAACGCGGTACCGGCACCACTAACTCTCTCGCGATGGGCGCGCGTGGCAAACGCCGCCTGGTGACCTTCACCCTCGATGGCATGGAGGAGGCAATGGGCATCAATAGCCGCGCCCAGCTTGCCGAAGCCGAGGCGATTGTGCAGGGCCGCCTGCGCCGCCAGTGGCTCGAAGCCGGTGTGACGATGCTCGCCCCCGACACCGTATACCTGGGCATGGACGTGCACCTGGAC
>JAXDKH010000153.1:0-20487 GCA_034667185.1 Chloroflexia bacterium | reverse complement strand
GCATGACTGCACTTCTTATACTGCTGATAGGCGCTTCTACCTGGGCGTTCTTCCAGGTGATGGCTCACATCGCGGAGAAGCTCACCAGCATTGATGAGAGCCTGAGGAAGTAGCAGGACAAGCACGGCGAGCACAGCGAGCGCGGCGCGGGACCCAGCCCACCTGGTCCGCTTATACATCCCCGAACTTGCACGCGACCTGGTAGAATTTCCAGGCGTGCTCGACGTCGCAATCGGGCTGCCGGTCGAGCACAGCTCGGTCCGTCCAGCGCTGCCTTCGCAAGAAGTTGCCCCACGCATAGACGAAGGGTACTTCCCTGCCCCCACCACCATTGTTATGACTGCCAGCCAGGAAGAGGGCCGATTCTAACTGGCGGAGGGCTTTTTTATCGGCCCCTCTATAGCTTCGGCATAGCCTTCCCTGCGCATCCACAGGAGCAAGTCTTCCGCCTGGTCGTACAACCTGGCGAATGTAGACGGCTGCCGCACGTCAAGCTCTACTATGGCCGCGATCTCTTCCGGGGTCGGCACCGCGTCCTCTTGCGGCACGATTTCAAGCGCCCTGACGAACTGGGGGAAGATAGCCCACATCGCATCTACTGTGGGGACCGGCATAGCCAGCCTAAACAATTCCGCGACGGCCCGCTCGTTGTTGATCCGGAACCAGACCTTGAGCCACCGGTAGCCCTCCAGCGGGCACTGCACGCCCACGAGCTTGCCCGCGATGGGCCACATGGACTTGAGCGCAGCCTCAAACGCAGCCAGGGCCGCAGCCACTGCAGCGGGATCCTCTTCCCCTGTTGGTGTTGGTACCGAGGCCGAGGCTTCTGCATCTGCTGGTGCGGCTGGTATCGAAATCTCGGTCGCTTCATTAGCTGCTTCTTCCGCAGCTTGTTCTATATCCGCGCGCTTTTCCTCACGT
Source organism: Chloroflexia bacterium (assembly GCA_034667185.1). GTDB lineage: Bacteria > Chloroflexota > Chloroflexia > QHBQ01 > JADMIH01 > JADMIH01. The sequence goes on along the minus strand of JAXDKH010000153.1, from coordinate 19,566 downwards.
GTTTTTGCCGGCATGTCAATTCGCCCCTTTCTAACTAAGATACAACAGTTTGGTTGGTTGGCCGGTCGGCGAGCCATCGAAGCGGAGGCAGAGGATAGGGGCGAAGTAGCCTTTACCTCCGCCTCGATGCTTCCTATGGCTCAGTGACCTCTCGTGCCTGGCTAAGCGCCGACGTAAGAGGTGGTCACGTTGTCCGTAACGACCCCCAGGGCCGCGCCCGCCGTGTAATCGAGGTGCCCCTCGAACTTCACCGAGGTGTTGGTTCGCACCGGCTTCATGTCCGGATCGGCGCTCGGCATCACGGGCCTGTTCACTGTGAGCGTGAGCGACTTATTGGTGAAGTTCGCCGACCCGATGTTGTTCAAGATGTCCTTGTACTCGGCTACGAAGGCACCCGGTTCCTTATTTTGCTCCCATTGCTGGAAGAGAGAGCCGGTGTCGCTTTCGTAGTCGGGCAGGATGTCCCCGGAAACTTCGCTGTCTCCCTCGTCAAAGGTCTTCGGATCTGCGGACCGTCGGCCAGTATGCCGAGGCTCCACATCGTTCTTCACCGAGAGCTTGTAGGCCTTGATGTCCACGTCAGCGCCGGCGATCTTGCCCTGGAACATGGGCCAGTCGATGGGCTTGAACTGGGTCTGGGCCACGTTGGGGAAGAACCCGGTGCCACCGGCGGTGACTGTCACGCTCGTGATGACACCTGCCGTGAGGACAGGCGTCAGGGTAGCGCCGGTTCCAGGCCCGCCCGCCGTGATCGTAGTGGTGCCGTCATGTCCGGTGCCGCCATCCAGCACGTCCACTGAGGTGATGACGCCCGCCAGGCTCACCACAGCACGCAGGACAGCGCCCTTGCCGGGTCCGCTCACTACGAGGGCCGGGAGGCCTGTCGCCGCGGGTCCCTTGTACTTGTGGGTGAGCATCAGGTCGCCCTCGTTGGGCTGCTCTACGTCGAAGCCGTCACCGACGCAGTCTATCATCTGACGCCACATCACCCCATCATAGAAGCGAAAGGCGATCAGGGGGCGACCGTAACTTTCCTTCTGGGTGTGCCTGCGCACGCCCGTGGCCGTCGGGTGATTGACCGAGACTGCGGCGCTAATGTTCGGAGAGAGGAGCATCGGCGTGATGTCGAAGTCCCCCTTCATCTTGAACTGGAAGCTGTCAACGTTCCCACCGCGCGTCTGGCCGGTGCCCTTGACGGGGGTGCCGGTCTCCACCTTGGTGGACTTGCGGCCACGCTTCGGCTGCCACTGCATCGTGTCCAGCTCCGCCGGCACGTTCACCCAGCCGGTGGTAGGGGCGACACCCGCGGTAGCCTGGAGCACCGCCAGGAGTATACGTTTCGCGTTAGAAGCCATGTCTTTATTCCTCCGAATAAACTACTGATAACCGACGGGTGATCTACTCACGCAGATCGGAACTAGCTGGCCGCCCCGGCCACTACCACCGCCTCGGGCTGGCTCTCAACTTCCTGCGAGGCAGCCGATGCGGCCTCCACAGGCGTCCCAACACTGGGCTTCGGATCAGCACTGGCAGGGGCATTGGCAGGGGCGCTGGCAGCCGTCTTCCCCTTCGCCTTAGCCCTGCTCCGTCTCGCGGCTTTAGGTTTGGCAGGGGGACCGGCAGGACCGGCAGCACCCGCAGCACTACGAGCGGCCTTGCGAGCATTGAGTTCGGCGCGCTTGGCCTTACGCTGTAGGGCCTTCAGCTTCGCCGCGTACTCGTCAGCGCTGAGTGGCCCCGTGAAACCTGGGTAGCCTATCGTGTACTGCTGGTGGTGCAGCACCCATTCGGGGCTGTCCTCACCCTCAAGCGCGACGCCGGCCACCTCATGGCCCCGCACGACTTCCTCCGGGGCGACGATAGCCTCTTCCTCCTCCGGTGAGGTCTGAGCTGCCTGCTCCTTGCTCTCGCTGTTGGTGCTGCCGTTGCTGTTGTTCTTTGCCACTGCTACATCCTCCAGTTGTCATCTGGTAATCATCTGGTTGTCATCACGGAGGTGTGCCCCGCGAGACGACCACCCTTGCGTTGAGTTCTACCTTGACCGAGAAGCGCACTCCGTAGTGCCGCGTTCCCAGCAGCCTGAAGACGTCATTTACCGCGCTCACCGGCACTGCCGTGGAGCACTTGCCATCGAGGGCTATGTTCGCCAGGTAGCACCTGCGCATCAGATTAGGGAAGCGCCGGGCCATCGCCTGCAGGTCTTTCAGGTCCGAGTGCCGGTCGCCGACAATCGCCCAGCGGTCGTAGTAGTGCACCTGCTCGTCAATCGCACTCTCCCCGCCCATCGTGTCGCCGTGCGGCTTTCCACGGTAAGGGTCGAAGTCCGACCGGTCCCACACCCCGCAAATGAACGGGTACTCCGTTGTTCTGCCATCGTCCGGCAGGCCCGCGAAGGTCCTCAGCGTGACACCTTCATCCAGGTCGTCGAAATAGGGCGCGAGATACACTTTCTCGATCTTCGCCATCTTTTCCGCTATTTCGTCTACCAGATACTCGTCAGCCACTACGCATCACCCCGATCACCCTGATCGTCTCGGTCATCCTGAACCCAGCTTCCCGACCCAGTCGCCAAATCCCTCGCCCATAGCGCCGTACAGGTCCTCCTCGTACTCGCTCATGAGCCGAGCCGCGACGTGGTGGCCCTCGGTGCCTTCCTCGGCGATCCTCATCGCCACCGAGAAGGCGTTGAGGCCCCTCTCTTCTGCCCACTGGTCCAGCTCGCTGCCCTCCCCCGCGGGAGGCATGTGCGGGTCCGTGTCTTCTTCCCAGAAGAGCCATATATCGCTCTCGCTTTGGAACTCGACCTCAACGCCGCTCGACGTTTCAGTTACTTCGAGCCTGTACTGCTCGGCCAGGCCGTCGGCACCCTCTTGAGCCGTCTCATCTCGCAGCCCCGCGAGCAATCTCTGGCTCACCGGCAGCAGCTTCGTCCTGACACTGTCCCTGAGCGTTCGCCGCGCGTCCACGGGAGTAAGCAGGTCAGGCGGTATCTCAAACCGGATGTCCATACGACCTCGCTACCTCTCCACCCTCCTGCCTCGTAACCTTACGGCCCTACGCCCGCCTACGGGACTGCGATCTCCGCGGTTTCCGGGTCCGGTGCTCGCTCCACGTCGGCCAGGATGCTCAAGGCGTACGTGTCGTCCGTGTCCGGCATGACGATCTCATTCACCTGGCTGTAGCCACCGGCGAGCCTGATCCTGTCGCCCGCCTGCAGGTCGGCCCAGGCAGCGAACTCACTGAGCCTTCGCTTGCTGGTGGTGGCCCCGGAGCCTCTTGCGAAGCTCGTTACGAACGGGTCGCCGTTCATGCCGCTCCGTTGGCTGCTTGCAGCTATGGAGCAGGGCACGTCGGTTGCGATCTCCTCGTACGGGCCGTTTCGGGTGTTGCTCTTGGTGTTCAGCTTGCGCCGTTCTATAGAGCACCGCCCCCGGAGATACCGCTCGGCATACCTCTGCTGGTACTGAGCGAGCCGCTCGTCGGTCAGTCCACCTGGCATCGCCTACCAGCCACTCCCCAGGCGGTAGTTGGGGTCGCCCCTGTACACACCGCTGTTTGCGTCCGGGAAGCCCGGGCTCGACTCGATCATGGCGGTGGCCTTGTTCGGGCCTCCTACCGGCGCTCCGCCGCGCGAGCTGGTGATGAGCTGCTCGAACTTCGCGATGTCATCGAGCAGCTTCGTGCGCATGCCCTCCAGGTTGTCGGTGAGCTGGTCCTCGTTGAACGTGGCACCTGTAGCCGACGTCAGCTTGATGCTCCCCCGCTCCTTGCCCAGCATCAGGTCGATAGCCTTGAGCTTGGCGTATCGGTACGTGTGCATCAGCACCAGGTCGGCCCGCTTCAGCCTGGGGAGCGCCAGTCCCACCTCGATCTCGGACATCGTCCAGTAGTCGTCGATCTCGGCGGCTATACTGCCCGCAGCATCGTCTCCGACTTCCTTTATGATCTTGGCCTTATAGGTAGTCGCGTCGAGAGGCATGTGTCGCGCTCACTCCCCAGTGTATTCAGGTGCCCCACTGAAGAAGGCCCTGTCTTCGTTTCTATGCTTCGCCTTCTTCTTCCAGGCCCTCGGCGCTCACCGCTTCAACGGCACCAAGGCGCACCAAGCGGGCGATCTGCTCATCCGTGAGACCTTCGGCCTTCAGGTTGGAGATAGTGCCCTGGGGGCGATGGCCCACGCGGCTGTGCAGCACACGGTAGGAGCCGGTCTGTGCGGCCTTCTTCGAGCCTGCCTTGGCTGCCTTCTTGGCGTCGGGCGGCGTGGGCGGCGTGTTGTTGTTTTGCGTTTCTGACATGACTTGCGGTTCCTCCTGTAGGAGTGGTTGGTTACGGCTTGCGGATTGTGGGTTACGAGTGCTGGGTGCTCTAATAGGCACCCAGCACTCGTCCCTCACTTCTTAGTGCTGACGGCTGTTTAGAAGACCGTCACCCTCACCAGCGAGCCGGGGTAGAACAGGGCAATGCCACCATTCACACCGTCGTGCACCTGGATTTCGGCCACGCCCTCGCCCTTCTCGCGCCGCATGTCCTTGACATACTGGTACGGGCCTGGCTTGACATCGGGGTTCTGGGCGTTGCGCGTGAGCTGGATCTCGCCGATCCTCTGGCCGACAGGGCGCTTGCCCACGAGCACGCCTGCACCGTCGGGAACGAACAACTGGAAGTCGCCGTTATCGTCGATCCAGCCGTCTTCGTTGGCCCGGATGCTGGGCAGGTCCTCGCCGGTCAGAATCTTGTTGACGTCGGCCACCGACAGCGCGGTCGCCAGACCGTCCATGCGCTTGCCGGCCAGGTCGTCCTGGTTGCGGTTAGACAGCATGTGGTTGATGGTCACCTGGTTGAACTCCAGGGTGGCACCCGCACCGAAGCTCACGCCCTTGCCACGGGCCAGCATCTTCATCTCGCGTAGATCGGCGAGAGGCTTCGAGTTCACGTGGTCGCTCCAGTCCACGTCTGCGGTGAACGTCTGCAGGGCATACGTGTCGGTGTGCCCCACCGCACCGGTGGGCAGGTAGACCGAGAAGTTGCCGTTCACCAGCAAGTCCCAGCCGTTCTTCTCCATGCGGTCGATGCGGCGCTGCAGCAGCATGTCCTGGGCGTCCATGATCATGTCCTCGATGGACATAGGTACGCCGTACGAGGCGATGGCGGCGCGGTCGGTGAGCATCTCCTCGTCGAGGCTCGTGAACTCGCCGTACACTCCGGGGCGCGACTCGTATCGCTTGTACCCGACCAGGTTGACCCGCGGGGGCTGGCCGTTCATACCGCGGAGCTGCTGCAGCCCACGGTAGTCGTCCTTCTGGTCCCAGATGACGCGGCTGGCGTTCACGTCGCGTGTAGGCAGGATTTGGAAGATGCGCCGCTCCATCGTGAGACGGGCGGCCTTCTCCTGCGCGATCTCGTTCAACTCTTCGTTTGTCGGCATAGTGAAGTCGACGGTCATTTCTGTCTCCTTGTGGGCTTTCTGTGTGCCCGAACAAAAGCTAAATAGTTATGGACTTTCCACAACCGGGCACACATCCCGCCCGGAGAAGGGACTAGAAGCTGTAGATCCCGTCGGCGATAGAGCCGCTGATCAGGTGCCCGCCCAGGACGGTGGCGGCGTTCTCATCGAGGCCGACCAAGTCCGTGGTCTTGAACGCGCCGCCGAAGTAGGCAGGAACCGTCAGGTGGGTCTCACCGGACGGGCCACCGGTGGCGGCCGCGCCGTAGGTGATCTCACCCTGGGCGTCGGTCGCGCACGGACGATCCACGATACCCTTGGGGATCTCGGTGCCATCCTCGTTGTCAGCGTCGTAGGGCGAGAACACACCCGTGGTGCCGATCTCGCCCACAAGCCTACCCTGCTCGAAGACCGTAGAGGGCTTCAGGCGCACCGCCTGCTGCGGATGTGGCACGCCGGGATAGAAGGGGATCAGTCTGGCGTTGCTGAATGTCTTGCTGGGATTCTGAGGCATTTGTTTCTTTGCTCCTTGTTCGTTTGTGCTTCGTTACATCTCACTGGCGACCTGGTCGTCTAACCGCCGCCAACCAACAACTGTTTTGCGCTTGTGTGGCGCTCTTGCCGCTATGCCGCTATGCCGCTATGCCGCTATGCCGCTATCCGGTCTGCTCGGCCCCCACCGCTTCTGCCACGGCCTGGCCCAGCGGTGTCATACTGAGCAGCTTGGCCTTGCGGGTGCGCCTGGCCCCCTCTGGCTGCTCGCCTTCCTTTACCGTGGCCGCCGAATTGACCAGCACGTGCGCCGGCTTGCCCTCCTCCGTGAGGGAGTGCTGAGGCGTGTTCTTGAGGAGCTGCTCGAAGAGGGCGACACCCGTCAGCTCCACCTCTTCGCCAATGGCGTTGGTGTACTTGACCGGGGTAGCCTGCGCCTCTTCATACCCGCTCAGCAGCTTATAGAGGGCTACAGCCTCAGGTGCGGCACCCGGAGACAGCCGGCGGTCCTGCAGCATCAGCTCCCGGAAGTTGGCAGCAGTCGCGTCAAGCTGCGCCGCTCTGGTCGCGCTCAGTTGCGCCTGCAGAGCCAGGTATTCCGGCGTCTGCGTGGCGGCCACGTGCGCCTCAGGAGCTTGCTGGCCCTCGCGTGCAGAGTCGCCCGCATCTGTGGCCTGCGCCTCAACAGCAGAGGCGGTGGGGGCACCGGGGGCTACCGGCGTGGCCGGGGCAGCCGGAGAGGCCTGGGCACCCGCCGGTGCTATAAGCTCCTTCACCCGCTGAGCGAGCCGCTCGAAGAAGCCGCCCTGCTCCAGCTTGGCCGCCACCTGGGTGCTCGTCTGGTCTACGATCTCGTCTATTTCTGTGCCCATGAGAAAATCTCCTTCTGAAAGAAGTGCGCTGTAGGTAGACCGAGCCTGCCCCAGCTCCACAAGGTCCATTTGCCCCGCGCGGGCCAGACCGAGGGCCTTGCGGAAGCCGGCCCCGGCTACGGCACCGGCGAACACCGCCGAGATCTCCGGCATCCTGGCCTCGTGCAGTGTGTAGGTGGCAGTGCCGTCCTCCACGCCGCGGGCCTTCTGAGCCTTGATCTGCGGTTCAGTCATCGCCCGCTTGGTACCCGGTGCGTGCGGGCAAAGATACGCGCCGGTCTGTGGGTCGCGAGCGTCAAGCTGGCAGCCGCACAGGTCGCATACTGCGTAGCCACCCCGCAGGCCAACTGACACCTTGGAGGTGGTGCCCGCGTCAATGGTGGCGTTCAGGTCGTCGGTCGAGGGACCGGAGTCGCCGTTGGGCTTCACGCCCCGAAGCATAAACATGCCGACCATAGCTCGCTGGGAGCCGTCGGCGTACTCCTCGTACATGCCGCAGAACGTCTTGCCGTAGGGCAGTTCAGCATCGGAAGACATCCCCCCGGTCTTGTGGGAGTTCATGAAGGCCGCGCCGGCAGCGCCATCGCGGGCGATGTTCTTCAGCGTGGTGTCGCCGAGGAACATCGAATACTTGGGGATGTAGACGTACTGCGCGGCTTCGGCGTAGTGGATGTAGACGTCTTCGAGGCTGAGAGGCACACCGCCCTGGTTGAGGGCGTTGATCATCGAGATCGCCTCTTCGTTGGAGGAGGGAAGCTGGCCTTCCGTGTAGATGGGCTTGCCCGAACGCTTACGCCCGGTCGCGGCCAAGTCAGCGAGGTTGTAGACGCCAGCAGCGCCAGGCAGGAACTCGAAAGGCACGGCATTGACGCCGTCGCGCTTGGCCGCGATGCGGTTGCGCTGGGCGCACTTGTCAGCGTTGAAGACCGTGTTAGCTATGTCGCCGGTCGCTGGTCGTGTCACTTGGCCGCCTCATCCTTGCTGCCGTTGCCGCTGCCGTTGCCGCTGCCGCTGCCGCTGTCTTGCTGCCCCTGGTTGCCCTGGTTGCCGTTCTGGTTCGGCCCCTGCCCCTGGCCCTTCTGCCGCTGCATGGCCTTGGCTCGCTCGGCCTGCTTCTGCTCGTAGGCCGCGATCTCCTCTTCGGAAGGCTTTGGCAGCTTGAGCATCTCGCAGATCTTGTCGTATACCGTCGGGTGGATAACCCCCGCCTTTGCCAGGGCCGCTATGCCCAGTGCAAAGGTGTTGAAGTCCTGCTGGTCCACATCGCCAAGCGACACGGTGGGCAGCAGCCCCAGCCCCGCCTGGCCGAAGTTGTATTCGACCAGCGGCTTGATCATCTGCCGCAGGATGGCCGTCTCCAGCCAAGTCCTTATGAACTGGACCAGCAGCCCCAGCACATCCTGGTGCGTCTGGCTGGCAGCCCTGGCCTGGTGCTTGCCCTCCAGCGTAGCGAGTGTCTGGAAGAGGACCGCCTGCACGATCTCTCGGTTCTCGAAGTCGAGAGCGGTGATAAACACCTGGCCCTCGCCGAAGACCTGCAGCTTCTTGACGTCGCCGCCGTTCTCGATGACCGCGTATGAGCCGTTTCTCATACCCTCGATCACTGTACCCATGTCGTCGGCTGCCGATATGACCTCTAGCTCTTCCCCGGTTTCCGGGTCCTCGGTCACCCTGTCCTTAGCGTTGGGAGGCAGTATGCCGATAGTGTTCGGCTCGGCACTCGTCGCCAGGTACTTGTTGTACGCCGGCAACGTCTGCTGCTTGAGCCACCACGCCGTGTACGCCGACCGCAGGTGCGAGGTACCGCGCGGATCGCCGTTCTCGATCATCCAGGCAGCGTTCACGAACTTGCGAGGGTCCAGCATGCCGGTCACGCGACCGTCAGAGTCGACCACTATGGCCGAGCCTGGCGAGATGCGAGTTCCGCCCGCCGGGTCCACGTACAGCACGCCGATCCAGTTGAAATAGGCGTCCACCACAAAGGCGGTAGCCTTCTGGTCCTTGGGCTTCACGTCCACCAGGCAGAGCTTGGAGCCTTCCGCGGTGTCGAGCGTCTTCAGTTGGTAAATCTGCTCCGCGAGCTTGTGCCCGTGGCTGATGCCCTCTGTCAGTTCGTAGAGGACCTGGTGCAGAGGCGTCCGTAGCTCGTCGAGATTGCTTCTGACGAACTGGGCCACCTTATCCGCGGCCTTGAACTTCGGATCGTCGGGCTTCTTGGCCGCCCCGATCTCCAGGTTGCGCTCCAGCGCCGCCATGCGCAGGTAAGCGGTCGAGGAGCGCATCTGCGGGTCGAGCAACATCCTGCGATAGATGTCCTGCCCGAAGTCCCGCGTGATGTCGTCGATAGGGTGCGGCAGCGCCCTGAGTGTTGCGGACTGCCAGCTATACCCCCTGCCCGACGAGACGTACTCCTTCTGCAGGTCCGTCTTCACCGTCTTGACGCGGCGAACACCGGAGGCGCTACCCGGCGTACTGACCGCAGGGCTGCTCTCCACCTGGCTTTTCGGACTTGTAGAAGCTGCCTGCGCTGCTGGTGCTGGTGCCACTCGTTACGCCACCTATTCCACGCCTATTCCACGGCAAATAAAAAGCGGCCACCGCTCACCCCCAGAAGGGATGAATGGTGGCCGCGCATGTTCATGATGTAGGCCGATGTCGCAGCTCTATATGGCGCTGCTATGTCCTAGATGTCTATGTGTCAATCGTAAGGCATATTTTAGGGGTTGTCAAGACCCCCTACTATTGGTCCTGGCTGACCCAGTAGGAAAGTTGGCAGTTATTCTGGTTGTTCCCGCAACCTGTCTTCATCGACCCACACTGCATCACCCTCAGTCTCTATATGCCCCGGAGCCATCGCAAAGTATCTAGTCCTCCTTACAAGATATAGCGACGCTCCTGTTGTCCTATCGCGCTTACGCCCTTCGACTACGACAGGCATGTAAGGCACAAGCGTCAGTTGCGCGCCTACTCGCCACTTGATGCCCTTACGGACCATCATGACACTTCCTGCGAGTGCTCTGGCTGGATAGCACCCTTCTGGCAATCCCGGCACTTGGGCTCCCACTCCTCCATCGCCTCGCCGACGTCTAGCGGCGTCTTCAAGAACCCGCTGGGCGTGGGCTTGCCACAGCTCCCACAGGCGCGCAGGATCACGAGCTGGTCGCCGGTCGGCTCTCCGTACTCGATCATCCTGAACCTCACCCCATCGAGGACGATGCTGTCGCCAGGCTTCTCGATGGGTAGTCCCTCGATGTCAACGCCCACCACCGACTGCATCAGGGCCGCCAGCTTGGCTTCGTTCTTGGCCCATTCGTCGGTCGCCGCGCGGTTCTTGTCGACGAGCGCGGCCTGAGCACGCTCCTTCCAGCCCTGGGTGGACAGCCAGGTCTCGCCACCTCGCGCGACCGGCTGAACAGTCGGGCTAGTCCCGTTCCTTCTTGAGTTCCTGCTCATGACTCCTCCTTAGTTGCTATATAACTATATAGCTATGTGTCAACAACCGCCTACCTGAAGCCTTGTGCCTGCTGCCGAGGTGGGCCAACATAGGGCTTCTGCGGCGGCCTCACGAGAGTCCGCGCGACGAGCGCCAGGGCATAGCTCGTAGCCCGGTCGTCCATCATGCCCTCGGGGGCCTCCTGCTTGGCACCGTCAATGCTCGCGAGCTGCAGGTACGTCGCCTTGCTGTGCAATATGGTGCCTTCCTTACTGAAGTCCTCCACCGCTGTGTCGTACATGATCACCTTCGTTGCCTTGTTGCTGTTCCACCCAGGCTTCTTATCTGGACCCTCAAGTATCGGGATGGTGCCGTGCTCGTCGAGGGTCGTAAGCACCGAGTGCCCGTGATTGTTCCGCTCAACCAGCACACCGGCACCCTTGAAAAACCTACAAACTGAGTTGATGTGCATGCCGAACACCGTCGGCTCGAACTTGCCGGCTAGAGCCGCCACTTCCTCCCCTGTCTTGCGATCCAACACAGTAATAGCGCTGTCGTCGCTGCCAGGATTGCCCTCGGCAGGGTCCGCGCCGGCCACGTACTCCGCACCCGGCTCCGGCAGCCTATAGATCTCAAGCCCTGTAATGGCAGGCGGCTGCCTCTTGAGATCAAGGCGCTTCGATAGGTCGAGTGGCTTCATCTCGCGATAGCATTGGGTCAAGAAGGCGCGCGGGATACGCTTGTCCTGGCTGTTAGGAGCGAGCGCCTGTGCATCGGTCTCAGGGTACTCCTGGTGGAGATCGTCCTCGGCACCGGTTTTGGCGATAGAGTCCCGCCTCTTGCCCTCGTACCATTCGTCAGTGCGGCCAGGCCGAGCGCGCCAACTGAGGAAGATAGGATGGTAGCTATTCTCCCCCTCGACCGCGGCCTGATACACGCGTTTGAACGGTGACAACGGCTGGTCTTTGTCTACTGTGGATATGAGGATGAGTTGCCCACCGTCGTCTATCGTGGGCTCCACAGTGTTAAGCAGCCCGCCCAGGTCCTCAACAAAGTCTGCCTCGTCAACTACGACCTTGCTCCCTGTGTACGAGCGAGCGCCCGTGGTCGGGAACGCAAGTGCCCGCGAGCCGTTACCCAGCTCCCACTCATGCTCGTTGTCGGTCCGTACCGCCTGCTGGAGCCATGCAGGCAGCTCAGCGTGCATCTTCTTCAGGCGCTCGTTAAGTAGTTCCTTGGCCTCCTCATCACGCCTGGACAGAAGCATTAGCGTCTGAATAGGGTGGAACAAGACGCCCCACAAACCCTCTCCGAGAACCACCCACGACAAGCCAAGTTGCCTCGCCTTCAGGATGATAACCTTGCGCTTCTCCTGGAGGGTGGTTACTACCCCTCGCTGTGCAGGCCACAACTCGAAGGGCACCCACGCTCGCTCGGTTGCGTTATAGATGCGCACGTAGGTATCCAGGAAGTAGATAGGGTCATCGTGGCACTTCTGCCACTCTTTCTCCTGTTCAGCGGTCCTGCGTGGCTGCAGGCAACTGGCGAACGCCTCCCCCAGTAAAGAAAACGATGTCTGACTGGATGGCTGTAAGGGCTTTAGGGTCTGAGACATTCCTTTGCACCGACTCCCCGATGGCTTTTATGAGGGCGAGCGCTTCGTTCAGGGTTATAGTTTGCTTGGCCTCAACCTCGCGCTTGCGCTGGCTCTCCACCAGCACACGGCGCTGCTGCAAGAGCGATGTGATCTCTACCCGGAGGACCTGGTCGTCGAAGCCCCTCTTGATGAGCCTGCCCACCTCGTCGAGGGAGACCGCGAAGAACAGGGGGTCATCCTTGAACGCCTCTACCTGGCCCCAGGCTTTCTTCAGCGCCGACCAGAGAGGGCCGCTCTCACCCGTGTCGAGCTTGCCCAGCAGATCGTCAATAAACGTGTCAAGCAGGGCGATCTCAGCCGTCAGCTCCAGCAGTTGGCGGTCGCCGAACGCCTCCTCAAATCGCTCAAGGAGGCGGTGTGGCAGCTTGCTGCTCCACCTTCCGTTCTTGAACCGGGGGGATGCTATACCACCCAGGGACTTCCCCCCATGCATCCGGCACTTGGCTTTACCCTTCATCGGAGGGTTTTCACATGTACCTCCGTCCCGCTTCAATGCGCCACATAGCACGAAGGTCTTTTGCTTGTCTTTACCTTGCATGGGGTATCCACGAGTGCATGGGGTATCCTCATCAAGCTCTGGCAGGTCGGCTACGAGGCTTGCCCTTGCGCTGCCCCTGGCCGCCGCCCACGTCCTCGAGCACCTTCAGGTTCCAAGTCGTGGCCTCGCCCGCCGGGACTTGTCCTTCGTTCGGGGCGTCCTCTATGCTCTCGCCTTGATCGGCTTGCTTCGGCTTATCAAGCTCGTAGTCAACCCTAATTCGCAGCCACCGGCCAGTCAGTAGCACGAGGGGCAGCATATTCACGCGCTCGCTCTCAGGTGACTCGAAGCGCACTCGGACGGTCCCGTCGCCGGCAAAGCTTACTGCAGACTGGTGAGGGTCCGGCAAAACCGCCCAGAATTCTATGGTTCGCGGGCCAGACTCCTCACGGCTGTCGTGCGGTTCGGGCATACCTAACTCCCGCTTTTCGGTAGTACCCGCCAACTCTTCTTACCAGGCCCCCAGCGCGCAACCGGGCCATGTACGGAACAAATCTCCGTTCTTAGCACGCCTTCAACTCGTACCTTCGTGTTGTGCGGTTGTCGGCAGTAGGGGCATTGGTGAAAGTGTCGCTCTGTCGGGGGTTGCATAGGCCACGCTTCAGCGCCCTGGTGAGGCTGAGACTGCGAAGGCGGCTCTTCTGGCACGGGCGAACTGCGCATGGTTGTAGACCGGACAGACTTATATAAAAACAAAAAGCGACCGCGCCACCTCTGAAAAGCAAAGGATGGCAGCGGCCGCGCATGTACATGGTGTAGGCCGAAACAACAGCGAAGCTATGGTGCTGCTATACGTTAATAGTACCCCCGAACGCAAGGGCTGTCAACGGGGCTGCTTGCTCTGCTTCTGATGGCGGTCCCTGTAGGTCTTCAGGGTGTTCTCAGGGCGAGGCCTGTGAGTTGGGGCCGGCGTCTTCTCCTTGATCCAGTGGTCCTCGAAGTGGGCACTCACATCCCCCTTGCCTACAGCGACCACATCGTACACATCGGGCGCGATCTCGTGGAGGGCGGCTACGACAGCATCGACGATCCGCACGTCGCCCCTCTCAGTCGGAATGTGCGGGTCGCCCTCGATGTCCACCTCCAGCCGCACGAATAGCTCCAGCAAGCCCCTACTGGCAGCCTCCTTCAGTTCAGGCCGGTTCGCGACTAGAGCCTCGAGGAAGACAAGGCTCTGCTGCAGGCTGGTGGCGGGGTCGGGCACAGATGGCACTCGGCTAGCCCTGCCCCTGCTTCCTGGCAGCGTGCCGAGCGACAGCCATACAGTTAGCGATATGCGCTTCATTAGGCTTCTCGTGCACCTGGCGAGCAGCCTCACGTAGCCCCTTGGCGATACCGTCCTCCGAAAGCCCGTTCCTCACCAGGCGCTCAACCATCCACACCATGTGAGGGCTGAGCTGGTTGAGCACGGCGTACACAGTCGCGTCTGCTTCCGGCCCTGTTATTCCCTCCTGCCAGAGCATGCGAGGGATGTTACCGGTTCCAGCCGTGTCATTCACCGCCCTGCCTCCAGGTCCGCCTGGCCCAAAGGAAGGTCCCACGGAAGCGCTGGCTCATTCATTGGCTGCCAAAAGCCATCCAACGTATCGACGAAGTACTTCTTGCCGCGAGTGAAAAAAGCTACGTATGTCTCAGATATGCCGATGGCGCGCCCAACCTCAGCGGCCTTTGGATGAACGTCGCCCGGTTCGCAGTACCAGTACCAACCAGGCTCCGTGGGTGCTTCCCGAGACCAGTCTCCAATGCTTGACACGTCATACCTCCCCTGCAGACACGATGGGCTGCTCGCTTTGCAATTCCAGATGGGTACAGATGCCACACCGCAACCCAGGGTAGTAGCGGACCAGGCAGTCGGTGCCTTCGTAGCTGAAACGCACGCTTTCTCGACGCTCGATAGAGGTCTCGATGAATGGCTCGGCAGCAGCAAACGCAACCTGGAGACCACCAAAGAACCGGTCGTAGAACCCCTCGCTGACGTAGATTGTCGTGACCCCACTCTTGTAGGGGCCGACGTGCTTGATGCTGCCCATGTTCCTCCCCTCAATTACCAGCCTCACCTGGCGTAGGCGCTCATTGGCTCTCTCGGCCTCGTCTTCGTGTGTCCAGCCGCCACCATCGCGAGGCGTGCTGTCCTCGGTGTTCCACCCCGCGAACAGGTCTTCAATCTGTTCTAGCTGCCGGCCACGCTGTACGTAGGCAGCTACGCACTCTCCAGGCCTGTGCTCACCGGTGAGGATGTCCGCGAACGTGACCTCGCGCCCACAGCCCATACAATAACCCCAGACGCCTGGGTCCTTGCGCTTCATCTCGCTATCCCTCCAATAGCCGTCGGGCGGTCTCGTCCCTGGCTGCAGCCTCCTCCGGGGAGACAGTGAGCCTCTCATTCAGGTGCGCCCACCTCGCCTGCAGCTTGGCAAGCGCGCCCCGGGTCTCCTCGATCTTCTGGTCGTAGTGCGCCTCGACGTGCCTCTGCTGCATGAGCGTGTAACACATCGAGAGGTAGTATTCCCGCTCCTCTTCCAGTTGCTTGAGGCTGCTCTCCAGCGCCTTAATCCTAACTGAGATGATGTCCATCTCAGGTGCCGACGCTGTCTCCTGGCGTTGCCAGTACATGAACGCTCCCACTGGCATGCCACCCATAGATACGTTAACGACACGGCCTACGCTGACACGATCTTCAACAGCAGGCCCGCCGGTCTCCTGCTCCACCCGCTGCTCCGCTAGCTCCGCTTGCTCCACCTGTCGCTGAGCCTCGGCGATGGTTTTCGCCAGCTCACGCTGAGCCGCGTCGTGCTCCTTTTGCTTGTCGCGCAGGCGCAGACGGCAGTCCGGGCACACCTGCACTACCCGTCGCCGTCGGTTGCGTTGCTTCTTACGCTTGCCCAATTCCCACCTCCTGCTTCGTCGCTGCCCAGCCGTCGAAATGCTCACCGTGGAACGTATACCCGCCAGGCAGGAAGGAGAACACGACCACGGTCCTGGCTATCTTCCGCTCTATCTTAGCCTTTCGCTCCCGATCCTCCACCGACAGGTCCTCGTCACGTTCCTGAACAAGCCCACCCTCTGAGTAGGCAAGATCGGTGCTGTAGGTGCACACCATCTGTAGATCATAGGCAGTAGGGCCACCTGTTTGGCGGAACCCTTCTATGTCCTCGCGGACCCAGCCGAAGAGGCGTGCCCGGAGTGCATCCTGCATGGCCTTCAGTGCGGCATAATGCTGCTTGGACTTCTCGTGCTGCTCTTCCTCACGAAGCTGCTTTTTCGTTTTGTTCATCTTGCCTCCTCCCGACTTGCCTCAACACCCGCAGCGGATCCACCTCTCCGAAGCGTATCCCGCCGGTGCGTACCACTGCCCACTCGCCACCTGGTGACCACTGCCAGTGATCCGACGGCACCTGGAGGAGCACGCCGGCCTGCACGTGGTTGGGGATGATAGCGTCGAAGACCTCCACATGGTACGAGCTGCGCCCCTTCTCCCCTTTCTTCCCCTTCTCGCGCACTCCACATAGGTGCATCGCATAGGTGACATACTTCACCATGAGTTCGACCGAGCCGCACTCCGGGCAGGCCGCAGAGAGCACCCCGCCGGTCTTCCCCTTCACCAGGCCGTCCTGCAGGTCCTCCAGCACAACGGACCTGGAGCCTGGGCAAAGCAGAGGGCCGCGATCTTCGTCGGTAAGCTCGTGATCGAACCTGGGAGCTACCCTGGGGTTCATCGGTAGGTGTCGTCCCATACATCGCCGACGGTCTCGAGCACGCGGTAGACTAGCTCGTGATGCCGAGGGTCCGGCTCGCGGTAGACCTCTATCACCCGTTTCCAGTACACGAATCGAGCATCATTGCGTCGCGCCTTGCGTATCCGATAGAAGGCGTTGAGGATGTTCTTTCGAGCGTGCGCAAGGTGCTGATCTGACTGAAGTTCATCCCCGCCCGCGACGTCAATAGCTATGTCCTCAACGATCCTATCAACATGGCCGCTGCTTACGTCGTCGATCTGCATGAGTATGGGCTTGCACACCATACAGAGTGTATCATCGTACCGCTCGCCTCCGAGGTCCATGAAGCCCTCAAGGGTTATAGTTTCGACATTCGTGGGTGCTGCTATGCCGGTCATCGCTGGTCCTCCTCAGGTTGTATAAGGAGGGCCGGGTTCAACTGCACCTCCTTGCCTCTGACTACCACGAGGTTGCTGTCGCGGAGCATCGAGCGATACTTGCTGGTAGTGCCGCTACCTGGAGTGAGATTGGCGGCAGTAGCAACCTCTTGCCAAGTGAATGTGTCGTCCGGATGCTCGACGAACACATCGAACATGCGCTGCGCACCGTCGGGCAAGGTATCCCGCCACATGCGGATCAATTCTTCAGACGTCAAGGGCTTGCTCGACGCACCTATGTTAGCCTGCTCTTTGCCATAGTCCGTCAGGCCGACCCGCTTATTGCCGTCCTCTTCGAGCAGGCCCAGCGACCGGGCCTCGGCGCGGTACTTACTGTAGGTGCCGCTGTCAGGTGACAGGCGCGATAGCGCAGCCAGCTCTCGCCAGGTCACTCTCCTGGGATGTATACGAGCGGCAGCCAGCACCATGCGGCGCATGCCGTCGGGCAGCACAGATAGGTCCGTGCGCGACCCACGCACCGGCTCGCCAGGCGGTATCTCAATGATGGTGGTGCCCGTTGGCTTTGGCACGTCGCGGTCGATAGGTTTAGCTACTGCTCTGGGCTGATACACGGCTGCCGGTGCCGGTAGCTGTCCAAGCACTCGCTCTCGGAACTGCCGGATGTCATCGCGCACATGCTCGGCGAACTCCAGGAACTTGTTGCCCTGGCTCTCCAGGCTCCTGGCTATTGCCTCCATGAACTCAAGGTCACTGCCCTTGATGACCGGCACCTCAACCCGCTGGACCTCCGGGGCAGGCTTCGCCTTCTCCAACTCAGCAATGCGCTTGTTGGCCGCCTGAAGCTGTGCCCGGAGCACCTTCGGGTCGTCCGACTTCACATGCTCCACCGTCGCCTCGAACAACTTCCTCAGTTGGTCCAGGTCCACCGGTGCCAACTGCTCAGGTCTGACCTCGTCCTCCTCCCCCATCGATGTGGGAGGCACGTCGTAGGTCCGCCGGAGACCGATGTGCACCTCCTGGGATATCTTAAGGAAGTAGGGACTCCACACCCTCGCGACTCCCGTCTCAAGGAAGGGCAACCCATCGAGCAGCCCGGCCTGAGCCTCTGTCTGCGCCTTGTCGTCTACCCAACTTGTGAGGGCCGCGCGCTCGTGCTTGCCTATGGTGCGGAAGGCGAACAGGGTACCGGCCTGGTTGAGCACCTTCTTGTGGACCTCCTGGGGCCGCTGGAAAGCGACAGACCAGCCGATGCCGTAGTTGCGCCCGATGCGGGCCATGCGCTCGATACGGTTGAGCATGGTAGTCTCGTCCCGTTCTGGCACCTGGGGAGCAAACGTCTGCGCCTCCTCCATGAAGACGTGGACCGCCGAGCGGGACCGCTTCTTCGCCTGGAAGAAACGCTCTGTGAAGGCCGTGACGAAACGCTTCATGTCGGCCAGCTCGAACTCGGAGAGGTCCAGCACTGCCGATATGCGGTGCGTGACTATAAGGTCGGCTACAGCAGCGCCACTGTCCGTGGGCAGAGGAAGGTCTGCGTATTCGTTATTTCCAAACACCGGTACGCTCAGGCCCGGCCCCTTACCGTCGGCGGCCACCCTGAGACCCCACCAGATGCCCACGGGGTCGAGGGCCACGATCTGAGCGCCCACGCCCAGCATCTCCTCGGCGAGCTTCATCATGCCATGGGACTTACCGGCTCCGGACTGGCCCATGAAGGCGAGCTTCTGGATAACGGTCTCGTCGGGTAGCTCCAGGTCCTCAGATAGATGTAAGGTCATGCTGATTAGTTCCTCCGAGCCAGGTACTCACGTATTTCGCGGATTGCACCTCGCGCGAGCCCGATCTCCAGGTGTTTGCGTTCCTTTGCCGACATGCCTTCGATGCGGCGAGCAAAACAACGCGTGCAGATCGTCGGGTCAGGAAGCCTCATAGAGGAGGGCGCTCGCCAACACCGAGTCCCGCACTCTGCGCAGATCACCTGCACGACTCCTGCTACTACATCTAAGGCATCAGCTACGCGCATGCAGACGATAACCTTCCCCTCACTCTCCATGTCGGGCCTCCAGCTCGGAACGGCACTACCCTTGATGCACACGGCCAATGACGTTACGGTCTTCAACCCACAGCAGTCCACCCTCCGAGGGGAGGGCCTCTATGCAGGCGTCGGCCAACTCCTGAGTGGCGAACACATCTACGAGCATGCCCCGCGTCTTCCACTCGCTAGGAGATCTCCAGACGATGTACACTTCCACAGGCTCTTCATCCCAGCCAGTGCCTACCTCAACCCCGGCGCCGGCGGGGTGTTCTCCAGTAGAGAACTGCTGGTATGCCAGGTCGGCCACCACCATGAGAGCCTGCTGTGTCTCGACCCGCATGATATGGCTGCCATGCACGCGGAGCAGGTGCCCATCAGGTGTGTCCAGGTAGAACGTCGTCATGCTAATCCTTCTTGCACCGCTGCCATTGCCTGTAGACCACCGACTGCCTCCTGGCAATGAAATCCTGGACCTTGTCAAGCTCATCCTCCAGTGAACAGCTGTCGTTTACGCGGCGTCGTTGTTCGACTTCCTCTCGCAACTTCTGAAGTCCATCATGAGCCTTTGCTAAATCTTCCGGGTTAGTCCATGTGTATGGCATGTCTCTCCTCACAGTTCGAACGTAACTCTGCCCGCTCCTCCTCGTCTATTGCGGCGCGTTCGGCCTCTAGCTCTGCGGCTGTCGCGGACAGGAAATCCGAAACCACTAGAGCCAACGGCTGGGATCCGTCCCGTCCCGCAAGACCCTCGATGTCAGCGGCGAGCTTCTTAATGTCCTGGGGAGTTGCCACCTGGATTTCACTAAGCAGTGACGTAAGGTTGGAAAGTGCCAGGTTGTACAGATATGGTGATTTCTTTTCAGACATTGGATTACTTGATGCCTCCCCTTTTGTAAACCAGGCCTGCGCGCTGGGCTTCGCTGCGCTTCCGTGCTCTGTACTCTCTTTGCTGCCTGGCCTTGCGTTCACGGTCCTCAGCACG
>JAXDKH010000152.1:0-9044 GCA_034667185.1 Chloroflexia bacterium | reverse complement strand
GCCAAAACCGCTGAGCGAGCCGTGCTCCTGCTTGTGCCGCAGCGCACCCAGGGGGTCGATGCCGTTCGTGTTGAGGATGCCGCCCCGGCTGTCGGATACGGCTATCACCTTAGCGCCGTCTTCGCTGAGGAGGCGTGCCGCGATGGCCCCGGCGTTGCCGTAGCCCTGCACCACCACGCGTGCCCCTTCCAGGCTCATGCCGCGGGTCTTTACCGCCTCGCGCACCACGTACTGTAGTCCTCGCGCGGTAGCTTCGTTGCGGCCCAGCGACCCCTCGACCGCGATGGGCTTGCCGGTGATAAGGCCGGGCATCGGGTAGCCGCGCAGCATCGATATAGTGTCCATGATCCAGGCCATCGTTTGAGAGTTGGTGTTCACGTCGGGGGCTGGGATGTCGATTTCGGGGCCGATTATGGGTGCGATCTCGACAGCGAAGCGGCGGGTGAGGCGCTCAAGCTCGGCGATGCTGTGCTGCTTCGGGTCGATGATCACGCCACCCTTGCCGCCGCCGTACGGGATGCCCACCGTGGCGCACTTCCAGGTCATCCACATCGCCAGGGCTTTCACCTCGTCCAGTGTCACGTCCTGGTGGTAGCGGATACCGCCCTTCGCGGGGCCGCGGGTGAGGGAGTGCTGCACGCGGTAGCCGGTGAACACTCGGTAGCTGCCGTCGTCCATGCGCACCGGGAAGTGCACAGTCAATTCGCGCTTGGGGTGGGACAGAATTTGCTTCATGCCCTCGTCCAGGTGCAGCCTGTCCGCAGCTTGCATAAACTGCTCGACCGCCACCTGGTACGGGTTGGGTTTACTTGCCGTCTCTGCCATTTAATTAGCCTCCTCATTGAGTCTAGGTAGATTATCAACCTTGATAGCCTGAAATAACTCGTAACTCGTAAAACGTAACTGCTGTCCTTCGGCGTTACGCGTTACGTGTCACGAGTTACGCATTGCTTCCAACTTTCTTTTCAGCAACTCTCGGACCGCGTTAGCATCGGCCTGTCCGCGTGTTGCTCGCATGACGGGGCCGAGGAAGGCGGCAATCGCGCTCTCTTTGCCCCCCAGGTAGTCCACCACTGCCTTCGAGTTGGCGGCTATTGACTCGTCCACAGCCTGTTCCAGCGCAGAGTCGTCGCGCATGATGCCGAGGCCACGCTCACTCACCAATTTGGCAGGGGAAGCACCCTCGTTGAATAGCTCCGGCAGCAGGTCCCTGGCGACGTTGCGGTTGATGGTGCCGCCGGTGACTAGCTCCACCAGCTCTCGCAGGTCGCCCGGAGTGAGCTTGCTCTGCTCCACCCCTGTACCCGCGTCGGAGGCCAGTCTTGCCAGGTCGTTCACCACGAAACCTGCCGCTGACCTCGCGCCCTCTGCGTTCAGGCCCGTAGCTGCTTGCTCGTAGTAATCGGCAATGCCGGGTGAGGCCGTAATCTGTGCTGCATCGTAGGTAGAGAGGCCGTATTCACGCACCAGGCGCTCGCGGCGGGCGTCGGGTAGCTCCGGTAGCTCGCCGCGGTATTCCTCTATGTCGGCGTCCGTGAAGGTGAGGGGCGGCAGGTCGGGTTCGGGGAAGTAGCGGTAGTCGTGGGCCTCTTCCTTGGAGCGTTGCGACACGGTGACGTTGCGGCCTTCGACCCAGCCCCGCGTCTCCTGCACGATGCGCCCGCCACTCTTCAGCACGCCCGTCTGGCGCTCTACTTCGTACTCCAAGGCCGCCCGCAACGCCTTGAACGAGTTCATGTTCTTGACTTCGACCTTGGTGCCGAACTCGTCCTGTCCCACGGGGCGCACCGACACGTTGGCGTCCACCCGCAAAGCCCCTTCCTCCATGTTGCCGGTGGACACGCCCAGCCAGCGCAGGAGGTGGCGCAGCTTCATAGCGAAGAGTTGCGCCTGTTCAGGCGAGGTGATGTCGGGCTCCGACACGATCTCCATGAGGGGCAGGCCGGCGCGGTTCACGTCCATGAGGGTGTAAGGGCCGTCATGCCCGGTGCGGTGCAGCAGGCGGGCGGTGTCCTCCTCCAGGTGCACGCGGCGGATGCCCACGCGGAAGGTATCTCTAACGTTGCCGCGGTCGTCGGGCACATCGACCTCTACATATCCGTCAACGCACAGGGGTAGGTCGTACTGGGAGATCTGGTAGCCCTTCATCAGGTCGGGGTAGGGGTAGTTCTTGCGGTCGAACTTGGAGAAATGCGGTATGTCGCAGTTGAGGGCCAACCCCGTAAGCACAGTCTTACGCACGGCCTGGCCGTTGATGACCGGGAGGGTGCCCGGCATGCCCAGGCAGATAGGGCACACGTGCGAGTTGGGGGGAGCGTAGGCTATATCGGCGCTGCACCCGCAGTACATCTTGCTCTCGGTGAGCAGTTGCGCGTGCACTTCCAGGCCGATGGTGGTGGTATACTCACCGGCCTGGCCGGCGGTCGCGTCGGACAAAGGGGTACCGGCCTCTGTTGATTGGTGTGTGCTAACCATTCGTTAGTAGGCGCTCCTAAAACAGACAAGCCTTGCATTATAGCACGGGCGCATGAAGACCGCAAAGCGACCATTCAGTCTCACGTTCGCTTGTCTGGCACCTGCCTGCCATCACGTAGGCTCCACTCATGACCACAGTCCCGGCACGTGTACTCGTCGATGCGCACGGCGTTGGTCCTCTGCCATTCCTGCACCACGCTGACGGCCAGCACCACGACCCCTGCCAGGGCTACAGGCACCCAGAAGGGTATAGTGGCTACCACACTCGATGGGCCGCCGAAGAAGTAGGGCAGCACCCCCTTCAGTAAAAAGGTGCCCACCACCCAGGTGAGCAAACCCCAGATGGTGGCGGACCGAGTGTTTGGGCTGATTACTACGCCGCGCCTGGGGTCGTACCTGTAGCTGGACGAAGTCACGTGGTTGCTGCCGCATCTGGGGCAGGGCCGCGCCGGGGCTTTTATGGTGTTCCGGTTGGGGGCTTCCGCGAACATAGAGGGAATCTCACCGATAAGTTGATGGTATAGATATTTGCTGCTACTGGCGACCTTTGGCTGCTGTTCCATGTTCATTTTACCTCACGCGGGCACTCCTATCACGACTTCCGTGGTTGCGTGTAACCAGGGCGTTTATATCTATCCATGCTTTACGCAGGTCACATGTCTTGTGTATCTAAAGCCGTTTCAGAACTGCCGGGCGTAGACAAATCATGGCACTCTTATTGCAGTGCTTCAATACTCAGGTTGCTGCGGACGCGACTCCATTTTCGCATTTACATAACAACCAAGGAGGAAGTGAGGGCTATGTTTAGATATACACGGATTCTTAGCGTGCTTGCGGTCTTCATGCTGGCACTGGTCTTTTCTGTGGGTTCCACGGGCCACGCCAGCGCCCAGGCACAGGGCTGCGATATCACCGGCACCCGTAACGGCACCGCAACACCCACCTTTGGCACGACCGGCACCACGATAATCTTCCGTGCCACCGGCTTCAGCCAGGGCGAAGATGTCTCCTTCTGGTTCACCACGCCTCAGCAGGATGTATTCGGTACCGCTAACCCCGTTGGCGGTGGCGTAGCTCCCGACGGCTCGGTGGCATTGCGGCTGACGATCCCCCAGGAGTTTGTGAACTTTGCCCCCGGCAAGTGGGCAATCACGTTCCAGGGTGCCAATAGCAACAACGTGGCTGTGATCTACTTCTGCGTGCTCACCTCCGAGCAGGCCACGCAGGTTGCGCAGCCGGCCACAGCTACAAGCGTACCTGCTACGGCCACTTCGGTGCCTGCCACAGCTACAACAGTTGCTACAACCGCCCCCGCGGTCAGCCCCTCAGCAGCCGCCACTAACACGACGGTTGCTGTCACGTCGCCTACCACCGCGCCCGTACTGCCGACCAATACAGTAGGACCGAGCTTGCCGGCAGAGTCCCCCACGACTGCGGCCATACCGACTGAAGTGCTCCCTGTGGCTACGACCGACACGGGCACAGGCACGGGTACGGGAGCCGGTACTGGTGGCCTGCCCGGCATGCCCACCACCGGCCAGTCTGACAATTCGCTGCTGGTTACCCTCATACTGGTAGCTCTGGGTCTGGTAGGCATCGGTGCCCTGGCTAGCCGTACAAAGGGTGTAAACCGCTAAACTTCCGCCGCAACCAGGTGAAATGAGAGAAAAGGGCCAGAAGTAACCCCGCTTCTGGCCCTCTGATTTGGAATTTGGACTTTCGAATTTGTTTGGATATCTACTAAATCCGAAATCCCAATTCCCAATTCCCAAATTCCTCTTGACATCCCGGCCCCGTATTGTAGATATTTATCTCAACTATCTAATGAGAGGAGCAACCGCATATGGCAGTAGCTTTACCCAAGCGTAGCGAGCTTGATGCGAAATATACGTGGGACCTGGGGAGCATCTTCCCCGGCAACGAGCAATGGCAGGCAAAGGCGGACGAGGTCCGCGCCATGCTGCCCGAACTTGAAGAGTATAAGGGGCACCTGGGCGACTCGGCCCAGAAGTTGCTGGGCTACTTCAAGCTGGCCGAGCGGATCAACGTGCCGATGATGCAGTTGTTCGTGTACGCCAACCACATGCACGACAGCGACACCACCAACCAGGAGACAGCCGCCCTGCGCGACCAGGCACGCGGCATGTTCGCCCAGGTAGCGGCGGCCCTTTCCTTTGCCGAGCCGGAACTGCTCACGGTCCCGCACGAGACGGTGGAGCGCTTCACGCAGGAGGAGCCGGGGCTACAGGTCTACAAGCACTACTTCGACATGCTGCGCCGCAAGGCCGATCACGTGCGCTCGTCCGAGGTGGAGCAGGTGCTGGCGATGGCCTCCGACCTGCTGGACACGCCCCGCAGCGCCCACGGCACGCTGGCCGACTCAGACCTCGACTACGGCAAGGTGGATACGGGCGAGGACTCGGTGCAGTTGTCGGGTGGTACGATCCAGGCGCTGTTGCGCAGCCCCGACATAAATGTGCGCCGCACCGCCTGGGAGCAGTATGCCGACGGGTTCCTCACGGTGAAGAACACGTTTGCGACCTTGCTGGCGGGAGGCGTGAAGAAGGACGTCTTCCTGGCCCGCGCCCACAACTATAACACGGCGGTAGAGGCGGCGCTGGCGCAGAACTTCATCCCGCGCGAAGTGTACGACAACATGCTGAATACGGCCCGCCGCAAGCTGCCCGTGTGGCACCGCTACTGGTCGGTGCGCCGCCGCATACTGGGGCTTGATATCCTCCACCCCTACGACGTGTTCGCGCCCCTGGCGAAGGAGCAGCCCGCACTGGCCTTCGAGGAGGCCATCGACATGGTCTGCGAGGGCATGGGGCCGCTGGGTGGCGATTATTGCGACCCGATGCGCAAGGGCCTGCTGGAGCAGCGTTGGGTGGACGTTTATCCTAACGTTGGCAAGCGCAGTGGCGCGTACTCGGGTGGCTCGTTCGGCACCAACCCGTTCATCCTGATGAGCTATACCAACGACTTGGAGTCGATGAGCACGCTGGCGCACGAGCTTGGGCATTCGATGCACTCGTACCTGACGCGCGCTAACCAGCCGATGGTGTACGCCCGCTACGGCATGTTCGTGGCCGAGACCGCCTCCAACTTCAACCAGGCGATGGTGCGCGCCAACCTGCTCAAGAAGAACGACGACCCGCAGTTCCAGATCGCGGTGCTCGAAGAGGCGATGTACAACTTCCACCGCTACTTCTTCATCATGCCGATATTGGCCCGCTTCGAGCTTGAGATCCACACCCGCGTCGAGAACGGGCAGGCGCTGACCGCCGACAGCCTGATCGAGTTGATGGCTGATATGTTCGCTGAAGGCTACGGGCCGGAGGTGGAAGTGGACCGGCAGCGCGTGGGCATCACCTGGGCGCAGTTCCCGATCCACATGTACCTCAACTTCTACGTCTACCAGTACTCCACGGGCATCTCCGCCGCCAACGCGCTCGCCGCCAACGTGCTGGAGAAGGGCGAAAGCGCCGCCGAGGACTACAAGCGGTTCCTCAAGTCGGGCAGCTCTATCTACCCGCTGGACGCCCTCAAGATGGCCGGTGTGGACATGTCCACGCCCGAACCCGTGGAGCGCGCCTTCGACATACTAGAGGGCTTCGTGGATCGTCTGGAGCGACTCGCCCTCTAAAGGAATGGCTTTATAGACGGAAACGCCAAGACGCCAAGGACGCCAAGTACCCGCCAAGGTTAAGGGTTGTGGTAATCTAAGCGGAAGGAGCAGGATACGACATCACGTACTCTGCTCCTTCTGCTATCCACTAAACCTCCATTATCTTGGCGGATACTTGGCGTCCTCGGCGTCTTGGCGTTTCCGTCTTTTGCTGTCAGGCTAAGCGAGCCTAGTGGTTATCAACTACCTGCGTCGGTGCAATGAGATGTTCGCGGATTTGTGCCATTTCGGCCTCGGTGACGCCGCACTCTGCCAAGTAGCCTTCTACCCTGCCGTACTTGCGGTCCAGGTACTCCAGCGTGCGGCGCATTTTCTCGGGGTGCGCGAACATCCATAATGGCTTCTCCAGGGGACGGCCCTGGGTTTTGCTCTGCTCTTCGAGCCATGCCAGGTTGGGGCCAGCCAGCATGGCTTCGCTGAGCGCATAATCTTCCACTATGGTGTCGAGGGGCACCCCGGCCAGGGATAGCAGGAGGGCTACGACGATGCCGGTGCGGTCTTTCCCGCCGTGACAGTGGACGAGCACCGCGCCATCTTCCAGGCTGGCTGCCACGGCTTTGATCACGGCTCCCACTAACCCCTTGCCCCTCTCCAGGATAACGATGTAGTCATCCTGTGTAGGCATAGCCGCGTCTATGTCTGCGTCAATTTCTACGTCATGGAGGGGTAGGTTCAGGTACCTAGGGCCGTCGTTGCTTTCTTGTACGGCGAAGGGGTTGGGGTGCCTTTCCAACTCGTGAGCCAGGCGCAAGTCGATGATGGTACGTATCCCGTAGTCACACAAAGCCGCCTGCCCGCCGGGAGTTAGGCGGTGCAGGTTGTCCGCACGGACGAGCGCCCGCCAGCGAGTTTGGCTGCCGCTCCCCGCCGGGTAACCGCCGGTCTCGCGGGCGTTGTAGCAGGCGTCCCACTGAAGGTGGCGGGTCTGTGGCTCTTGTGTCATGGTTGCGCTCTCCTCGGTCGTGCTTTAGTTGCAGAGTTCCCTTATTGTAGCACAGCCGTGCCGTCTACCTCAGAAGGGCACATCGGGTTAGTTCATCCCCTGCAGCCGCTTGACACATCTTGAACCACTTTGTACCATACTATAGTATGTACCCTCTGTTCGTTCTCGGATCGTTAGGAGTGACCATCGCGCTAGCATGGGCAACCTATCAGAGCGGGCGGTTATTGCGTTCCGTGCCCGTGACCGAGAACCTGCTGCTGGCCCCTGTGGAGAACGTGGTCAAGGCGGTGCTGGTGTTCATCTGCATCGGCCTGGGGTTTCTGAGTGGCCTGCCTTACACGCAACTCGGCTGGAACTTCGACAACGCTTTGCGTGATGCCGGGCTGGGTATAGTGGTCGGCATGCTGTCGCAGTTCCTGGTGAACACGCTGACCTTGCTGGCGATCCGTAAGTGGGGCAAGGACATCTATTCGCCGGTGGTGATGAAGAACATCATGCCGCGCACCCGCATAGAGTGGCTGCTTGTACCGGCCGCTCTTTTTGTTGCGGTAGTGCTGGAAGAGGTGCTATTTCGCTCACTGCTCATCGGCGGCCTGAGCGCCACGGTGCCCCTGCCCATCCTCCTGGTAGGTTTCGCCGCCATATTCGGACTGATGCACTCCCCCCAGGGCACATTGGGCGTGGTGCTCACCGGCGCGATGGGCCTGTGGCTCAGCCTCCTGTTCGTCTGGTCGGGCGGCCTCCTTCTCCCCCTCACCGCTCACTACGTAATCAATATCCTCCAACTCTTCAAAGCCCAGGACAAGCGCGCCTGGCTCGACAGCTACGAGACGTAATTAGACGTAACCGCCAAGGACGCCAAGTACCCGCCAAGATTATTGAGGTTTGGAGAGTACAAAGAGAACCAAGGCACGTGACATCATGCTCGGGTCCCTTTGCTTGAATAGCAACCCTTAACCTTGGCGGGTTCTTGGCGTACTTAGCGTCTTGGCGGTTCCGTATCCTATCACTGTAAAATACACTCATGCCACGACGCTCATTCCTCATTCGCCACATAAGGGCGCACATACCTGACGAGCGCGACCTGAAAAAGTACCTGCTCCAGTGGCGCACTGGCGACCTTTACGCAAACCCCGAAGAGTTCCCCAGGCTGGCGGCGCAAGACCTGTTCGGCAGGCCGGGGCTGCTCTCGATAGAGATAGGTTGCAGCACGGGAGAGTACTTGTGCAGCCTGGCTCACGAGCACCCAGACAGGCTGTTCGTGGGTATTGACATCAACCTGAAGTCGCTGGTAGTGGCAACCGGGCATGCCGCCGCGCAGTCGCTGGAGAACGTCCGCTTCATCAAGGCCCCGATGCAGTGGCTCTACCCCCTGATGCTGCCGGAGTCGCTGGAGGCGGTCTACGTGCACTTCCCTGACCCTAGCCTGCGCCCCAAGTACCGCAAGCGCCAATTGCTCAACGAGACGCTCATAGACAACATGCACCGAGCGCTCGTGCCGGGTGGCCTGCTCAGCTTCGTCACCGACAACGCCGAGCTTTTCGAGGGGCTGTTGGAGCTTGTGGAGGCGGACCGCCGCTTCGAGAAGACCCACGGCGAACGCTACATTGGCTTCGAGCCGGAGGTCAAGTCGCGCTACCAGCTTTACTGGGAGCAGCACGGCCTCCCGATAAAGCGGGTTGAGCTAAGAAAGCGCGATTTGTAAGACCCCAGGCATGCTACTCGTAGTCCCAAGGCTTCTACCCGGCCGCTATTTCAACTCCAACTGCGTTTCGTCAATCTCTCCGCCGCGTGCGTTTGAGAACCACTTGCCGTAGCCGGTAATCACAAACCCGCACTTCTCCAGTACGCGGATAGAGGCCACGTTGTCCCTCGCAGCAGCGGCATACAGCGGGCGCTCCGTCACGATCTCCAGGAGTACCACTAAAGGGCTCTTTT
>JAXDKH010000151.1:0-12357 GCA_034667185.1 Chloroflexia bacterium | reverse complement strand
GGTGTCAGCGTATTAGCGTTCTTACGAATACGCACCATCAAGGACTTCGTGGAAGCCTTAAGCTGCGCGTTCGATGCGACGACCTCAATAATGGCATCGTTATCGGCCACACTGGGGCGCTTGAACATACCTGCCACAAAGAAATCAACTGCAGAGCCATCCACCGGTAAGCTAAGGGAGAGCTGGTCCTTCATAGTTTCCTGCAGCGTTTTCGCGAAGACAATCTGCCCCCCCTGGGAGGTGTTTCGGTTCCTCAGCGTAACAGCCACGGGCCCTGCTGTGCCTGTAGTGTCCTCCAGCCTGACATTGCCACGGACGGGAGTCCAGGTGAGGTAGTTCGCGCCTGCATTGGTTGCACCTTCGATAGTGATAGTTGCTTTCATGGGCTTCTTCCTTAAGCAAGATACCGGCGGAGACAATAATTCGTTTGGTGGGCCTGTGATGTGGTTGTGTGAGTGGCCCGTAGGGTAATAGCGTATGCGGCGCAGCATTAACATACAGTTTTGCCACACCAGGATCTAATACTTTCTTATACACCCAAATTGTGTCTATGTCAATCTATAATTGATTAGCAAATGAGCATGATGCAAATAAAGGCTCTGTATGCGGTGGGGCCTCTCCAACGTATCACGGTGATTAGCGTCATGAGACCAGGCCCGATATATGTGCGCCGGATTGGGATAACTGCTATCCTGACGCATATGGTAGAATCTAAGGAAGTTACGGTGGGTAGTCGCGCAAATGCCGCGCCGGTTGCGGGTGGGGGACGCTGGAGGAACAAGGTGTCCAGCAGGCACTACGTATGCACAAGATGTGGCACGCTACGCAAAGCACCCGTTGCGTACCTCACTTCGCGCCGGGAGACCTGGGCTGAGGTACAAGCCTCCTCAAGATGGCCCCAGCATTGCGAACAGCCCATGAAGCAGCTGACCTTCACTCAGGCCGAGGGGGCAACACAGCTTGCGCCGGGAAATCGACTCAAGTGGATGGCGGCAGGTATGCATCTGCTGCGCCAACACCAGCGAGGTAAGCACAAATGGAAGCCCGTAACGACGGATTGGCAGATAGAAGAGGCTAAACAGCAGAAATCAGCTTACTTCGTCAGCATGGTAGATCGTGCCCGGCAGTTGCGCAGGCGCAGACCGGCAAGGGTCGCAAAGCGTCGTCAGTTCCAGAATGCGGAGGAGAAATAAGTGGTGCAGGAGCAGGCAGACAAGAATAGGATAAATCCACAGCGCCTCAAGGGGTTCCGCGACCTGCTGCCCCAGACCATGTTCGTGCGCCAGCATGTCATGGACACCCTGCGCCGCATCTTCGAGCTGCACGGCTTCGCTCCGCTGGAGACCCCCTCCCTGGAATACCTGGCTACTTTGGAAGGTAAGTACGGCGAGGACGAAAAGCTCATCTACCGCTTCGAGGACCAGGGCGGCCGGCGCGTCGGTATGCGTTTTGACCTTACCGTGCCCCTGGCTCGCGTGGTCGCCATGCACCAGAACGAACTGACCTTCCCCTGGAAGCGCTACCAGATGAGCCCGGTATGGCGCGGCGACAACCCGCAATTCGGGCGCTACCGCGAGTTCTACCAGTGCGACATCGACATAGTGGGCTCGGCCTCCATGCTGGCCGACGCAGAGATACTCTCCATACTTGCCGAGGCCATGACGGGGCTGGGTTTCACCGGCTACCGCGTGCTCGTCAACAACCGCAAGCTGCTGAGTGGCATAGCTCGCAGCGCGGGGGTGGCCCCCGAACAGGCGGGCGTGATCTTCCGCGCGGTGGACAAGCTGGACAAGATAGGCCGCGATGGCGTGCGCGAGGAGATGGTACGCAACGGAGTTGAAGAGGTCACTGCGGGTCGCGCCCTCGACCTTTTCGTGAGCGGGCAGGGCGTCAGTTCGTTCGCGGAGAACGCGGCCTTGCTGGGTGAGCTCGCTGGGCCGCTACAGGGCGATGAAGAGGCCACACAGGGCTTGCAGGAACTCCGGCAGGTACTTGATGTCCTCTCCGGCATGAACGTTGACCTGGACCGATTCCGCATCGACACCACACTGGCTCGGGGCCTCAGCTATTACACCGGGCCGGTGTTCGAGGTCGTGGTGGACGAGCCGAAGATAGGCTCCCTTGGAGGCGGTGGGCGCTACGACGAGCTGGTGGGCATCTTCGCCGGACGCACCATACCGACCACGGGGGTGTCCTTTGGCATGGAGCGCATCGTGGACGTAATCACGTCGCTTGGTATGTACACGCCGGGCGCCACTTCCAGCAAGGCCCTAATCACCATCTTTGACCCTTCAAGTGAAAGCACGCACGCTTCCCTGGGCCTTGCTTCAGAGCTGCGGGCCGCCTCCATACCATGCGAGGTATACCTGAATCCCGGCGACAAACTGGGCAAGCAATTCGCCTACGCCGACAAGTCGGGCATACCATTTGCTCTAGTGTTGGGGCCGGACGAACTGCGCGGGGACAGCGTCACGGTGAAGGACCTCAAGGCCCCTCCTCCCAACCAGCAGACGGTGAAGCGTTCAGACCTGGTAGGCGTGTTGCAACGCGGCCTCTAGGCGTAGCTCTCTAACTCCCAACAGGCGAGAACCCTGGCGGGTCTAGAAAATAGGAAGTATATTAGATATATGTCTATAAAGACCGACGAACGGCGCGAGCATGGTGCCGTATACGATCCCACTCAGCAGCCTTTAGAGGAACAACAAATGGCGGGTGCCGCCGCGGATGCCGCGGGTGAAGTGGCAGAAATTACGGATGCCTTCGCACCCGGCGGTATGTCCGTGGAGATCGCCGCGCAGACCGAGCAGGTGGTGTCCGGGGTCATCCATGCCGGCCACGAGGACGAGCCGGAGCTTACCCAGGAAGATCGCAAGGCGGTGGGCCGCAACGTCTTCCGCCTGGCGTGGCCCGCGATAGCCGAGAACGCCTTGCAGACCCTGCTGGGCATCGTGGACACCGCCGTGGTGGCGCGGCTGGGCACGGCTGCCCTTTCGGGTGTGGGCGCTTCGCAGCAGCTTGTCTGGGTGCTCACCACGGCCCTCATCGCCATCAGCATGGGCACGACGGTGCTCATCGCTCGGTTTACGGGTAGCCGCCAGGGAGAGCAAGCCAACGCCGTGCTCAAGCAGTCCATTCTGCTGTCGCTCCTTATGGGCCTGGTGCTCTTCCCTATCACCTTCATTTCGCACCCGCTGCTCTCAATGCTGGGCCTCACGCCCGAAGCGGCTAACGACGGGGCTGTCTACCTGGGCATCACCATGGCCTTCGCGGTGCTAATCGTCTTCATGTTCGTGGCGGGTGCGGCCCTCCGCGGCTCGGGTGACACTCGCACGCCGATGTTCGTGACAGCTTTAATCAACCTGTTGAACGCTATCCTGGCCGTTGAGCTTGTGTTTGGCGGCGTGAAGGCGAGCGGCATACTGAGCGGGTGGCTGGGTGGCATCGGCATACCGGTGCAGTTGCCTGGGTTGTCCTTCATACCGGAGATGGGGGTTGCCGGTTCGGCGTGGGCTACGGTGATTGCTCGTAGCGTCGGCGCTCTCATGCTGCTGGGGTTGCTGATGCAGCGAGGCCGTTTCCTCAACATCCGCAAGGGCGGTAGCTGGCTGCCCAACTTCGACCTGATAGGCCGTATGATGCGCATAGGCATACCCTCCGCGGTCGAGCAGATGCTGATGTCGCTGGGAATCCTGGTCTACAGCTTCATCGTGATAGGCATGGGCGAGGTTATATTCGCTACCTCCCGGCTGGCCCTCAACGCCGTATTCCTTTCGCAGATGGTCGGTTTCGGCTTCTCGATTGCTTCGACTACGCTGGTGGGGCAGAGCCTGGGTGCCAAGCGACCCCGGCGGGCGGCGCTTGGCTCTCAGTTAGCGACCCGTGCGGCCCTCGTCTGGATGACGGTGATGGGTGTGGTGTTCTTCTTCTTCGGGGAGGGCATTCTGCGCATCTTTACCGACGACCCCCGCCTGCTGAAGGTGGGTGTCGACGCCCTCAAGGTGATCGCGTTCAGCCAGCCGTTCCTGGCGTACGCCTTCGTGGTTGCGGGTTCGCTACGTGGCGCGGGCGACGTGAAGTACCCCATGTGGGTAACCACGATAGCGGTGTGGGCGGTGCGCCTGCCTACAGGGGCGTTCCTGGGCCTTCCTCAAGTAATCATCCCCTTTACCAACGTCTCTATACCGGGTCTCGGGCTCGGGCTCCAGGGTATCTACGCAGCCCTCATAGTAGAAGCGGGCATACGGGCGGTGCTCTTCCTCCGGCGCTTCAACGAGGGCAAGTGGAAGACGATGAGAGTATAACGCCCCTCGAACACGTGGCATGTTGCCATTACGGGCAGAGGAATGAGAAGAAAACGCGGAGGTGCAAAGAGCGCAAAGGACGCGCAAAGAGGATTAAGATTGGAGGCGTAGGGGCACGATGCATCGTGCCTTGGTGTGGGGAGACCTCGTTGGCGTTGGCTTCTGCGGCAGGCACTGACCCAAGACGCGATTAGCTCTCCCGCGTCTCAAGTTCCTTCACCACGCGGGCCGGGTTGCCACCGGCGACCACATTGGCGGGTACATCCCTCGTCACCACCGCGCGGAAGGCCACTATCGAGTTTTCCCCGACCGTCACGCCTTTGAGGATGGCGCTTTGCCCCGCCACCCACACGTTCTCCTTCAACTCTATGGGCGCTACCGCGAACGGGGCGTCCGGGTCGTGCCGCAGGTTGGGGTCGGTGCTGTGGAAGTCGGTATCCACAAGCATGGTAGATGCGACTATGCAGCGCGGCCCGACCGTGATGGTGCTGTAGGCCATGGCCGATATGCCGTTCAGACGGGTGTCATGCCCCACGACAATGCGCGATTCGGGCCGAAAAGTGATGAAGACGTTCTTCTCGGCCTGGCACCAGGCGTTGATGTTGTCCCCCAATATCACCTTGCCAGGACCTTTCACCACCAGCTTGCCGTTGGTGACAAAGTTCTTCCCGAAGCTCACGCGCTTGCCATATTTTAGCCTGTACCAGCTCAGGAAGACCCTGCTTACGCTGCCCATGATAAGCGGCTTCAGCCTTTTCTTTAGGCTGGTTTGGTGCTTTGTGGTTGTTTGTGCTGCTCGCTCACTCATGGCTTACTCTCCCCTGGTACCCAGGCGGAGGTACTATAACATCTCATGAGCTTCGTGCCGCCCTTCCTTGTGTCGTGCCGCCTTCTCTTTCTGCCGCCCCACACGGCGCAGCTTAGCCTGCTCGTACACAGCTTCTATGTGGTCAATGGCGGCGTCCCATGAGAGGCTGCTTATGGCCTGCTGGCGCAGCCGGCTGCCCACCTGGCGGTACGTGCCGCGGTTGTCCAGCACTTCGCAGAGTTTGGCGGCTAGGTCGCGGGAGTTGCCGCGCTCGGCGTACACACCCAGCGGCCCCAGGTACTCGCGGCTCACCGGCGTGTCAAAGGCCACCACGGGCAGTCCCATAGCCATGTAGTTGCCTATCTTGCCCGCGCCCTCGGTGGTAGACAGCTTGGGGGACACGGCTACATCGCCGAGGGACAGGTAGCGCGGGGCGTCGGTGTAGGGCACGCGGCCCGGGAAGCTAACATGCTGGTTGAGGCCCAATCGTTCGGCCTGGCTGCTGTAGGTCTCGACGCCTGGGAAGCCCATGACCAGGAAATGTATGTCGTGCCTGCCCCACTCGTTCTTGATGATGGCGGCGGCTTCCAGCAGGTTGTCGGTGCCCTGGTAGTGGGCCAGCAACCCCAGGTAGACCACCACCTTGCGTTCCGTGGGTATCCCCAGCGAGTGCTTCAGGGCCAGCGCGGCGCTGCGTTCCATGTCGTTGGAGGGTGGGGCGAAGGTCTGCGTGTTTACCGCGTCGGGCAGGGTCGAGATGCGCTCCGAATAGTCGCCTATACGCTCGCGGAGGCCTTGCTCGGCGTTGTGGGACGAGGTGATGATGGCGTCGGCGGCCCCGTCGATGCGACGCTCGAGCAGGCGGATCGCGGGCACGAAGGGCGATTTCTCGCGCACGAAGTGGTGGTCCAGCATCTCGCCCAGCAGACTGCCCTGGTAGTCGAATACGAGGGGCACGTTTCGTAGTTGCCTCACCGTCCAGCCGAGGAGCGCGCCTTCGTGGATGTGGGAGTGCACGATGTCGGGCTTGAAGCTGTGGGCGGTGCGCTGCACGGTGGCGGCGAGGGCCACATCGAAGTAGAGCTTGTGCCGCGAGGAGCCGACCATCACGCCCCGCTTCCAGGGCACGTCGAGCGAACGGCGGATATCGAGGCCCGGTACGTCGTTGCCGGTGTGGTAGGTGCAGACGACCACGGAGTGCCCCCGCGCCTGGAGGTGCCAGACCTCCTCCACGATGCGGACGTGCGCCCCGTAATCAGAGAAGAACGAGGTAGGAGCTATTGTAAGTATGCGGTAAGGCAATAAAATCTCGCGCGTGCGTGTTTAGTGCTTTAGCTGCCATTATAGGGGTGGGTTGTTTCGGGTGTCAAACTGTGGAAGATGGGCCTGGGACCTGTATGGGGCCAACGATCTGACAGTCCACGGGAGCTGCCCTTCAGGGCTTACGTCCCATCCACTACTCACCAAGCATCTGTTTGACAGCGCGCAACAAATCCTCAACTGCAAAGGGCTTATAGAGGACACCCACACCTTTCTCAGCCAGGTATGCTTGTCGTTCGCGCAGAGCAGTAATGGCTCCACTACAAAGGAGTATGGGTATGTGTGTGGTTGCAGGGTTCAACCTGACCGTTTCCACTAGCTCAAAGCCGAGCGACTCCTGGTCGAACATTACGTCCGCTATTACAAGGTCCGGCTTCAATTCCTCTACCCACTCGAACATGCTCGTGCCGGGCTTGTAAGTACCCTCTGAGACTTCATAGCCGCCCTCTACATGTAATATGTCGCGCATTAGCTGCCGTAGATCTTCCGTATCGTTCACTATCAGAATGTGCTTGGGCATGGCTCTGCTCCTTTGGGAGGTTTTTCACGGATGAATAGCAGCATGTTACGAGCCTCCATAGAAGGTCGGTGTGACAAAGCGCCTCGGCGGGCGAGAATGTCCTACCTCCTTACGGGCCGCGGTTTGACCGGGCGATATGTTTTTGTTATCCTACACCAACAACCGAAGGGTAGCTAGGGTTCCGCCGCATCGTCGATGCCGGGCCTGGACCGAGCGCTACGTAGCCGCGAGGCGGGCACCTCGAGAAAGAAAAGGTCAGAGGGGATAGGTTGATGCGCAGGCGCGCGTCCCTATCCTTTACTTGCTTTTGGAGGTGCTTTCTGTTTGCAAACCGTTCTACCCACGCGACCGCGGTGTCGCAGGCCCTGTTCGTCACTTTCCTCTGGTCCACCTCGTGGGTGCTCATCAAGCTGGGGCTGAAGGACATACCGGCCCTCCCCTTCGCCGGGCTGCGTTACCTGATAGCCTTCCTGTGCCTGCTGCCGTTTGCCTGGCGCGCGGGACACCTGGCCCAGCTACGTACCCTTTCCAGGCGCGACTGGCTGAAACTGGTCGCGCTGGGGCTGCTCTACATTGCGGTGACGCAGGGGGCGCAGTTCCTGGGGCTGGCCTACTTACCCGCGGTGACGGTGAGCCTGCTGCTCAACTTCAGCCCCGCCGTCGTGGCTCTACTCGGCACCCTGCTGCTATCGGAGAGGCCCACCCGCATGCAGTGGTCCGGCATCTTCCTGTACATGTCGGGCATACTGGTCTACTTCTTCCCCGTGTCGATTGCGGGCACAGAGATGTTCGGCATCGCTGTCGTGATACTGGCCGTGCTGACCAACGCGGTATCATCGGTGCTGGGCAGG
The DNA here is from genome assembly GCA_034667185.1 of Chloroflexia bacterium. Classification (GTDB taxonomy): domain Bacteria; phylum Chloroflexota; class Chloroflexia; order QHBQ01; family JADMIH01; genus JADMIH01. The sequence goes on along the minus strand of JAXDKH010000151.1, from coordinate 4,557 downwards.
CAGGTGAACCGGGAGCACCACCTGCACCCCGTGACCGTCACCGTGGCGAGCATGGGCGTCGGCTCGGTGGCGCTGCTACTGTTCGGCGTCTCCGTGCAGGGCATACCTACCATAACTGTGGATAGCTGGATGCTGGTCGGTTGGCTAGCAGTGGTGAACACCGCCTTCACGTTCCCCCTGTGGAACCACACGTTGCGTACGCTATCGGCCGTCGAGTCGAGCATCATCAACAGCACCATGCTGGTGCAGATAGCCCTGCTGGCCTGGCTCTTCCTGGGTGAAGGTCTGACCGCGCAGAAAATCGGCGGCATGGCAATGGTTGCCCTTGGCATGTTGGTAGTCCAATTGCGTAGACTGCCCATGTGGAGGAAGGTAGAAGAGGAACGGGCCACCGAGGTTGCCAAGACGTAGCGGCATGCTGCATGGGTCCGTACAATGGTCGTCCGTCGTCCCGCCTTGCGCGCCCAAAGACCACAGTGTACAATCCTGCCATACCGCGCTTATCACCAAATGGGGCTACGCACTGTATGGATTTTCTCATTGTAATCGCTATCGCCTCGCTGCTCGCCCTCGTGCCGACGCTCTTCTACGCACTGCTGGTGTGGTGGCTGGACCGCTATGAGAAGGAGCCGCTGCCTTTGCTGGTAGTGGCTTTCTTGTGGGGCGCTGTGCCCGCTGTGATACTGGCTATCGCGTTAGAATTGGGCGCGGGCATTTCGCTGGAAACCATGATCCTTGATGAGGTCCCGCGGCAGTTCGCCGAGGTCAGCCTAGTCGGGCCTGCGGTAGAAGAATCGGTGAAGGCGATCATCCTGGTGGTGCTGTTCTACGCCTACCGTCGCGAGTTCGACAACGTCATGGACGGCATCGTGTACGGTGCTATGGTGGGGCTGGGTTTCGCGATGGTGGAGAACGTGCTCTACCTGCAATCGACTGCCTACGATGCGGGAGGTGGAGCCAACCTGGGCGCGATGTTCACGCTATGGCTGTTGCGGGCGGGGCTGTTCGGCCTCAACCACAGCATGTTCACCGCGTTTACGGGGGCGGCGCTGGGGCTGGCGCGGTCGCTGAAGGTGGGCTGGCAGAAGGGATTTGTGCCGGTGCTGGGCTTGCTGGCTGCTATCACGTTCCACGCCCTGCACAACGGCCTCACTTCTTACGTGGGCATCGTCGCCGAGGACCAGCAGAGCGCCGGTCTCATACTGGGCGCGTGCCTGGCGACGCTGGTGAGCGATTTCGGTGGTATTTTGCTCGTCCTGGTGCTGGCGATCATTTCGGGCGTGCGGGAGGGGCGAGTCATACGCGACACCTTGCGGGAGGAAGTGGCCCTGGGACGCTTCACCCCGGACGAGTACGAGACGCTCATGTCGGGCCGCAGGCGTTGGAGCGCCCGCTGGACGGTGCTCTTCTCCCTCGGCTTCCAACGCTGGCGGCAATTGGGCAAGTTCTTCGATCTCGCCACCGAGCTTGCCTTTCGCAAGCACCGTATGTCCGATGGCGACCCCATCCAGCAGAACTTATCAGCCCGCGACATCGCCCGCCTCCGCCAGGACATCGACACGCTGAAGATGAGGATTATCAGTGGTTAGTGGTTAGTAAGAGACGGAACCGCCAAGACGCCAAGATGATTAAGGTTTGTTCTTGCTAACCACTAACCACTAACCACTAACCACTAACCACTAACCACTCCACCGGGAGATGCTTATGAAGGACTTCCTGCAGGGCAAGTGGCTCAAGCACCCTTTGCACCCGATCATGGTGCATATTCCTACCGCGTTATGGCCCGCCTCGCTTTTGTTCGACTTGCTGGCGAACGCCCGCAATGACAACGCGCTGGTGCAGGCAGCCTTCTACATGGCACTGTTTGGTTGGGTAGCGGCTCTGGGGGCTATACCCGCCGGGATAGCCGATTGGATTGACATTAAGCGCGAGAAGCCTGCGTGGCGGCTTGGCGTCTATCATATGGTGCTCAACATTACGGCGACGCTCCTGTGGGGTATCAACTTGCTGGTGAGGTGGGGGGACGTGTCTACGGCTAGCTCGGTAGGGGCCTTGCCGCTAGGACTGTCCATTGCAGGCACGCTCATATTGTTCGTGTCGGGCTACCTGGGCGGGCGGATGGTGTACCACTACGGTATCGGCATTGCGCGGCTCTCCAAAGGCAAGTGGCGCAGGATAGCCGAGCGTGGCGGGGCGCGCGTGCCGAAGAAGGAGGAATCGGCGGGATGATCAAGCACCTGTTACAGGGCAGGCCCTTCGGCCACCCGCTGCACCCCATCCTCAACCACTTCCCGATAGCCCTCTTCGTCATCAGCCTGCTGTTCGATATGGCTACCCTGTTCGGTTACGGGGAAAACGCCCTCGTCTTGGCCTCTTTCTACACGATGATCCTGGGTGTTGTCATGGGCGTGCTGGCCTCCATTACCGGCCTGGCCGATTACCTCGACATCCGCGCCGATCACCCCGGCAAGCGCAACGCCACCCTGCACATGGGCCTCAACCTGGCGATGCTGGTGCTTTACGCGACCAACCTCAACCTGCGCAACGGCGACCTGGCTTCGACTAGCACTCCCATCCTGCCCTTCGTGCTGTCGCTTGTGGGAGTGGGTATCATTGGCGTGTCGGGGTATCTGGGCGGGCAGCTTGTGTACGACGAGGGCGTGGGCGTGGGCCGCCACTTGCGAGATGCGGATGCGCCGCCACAGACTCTGAAGGTACTGTCGTCACGGGCAGGGCCAGACGGGTTCGTGGCTGTCGCTGAGGAAGGTGCCTTGCCGGAAGGCGCGACTTTGCGGGTGCAAGTAGATACAAATGTGATGGCTGTCGCCAGGATAGAAGGCAAGACCTACGCCTTCCAGGAGTTCTGCACCCACCGCTTCGGCCCCCTCTCGGAGGGCAACTTCCACGGATACGAGGTGCAGTGCCCCTGGCACCAGTCCTGCTTCGATGTGCGCACTGGCAAAGTCACGCAAGGCCCTGCTAAGTTGGACCTCAACGTATACGAGTCGAAGGTAGAAGGCGGCAAGGTCCTGGTGCGCGTGCCGAACGATGAGCAGTAGGGAACAGGCGTATTCACCGCAGAGACGCAGAGGCCGCGGAGGTTACGCAGAGCAAAGTAACGGCTTGGCGACCCCGGTCGGTTGTGCAGCACTCTATTCGCCCTGTCATCCTGAGCGCAGCGAAGGATCTAAGATGCGACTGCTAGCCTGGTGTTGAACCGCCCGGATCATAGTTCCCTCGTTCACTGGCGCACCTTCCCACCTTCTTTAGATCCTTCGCTGCGCTCAGGATGACAGGGGCCACTTCGGTCCTGATGAGCGAGCGAGGTTTGTAGCCCAATCATTCTCTATAAACTTTCACTTACTCCGCGTAACCTCTGCGCCCTCTGCGTCTCTGTGATGAATAATCTATATAACCCTGGGCGACGTACGATGGAGTGAAGCATTATCCTGTAAGGAAGTAACAAAGGTATGGCTAGAAAGAGGTCCAGAGTTCGAGGTTTAGCGCTGGGTGTTGCAGCGGGCGTGGGCCTGAGTATTGCGGCGAAGCGGGTCGCGTACGCGCCACCTGACCCCGGCCTGGAAGCTAAAGCCCGTGACGCTCAGTACATGGGGCCGTGGCGGCATGGGTTCGCCGAGGCCAACGGGATGCGCCTGCACTATGCCGAGATGGGCAGTGGGCCTCTGTTGGTCCTGCTGCACGGCTTCCCACAGTGCTGGTACGAGTGGCGCTACGTCATGCCCCGGCTGGCCGAGCAGTTCCACGTAGTGGCACCTGACATGCGCGGCTACAACCTGAGCGACAAGCCCACCGGAGTACATGCTTACCGCACAGACGCCATAGCACGCGATATAGCGTCGCTGGTGGAGGCGCTTGGGGAGGAGCGAGCGCACATAGTAGGGCACGACTGGGGCGGACTCATCGCATGGCACCTGGGGATGAATTACCCGGAGGTAGTTAACAGGTTGGTGGTGGTAAACGCCCCGCACCCCGTGGCTTACCGGCGGGAGGTGTTCAAGCTGGAGCAGTTGCTGCGCAGCTACTACGTCTTCCTGTTCCAACTGCCCGTCCTTCCCGAATCTATTATGCGCCTCACGTTGCGCGGCTCTCTATCATCGAGCGCGGCGGTGCCGGGTGCCTTCTCGAACGAGGCGCTCGACGTGTACCAGAACAACATTTCGCAGCCCGGTGCCGCCACCGCCATGATCAACTACTACCGTTCGGCGGCGCGAGAGGTCATGGGCCTGATGTCGCAGGACGATAAGGTAATCCAGCTGCCCACCATGCTGCTGTGGGGCATGAAGGACTTTGCACTTGTGCCCGGCCTCACCGAGGGTCTCGAAGAGTGGGTGCCCGGCATTCGCGTAGAGCGCAACGAGGAAAGCGGGCACTGGGTACCGGAGGAGAAGCCGGGCTGGATGGCCGAGAAATTGAGAGACTTCCTGCGATAAGCCGGGAGGTGTGTGGCTGCTTGCCCAGACGACGTGGATTGTTCCTATCCCTGGCACCAGAAAGCTGCACCGCTTGGCAAACATCGGAGCAGTTACAATCGAGCTT
>JAXDKH010000150.1:0-12159 GCA_034667185.1 Chloroflexia bacterium | reverse complement strand
GGGACCCTGGACACCTCCGGGCGCATGCTCCTCGGCACCGACATTGTAGCGGCCCTCACCACCCTTACGGCGCTGCCTGCGGACATAGTTGGCCTGAACTGCTCGACCGGGCCGGAGCATATGCGCGAGCCGATTCGCTTCCTGGGGCAAAGCGCCACGCGCTGGGTGTCGTGCATCCCGAACGCCGGTCTACCTATCAACGTTGGCGGGCAGGCTGTCTACCCGCTGGAGCCGGACCCGATGGCGCGCTCCATGTACGAATTCGTCAACGAGTTCGGCGTGAGTGTGGTCGGCGGTTGTTGCGGCACCGAGCCTTCACACATACGTGCCCTGGTGGAGGCGCTGGGTGACGGTCGCAGGCAGCGACCTCGCCCGACTTACTTCGACCCGCACGTCTCCAGCGGTATGCGGGCGACTCCGCTGGCCCAGGTACCTGCTCCATTGATTGTGGGCGAGCGTGTGAACGCGCAAGGGTCAAGAAAGGTCAAGCGCCTGCTGCTGGCCGAGGACTACGAAGCCATCGTGCAGGTGGCGCGGGAGCAGGTCGAGGGCGGGGCGCACGTGCTGGACGTGCAGGTGGCGCTCACCGAGCGGGTTGATGAGGACGATATGATGCGCACGCTCGTGAAGAAGCTGAGCATGAGCGTCGAAGTGCCCCTGATGATCGACAGCACGGAGGCGTCTTCGCTGCAGGCAGCGCTCGAAGCATACCCTGGCCGCGCAATCCTCAATTCAATCAATATGGAGCGAGGGCGCGAGAAGATCGAGGCTGTGCTGCCCCTGGCTAAGGAACATGGGGCGGCTGTGGTGGCACTCGCGATTGACGAGATCGGCATGGCGCACACGGCGGACCGCAAGGTGGAAATTTGCCGCCGTATCTACGACATCGCCATGCAGGATTACGGCCTCGGTCCCGATGCGCTGATTTTCGACGTGCTGACGTTCCCGGTGACAACTGGGCAGGAAGACCTGGCAGCTTCCGCCGTTGAGACGCTGGAGGGCATCAGGCGCGTGAAGGCGGAGTGCCCCGGTTCTTACACCGTGCTCGGCGTCAGCAATGTGTCATTTGGCATCGACCCCTATCCGCGGTCCGTGCTCAACTCGGTGTTCCTGCACCACGCAGTACAGGCGGGGCTAGACCTGGCTATCGTCAACCCGGCGCATATCACTCCATACGCGGAAATCAACCCCGAGGAGAGGCGGCTGGCCGACAGGCTAATCAACAACGAGCCTGGTTCGCTTGCTGAGTACATCGCTTATTTCGAGGCGAACAAACGCGAGCCTGAGGACAAGGCGGCAGCGGACGATGCCTTCCAGCACATGAGCGTTGCCGAGCGCATCCACTACCAGATTCTCCACCGCAAGAAGGAAGGCATGGAGGCCCTGATAGACCAGGCGCTGGAGGAGCAGAGTCCGGTCGATGTGCTGAACGGGATCCTGCTGCCAGCGATGAAGGACGTCGGCGACAAGTTCGGCGCGGGCGAGTTGATCCTGCCTTTCGTGCTCCAATCAGCCGAGGTAATGAAGCGGGCCGTGGCCCACCTGGAGCAGTATTTCGAGAAGAAGGAAGGTTACACCAAGGGCCGCGTCGTATTGGCGACCGTTTTTGGCGACGTGCACGACATCGGCAAGAGCCTGGTCAACACGATCCTGACCAACAACGGCTACACAGTGTACGACCTGGGCAAGCAGGTGCCCATCAATGTGATACTCGACAAGGCTACAGAGGTGAACGCCACCGCGATAGGTCTGAGCGCATTGCTGGTATCCACCTCCAAGCAGATGCCCCTCTGCGTGCAGGAGCTACACAAGCGGGGGCTGCAATACCCGGTGCTTGTAGGCGGCGCGGCCATCAACCGGCCCTTTGGCTACCGCATCGGCTTTGTGGAAGGCGACGAGCGATACGCTCCGGGTGTTTTCTATTGCCGTGATGCCTTCGAAGGGCTAGACACGATGGAGGTACTCACGGACGAGGAGAAGCGCCCAGCCTTCGTTGAGAAGCGGCACCGAGAGGCTCGTATGGTGCGCGACAAGGAGGCGCACGGAAGCACGGAGGACGCACAGCAGGAAATATCTACCGTGCGCTCCAATGTGGACCCGAACGCCCCAATTCCGGAGCCGCCGTTCTGGGGCTACCGTGTGCTGGACCAACGATATATCCCGCTAGACGAGGTGTTTGATTGCCTTGACCTGAAATCACTCTTCCGGCTGTCCTGGGGCGCACACAAGCTGCATGGTGCCGAGTACGAACGCGCGGTAGAGACCGACCTTATGCCGCGCCTCAAGAGGATGCGGGCCGACATGGGCAGGCGGCAGATACTCACGCCGAAGGTGGTCTACGGTTACTTCCCTTGCCAGTCCGAGGGCAACGATGTGATTGTGTACGACCCCGAAAGCAAAGAGCCTCAGATACGCTTCACCTTTCCGCGCCAGCCGGACCGTGAGCACCTGTGCCTGGCCGACTACTTCGCCTCTAAGGACAGCGGCCGCATGGACGTTATCCCGTTGCAGGTGGTCACGATGGGCGACCGGGCGAGCGAAGTGTTCGAGCAGATGCAGCGCGCCGGCAACTACTCGGAGGGCTACTACATCTATGGCTTGAGCGTGGCGCTGGCGGAGGCGCTGGCCGAATGGACGCACCGGCTGGTGAAGCGCGAGCTTGGGCTGCCCGATTGGCAGGGGAGGCGCTATTCCTGGGGCTACCCTGCATGTCCTGAGCCTTCGGAGCAGGAGAAGTTGCTGAAGGTGCTACCCTCGGACAAGATGATAGGAGTCGGGCTGACTGAGGGTTACGTGCTGGTGCCTGAGCAGTCCACGGCGGCGCTTGTGGTGCACCATCCCCAGGGCAAGTACTACACAACTCGCCCAATGAACAAAGGGGCTCGCGCCAGCACTGCGGATGAGGAAGAAGAGGGCCGCAACTACGTTGAGCCGGGTGCCGGCGATGTAGCCCTGAGTCTCTCAGCCTCTAGCTGAATTTGGCCCTGCCGGAAAGAAAGCTCCAGTCTAGGATGGGCTGGAGCTTTCTGCCGTCTGAGGGGTGCCGCTTTCGGGTGCGGAGACGCGCCTGGGAAGTCGACGAGTGCCCGTGACACGCTCCCTCCAGAAGGTATACCCGACGTACAGCAGCGGCAGCCCCATGACCCACAACGCGGTCCAGAGGCGGGCATCAGGCCAGTACGTGCGAAGCGGCACACCCACGAGGTAGATCGTCAGGCTGGTGAAGCAAAGGATAATAGTGGCATTCACAAGCCTCCGGTCCCTGGACAGGAGCGCGGGCACCAGCAGCCAGGCTACGTACCAGGGCCAGAACCAGGCAAGCCCTACTGTCAGCAGTACGAAAATGGTCCAGCCCCAGGCCCTCAGCATGTGCCGCACGTCCCTCGCGGGCCACGTCTGCCAGACCGCCACAAAAGCCGCGATCAGCAGTGGCACCCACCTCGCCACCGTACCCGAGAATGCCTCCAGGGCTGCACGCGATTCGGTCGTCTCCCCTCCAACGCCTAGGATGTTACGTATAGCAGCTAGCAAGTCGGGTAGTTTGCGATTGACCATGGTGCCAAACGAATGCACGAAGAACTGCGCCGTGGGGTCCTGGTACAGCACGTTCAGGGTAGTCGGCCCCTGCCAGAATGGGATGTAGAAGGCGACACAGGTTGCCGCGAAGATGCCCGCACCACCAAGCGCTCTCGGCAATCCGTCACTCCATGCCCCGCTGCCTGATGCTTTTCGCCGCCCCCAGAGCAGCAACCACAAGTAGCCAGGTAGGAAGATAATTGCCGTAAACTTAATGAGGAACGCCAACGCAAGAGATAGGACCGCAAGCTGCCATTTACCTTTGAGATGCAAATAAACGGCCAGCAGCACGCAGGTCATCATGAGCAGGTCGTTGTGCCCGCTAATGCCGAACTCGATCAGCATTAATGGGTTCCACGCGAAGGCTAGCGCAATCGCGAACTGCGTGGCTCGTGCCTGCTGCGCCGTCAACACTCTCCGCCGTATGATAAATGATGTTAGGTGCCTCCTTGTGCCTACAGCAGACGTAAATACCCTATTTCCCACTAGGTATCCAGCGACCCGCCACACAAGCCACAACGAAAACAGATATGATGCACTGACCAGCAGTTTGTGTCCGATGACGTGGTATGCAATCGCATCGCCGAAGAGGTTGGCGATCTTTGCTATGCCACCCGCAAGGATTAGCCATATCGGCCCGTAGGGTGCGGGCAAGTCCTGCCAATAGAGGTACGGCAGCCACCCGGCAGTGTCCCGGCGCGCATACTCCAGTGGCACATGTAGGTAGGGGTTGTCCCCAAACACGCCCCAGATTTGCCCGAACCATGAGTAAGCGAAGACGTCAACCGCATATATCTCCCGTGTTACCATCAGCAGCAGCAGTAGCGCTGCCGTAACGGCGAACAAACGTTTGAACATGCGCCGGGACGCCCAACTCGAAAGGCGCTGGTTCGACGCCCACTTCACTGACAATCCGTAGACGGCAAACAGAAACACCAGCACCACCATATAAAGACCCAGACCGACGAGCCCCCAGCCAATATCCCCACTACTTCGAGACTGCGGATCGGGGAAGACTGACTGAAGCCAACCAAAAATCTGAGGGAATTGGTCCTGTACGGGCGAGTAAATCTGCCAGAGAATAGTGGACTGGAGCAGGAGGAACAGAGCTACATATCCCACGAGAGTAAGCAAGGCGAAGCGCCCGAACCATGCATGGCTACGTAGGGTGGCGCGGCGACTCACCAGCCCTCTCGTCTGCTGATTTTGTAGTGCCATACTGGTCACTTCTGACATGGCTTTAGCATAACATACAGCAAGTTGTCCACGTAATGATGGGGTCCCGCGCGAGTCGTGGAAAGTCCACAAATGGGCTATAATAGGCGGGCGGAGGGGCAATCGACCTCTGCTCGTTAGGAGTCTATGGCTGCTTCAACTTCCCTATATCGCAAGTACCGTTCGTCAACTTTTGAGGAGCTGGTCGGCCAGGAGCCGGTGGTGCGCACTCTCAAGAACGCCATCGCCAGCGGGCGGATTGCGCACGCATACCTGTTCACCGGACCGCGCGGGGTGGGCAAAACCAGCGCCGCGCGTCTGCTTGCCCGCGCCGCAAACTGCCTGTCTGACACAGGAGAAAGACCCTGCAATAAGTGCGAAAACTGCCTGGCCACAGGTAAGGACATCGTCACAGACCTGATCGAAATTGACGCCGCCTCCAACACCGGCGTGGACAACATCCGGGAGATCATCGAACGGGCCAACTTCGCTCCCTCAATTTGGCGGACCAAGTTCTACATAATCGACGAAGTGCACATGCTGAGCGTATCCGCGTTCAACGCGCTCCTCAAGACGCTGGAAGAACCCCCACCGCAGACCGCCTTCATCTTGGCGACCACTGAGGTGCACAAGGTCCCGGCCACGGTCGCCTCGCGCTGCCAACGGTTCGATTTCCGCAAGATACCGCTTAGCGCCATGACTGCCCGCCTGCGCCACGTCTGCGATGAAGAGGGCATTGTTGCGGAGCAGGCCGCCCTTGAGCTTGTCGCTCGCCAGTCGACAGGCTCGTTGCGAGATGCGTTGTCGCTGCTGGACCAACTGCGGGTCTACGCTGAAGAAGGCATCACACTCAAGAGCGTGCAGGACATGCTCGGCACGTCGGGCGCAGCGCAGGTAGCCGATTTTGTTGACATGATGCTGGCGGGCGACCTGGCTGGAGGTATGCAGAAGATCAACAGCCTGCTGGATGAAGGGCTAGACGCTCGCCAGTTCAACCGGCAGATAGTGGAGCACCTACGGAACCTCATGCTGGTGAAAAGCGGTGCTGCCGCTACAGATGGTGGCTTGCTAGACGCCACCGAGGAGATGCGCTCTCGCCTCAATGGGCAGGCCGCGAAAGCCGGCATGCAAGACCTTTTGCGCTGGGTCAAAGAATTTGCCGAGGCCGACTCCGCGATACGGTCTTCAGCTTACCGGCAGTTGCCTCTGGAGATGGCCCTGGTGTCGGCCCTGCTTCCGCCCGATGCCGAGGCCAGGCCCCAGCCTCGGGACCGCGGCCCTGAATTGCCAATAGCCGCCGACCAGGTTGGTAGCCCACCGCCGCCACGTCCGGCTCCTTCGCGCCAGGTTCCTCCTGCTCCTGCCGAGCCACAGTTACCGCCGCCAATACATAGGGAACTAGGTTCGCTTTCCACCAACGGCTCGGGCAACGGTAGCTCGCCGCAAGCTGAGACGAACGGAGAAGGTAAGGCAGCCGCGCAGGGGCCTTCCGAGCAGCCCCCCTCCCTGAATAAGCCGGACGAGGATATTCCCCTGGAAAGTTCCGCGGAACCTGAGCCCCAGGAAGATGCGGCGACTATGGAAGCTCCACATGCTGGTGGAGATGAAGTCGAACGTCTCATAAAGCTCTGGCCGCGGCTGTGCGACCAGATCACAGCGAGAAGCCGCAACGTGGGGGTTGTGTTCAGCAACCCTGCCCTGGTGAGGGTATTCGCGGTGCGGGGTAACAAGGTCATAATTAGCTTCCGCGACCCTATCCAGCGCAACCGCAGCCAGTACGAGCCGGCCCGCACTATTATCGAGGAGTCCCTTACCCGTGTCTTGGGGTACAAGTGTATATTAGAGAGCATCCTGTTCTCGGAGGAGGAGACCGGTGGCCCGCCCACCGAACCCTTTTCGCCCGAGATGAGAGGGAAGCCTAGCCAGGAGAAGAAGGTCGCCCCGCACGAGACTACCCGTGGCCGCGCGGCGATGAACATCTTCGGCATCAAAGAGTTCAACGATTAGTTTAGAGGAGAAGCCCGCACTATGGACCCGAACAAACTTGCCAAGCAAGTGCAGCAGATGCAGAACAAGATGATGAAGGCGCAAGAGGAGCTTGCGAACGAGACGGTGACTGCTACCGCAGGTGGAGGCGCTGTAACCGTCGAGATGAACGGCCACCACGCGGTAACCGCCGTGAAGATAGACCCCGCCGCGGTAGACCCCGACGACGTAGAAATGCTCCAGGACATGGTGCTAACTGCCTTCAACGAAGCACTTGAGAAGGCACAGGACCTGCAGCAAAGGAAGATGTCGGCCATCACTGGCGGGATGAACATCCCTGGATTGTTCTAGCGGACGACAGACGATAGACGATGGACGATGGCAGGAGCCTTTTCCATCGTCCATCGTCTATCGTCCATCGTCAAACAGCTCCTCTCCACAAGCTGGAGGGTCTAACGAGACGTAGGGCCACTATAGTGCAACCCTGCGTTTCATTTTGCGTATAATAGGTGTAGTCAGCAAGGGGTCGTGGCGCTGGTCGCCTGGAAAGGAGCCTTGCGAATGTTTGGTTCAGACTGGCTGGCGAACCTGTTCATGGGGGTGTTCCTATTCGGGCTGCTATTCACAGCAGCTTCATTGGTGCTGGGCTTTGTGGGCGGGGGCCACATTGGCGGCCATGATGTCGATCTCCACGTCGGAGGGCATCACGTCGACGTCCATGCGGGCCACGGTGCTGCTCATGCCCACGGACACGCGGACGCAGGAGATGGTGGGCCGGGTATCTTGAACATGCCCACCGTAATGGCCGCCCTTACGTGGTTTGGTGGAGTAGGCTACCTTGTGCGCCAGAGCATGGGCCTCAATGGCTATCTCGCGGCGGGTTTTGCTGCCCTTAGTGGCCTGGTGGGTGGCGTTATCATGTTCGTGCTGCTGGCCCGCGTGCTCTGGCCCATGATGAGCAAGCCCCTCTCCAGCGCCGATTACAAGCTGCCCGGCACGGCTGCTAGGGTGGTCTCACCTATCCGCGAAGGCGGTGTGGGCGAGATCGTCTACGTTAAGAACGGCACCCGCTTCACCGCCGGGGCAAGGTGCGCGGACGACCAGGCCATTGCAAGAGGCGCGGAGGTGGTCATTATCAGCTACGAGCGTGGATTGGCGCAGGTCCAGGAGATTGACAGGCTACTGGACCAGAGCAGGGAGATCGAGGAAGTAGCTACCGGTGCCGATAGGCGCTAGATAGTGTTATTAGGGAAAAGGTAGTCGCTAGTCGCGAAAGGAGAAAGCCGTGGATGGCGGGACCCTGTTGATAGTTGCCGCCCTGGTGGTCATAATTCTCATGGGCTTAATGTGGATCGTATCACTGGTCCGCAAAGTGGGCCCCAACCAGGCGCTGATAATCTACGGTCTGGGCACGGGTACCCAGCCCAAGGTGGTAAAGGGCGGTGGCGTGGTGGTCATGCCGCTGCTCCAAAGCGCGAAAGAGTTGTCGCTGGAGTTAATGTCGTTCGACGTAGCGCCGACCCAGGACCTTTATACCCGCCAGGGTGTGGCCGTGAACGTAGAGGCGGTCGCCCAGATCAAAGTCAAAAGCGACCCCGACTCGATCCGCACCGCCGCCGAGCAACTCCTGACCAAGAACCCGATGGAACGCGAAGCCCTTATCAGGCTGGTGATGGAAGGTCACCTGCGCGGCATCGTGGGCCAACTCACCATTGAAGAGATCGTCAAGCAGCCTGAGATGGTTGCCGACCGCATGCGCTCCACGTCTGCGGAGGACATGGACAAGATGGGCCTCGAGATCGTGTCGTTCACGATCAAGGAGGTGCGCGACCAGAACGAGTACATCGCCAACATGGGACGCCCTGATGTGGCCCGTATCAAGCGGGAGGCCGACATCGCCACCGCCGAGGCCGAGCGCGATACTGCCATCAAGCGGGCACAGGCCCAGCGGGAAGCGGCCATCGCCAAGGCCCAGGCCGACCAGGAGCGCGTGATGGCCGAGACCGCCTCAGCCGCTAAACAGGCGGAAGCGCAGCGCGACCTTGAGATGAAGAAGGCCGACTACATGTCGTCCGTGCGGCACCAGCAAGCCATTGCGGACAAGACCTACGATATCCAGGCGAGCATCATGCAGCAGCAGGTAGCCGCCGAGCAGGTGAAGATTGAGCGCGTGCAACGTGAAGAGCAGGTGAAGGTGCAGGACGCCGAGATTCAGCGCCGCGAGCGCGAGCTGGTTGCCACTGTGCTCAAACCCGCTGAGGTGGAACGGCAGCGCATTGAAACGCTGGCAGGTGCGGAGAGGCAGCGCCGGATACTCGAGGCTGAAGGTGCCGCTGAGGCCCAGAAGCTGCAGGGCCAGGGTCAGGCGGAAGCGAACCGCAATGTCGGTCTGGCGGACGCTGACATCATCAGGGCCAAGGGTGAGGCCGAAGCAGACGCCATGCAGAAGCGCGCTGACGCCTTCCTCCAGTACAACCAGGCCGCAATCCTCGATAAGCTGCTTACCGGGCTGCCGGAAGTGGCACGCGCAATCGCCGGGCCGCTGAACAACGTCGATAAGATCACCATCATATCGACGGGAGGCGACGGCAAGGGCGCGGGAGCCAACCAGATAACCGCAGACATAGCCAGGATGATAGCGCAGGTGCCTGAGCTATTCGAGACCCTCACCGGCGTGAAGGTAGGTGATTTGCTGGGCCAGATTACCGGACTTCAGCCTCATGGGACCAACGGCACGAACGGTACCGTCTCAACAAATGGTGCCGCCGGAGATGGTGCTGCCAGGAAGGTAATTGAAGGGAACGCTACCGCAATCCAGCCAAAGTCTGAGTAACTGTTGAAGATAAAGAGAGGGAGTGGGACGATTGGCCCCACTCCCTCTCTTTATGCCCCGAAACATCAGCCCTCACCTGTCTCCACTTCCACGGCTTGGGGCGTAGTGTAACGCTCCCACTGGCGGACCTGGCAGTAGGGACCTCGTCTGCACAGGAAGCGGCTGTTTAGCGTGGAGCCGCACGAGAGACACGTGCCCCCCAGGTCGCCTTCCGGCAATTCCTCCGCCAGCCGAGAGGCCGCCAGCCCGGCAGCCGCCTTGTGCACTCTCGGATTGAGAGGAGCATGGCCCTGGCGCACCCGCGCCTCCTGGCGGAACAGCTCAAAGGAGTCCCAAAGCAGGGTCAGGCCCACGATGCCACAAGTCCCGCCAAGTAGCTCGTTGTCTGTCTGCGTGGAGCCGAGTAACAGCAGAAGGCCCCCAAGGAAGATGGCCGGGGCCGGGCGCGTGCCCATGTAGTAGTGAACGATGCGGACCAGGATGTGGCCCCACCAGATCGTCAGGAACGTGACGACCGCGAACACCGGCCCGGCCCACTGCAAGTCAAGAACGGCAGACATGCTAGAAACTCCACCACTTGCCCAGCCCCGGTCTCGAACCGTGGTCGTGGCCGCCGTCATGCTGCAACTTGGGGCGCGATGCGCGCTCCGGGTGCGCCCTGAAGAGGCCGTGCTCGACCCGTTCCTCCTGGTGGGGTAGTTCCATTGCGCCCCAGACAACGCTTCCACCTACGATGCCCGTGACGGCAGATAGGAGGAAGTTGGGCATGAAGAGGGATGCGGCGCAAATCAATAGCCCGGCTGCCGCCACCCACTTCCACCTGTAAGCGCCCACGTAGTATTCGAAGCGGATTACCCAGACGAAGCCGAGGCCGATTACAAGGGCCGAGAAGAGGCCCAGAGCGAGGCCGGTCCAGTGCAACGGTGCGTCCTCCTTAGGAGCTAGATGAGTCCAGGCATTATACAACAGGAGCGATATCTACTTGCGCCCGGCGTCAGTCTTGCGGCCCTTCCTGGGCGGATCGACCACGGTATTGCTCTGAGCGTCAATCCAGCGTCCGATCAGCAAGGCAAAACCGATTGTGATGCCCGCCAGCGCCACTACCGCAAGCAGCGCTACGGGCCAACCTCCAATTGCGCCAATATCCAAATCCTGTCCTCCTGAGCCATTAGAAAACTCTGCCGAGATCTAACAGATTTCTTGCTTCTTTCCATCCGCGACGATGTGCGGCATGTGTTCACCGGCGTGTTGCCCTGGGGATTGTGGTGCGGCACCCGGTTCGCTGCGGTTGCCAGGCTTCCCCTGTATGGGGCTGGTTGACGCCGGGAGCAAGACGTGAACGCTCGTGCCTTTACCTTCGGTGCTTTCGATTCGTATCTGCCCGTGGTGTGCCTGAACGATGTCTCGCGATATCGCAAGACCCAGGCCCAAGCTACGCTGCTCGTTGGATGGCCTGGCCTTGTCCACCTGATAGAAACGTTCCATGACACGTTGCAACTCAGCGCTGGGTATACCGCTGCCCGTATCGCTCACAACTATGTCCGCGCCGTTGCTCGCAAAGAGCAGACTTACGGTAACTGTGCCTCCGCGCGGGGTGTGCTTCAGGGCGTTGTCGACCAAGTTTCCGAATGCTTGCTTGAGAAGGTCGGCGTGGCCGAGCACAACCGCACTATTCACGCCAAAGCGCGCCAGCAGTTCCAGCCCAGCCTCTGCTGCTTGCGGCTGCATGGCGAGCACTAGCTGCCCGAGTAGGGGACCCAACTCTACCGGGCGGAGCTCGAGGGTGCGCAGACCACTCTGCAGTTGCGCCAGGCTCAGTAGCTGGCTAACCATGCGGCTCATGCGCTGCGACTCGGTATTGATGATACCCGCGGCCTGCTTGAAGCCTGCCTCGTCAGATATTGAGCCGTCTAGCATCGCTTGCGAGAAACCCTGGATGGACGTAAGCGGAGTCTTGAGGTCGTGCGAAATGTTGGCTACGAAGTCCCTCTGCATCTGGTGGGCGTTGCTAACCTCCTGGGACATGACATTGAATTGACTTGTGAGTTCGGCAATCTCATCGTGCCCTTGCACCGGCAATTGCTGGTTGTAGTCCCCACGCGACATGGCTGCGGCGGCCTGGGAAAGGCTGGCGACCGGGCGCGAAATAGAGCGTGCCAGGAAATACGCCACAATAAGCGAGACTATCAAGCCCGCCAGCACCGCGGGTAACAGCAACTCTTGCGCGTTCTGTAGCACCCGCCCAAGGTCCGGCTCGCGTTGAGCCACGACTATGTACTGTCTTGGCGGTCGGCCCGGTTGGGCACCCAGTGGGCGAATCGCGACCGGTATGAGTTGAGCAATGTACTGGTACCGCTCGGCTTCGCCCGCGAAGGTAGAGACGCCACGCACCGCCTGTCCGGTCCTAAGTTGCGCTTCAACGTTTGCGCCGAAGGGGAACGCCTTGTCCAGTAAGGACGCATTGCCGCCCGTGTCGTGCTCGATTTGCAAAGTCTCGCGGTTCAGAACGAACACGCGAAGGTCAGCCGCCTCCAACGCACGTCGCGCGG
>JAXDKH010000149.1:0-48606 GCA_034667185.1 Chloroflexia bacterium | reverse complement strand
TTGTTCACCGCAGAGGCGCAGAGGACGCGGAGGTTACGCAGAGAAGAATTGAGCGTGTTCTAACAAGGGGAGCATCGTGCTGTACGATGCTCCCCCTACTCATGCCATCCTTTCTTCTTACGTGTGTTTATGCATGCCTGCGGTGCAATTCTACCTACGGGCTATGCCTTTGTTAGTCGCTTTGCCAATGTGCCTGTCACAAGCAGCAGGGCTGTCAGGACAAGGCCAATAAACGTTAGCAGCATGCTCTCGCCAGAACCCGTGGCGGGAAGGGAAGAGCCCCCACCACTGCTCGCGTTATCGCCGCTGTTGGTTGTCCCACCTGTGGTAGCCCCTCCACCATCGGCGCTGCCCACCGTGAAGCTGAAGGTGCCGTTGGTGATGCCGTTGTCGTCCTCTGTGACGGCCCGCCAGGCGACGGTATATTTGCCATCAGCCAGCGCGGGAGTGGTGATGGTCATGTTGTTGCGGTTGGCACGGTCCACCGCCGAGGTCGCTCCCGTCACCGGGCTGCCGTTGGCCGAAGCCAGTTGGGCGTTCGACTGATCGACGCTTAACTCCTCGCTGAACGCCAATGTCACCTGGGTGAGGCCGGAAGTTACGGTTGCCCCGTCCGCTGGGGCCGAACTCTGCAGTTTGGCGTGTGCGAGGGCAATGCTTGGGCCAACGGCAGCCACGAGCAGTAGCGCTGCCATCACCATGCACGCCCGGTAGAACAGGCCACTAGCCCTCTTTGAGATAGTTGATTCCATGTGTGGGTACTCTCCTGTTTGTTGGATAGTAAGTGTTAGGTAAGGATGTTACGCCGTCACATGGGCCAGGCGGGGAGGTGGTGGCTCCGGCGGCTTCGTGGACCTCGAACCCCAGGTAACGCCGCTCAACGTGTACAGACTGAATGTTTTGAGGGGTCCGGCAAAGATAATCAGGAGCGCCACGGCCAGTATGCTCAGGCTGGTAACGTGGCTGCCCTCACTCAGCAGGGTAGGATCGCTATTGCGGCCTGCTTCCTGTACCGGCACGTTTGTGGGGCGTGTCTCGTGCTCTGCTTCTGCACCCGTGGACGCCGCAGACCTGTCGACTAGCTCATCCTCCATGTGCGGCTCACCCAGCAGCGCGAGGTGCACACCGGTATGGCCGCTGCCGTCCGCATGCCCCTGGCACACTATTGTCAGGTTTACAGCGACGAGTATAAACAGCAGCAGTCGCCGCACTCTCATGCCTTACGGGTCCTGTTTGCCATGCGGGTATTATACCTACTGTGCGTTGGGCACGTAAGTGAGGCCGTTGGGGTTGTTGCCCACCTGCAATGTCGCAGTCACCTGGTTGGTGTTGCTATCCACTACCGAGAGCGTGTTGTCGGTGGAGTTGGTGACGAACAGCTTGCCCGAAGGAGTGGCTACCACGCCATGCGCGCCTTTACCCACGGGAACGCGCGTGATTAGCTTGCGCGTGGCGGGGTCGACCGCCCACACCTCCGCGGACCCGGTGTTGGCGACCCATAGCTTCTGACTGCCCGTGCCGCCCTGCAGGATAAGCATGGCGGGTTGCTTGCCACTCCTGATGAGGCCGGTCTGCTTGCTGGCGGCGAGGTCAACTATGGAGATAGAGTCGCCCAGGAAGTTGCTCACGTAAGCGGTCTTGCTGTCATCGCTGATATATACCTCAAACGGATTCGGGCCGGTTTTGATGCTGGTTTTGACTTCAGCCTGGGGCTGGAGGGACAGCACCGAGATGGTGTTGTCCGCCGTGTTTGTGACGACCATGAGGCTGCCATCAGGGGAGGTCCGCACGCCGTGGGGAGTCTTGCCCACCTTGACCGTCTTGACCATCTTGCGGGCGGCCACGTCCACAACCGCTACCCCGTCCGTGCTGCCCAGCGACACGTAGAGCATCTTGCCGGAGGGGTCGAACACCAGGTCGTCGTTACTCGCGCCCACGTCCACCGAGGCGATTTCGCTCAGGTTCGCGGCGTCAAATACCTGCAGGCGGTTCTCGCCATACAGTGACACCCATAGCTCCTTGCCGTCCGGCGAAGCTACCACGTGGTGAGGCTGCTGCCCCGTTTTGACAGTCCCATATGCCTCGTTGGTAGCAACGTCCACCAGCGTAAGCGTGTTGGAAGCCTGGTCGGCAGTGACGATGCGGCCCTGTGGCGTCTGCCTGCTCTTGACCGCAGCCTCCGCGGCAGTCTCCTCCCGCTGCTGCGTGGGCAGACAAGCCGCAGCTACTACCGAAAGCACCAGCAGCGCTAGGACCGCTATTATCTTCGTGCGAGTTATTCTTGCCATGAAATCCTCTCCTGTGACGATAGACGATGGTCAGTAGCAATTCCTATCATCGTCCATCGTCCATCGTTACTCTTTCTTCTCCGGCGTCGGTGTTGCATTGGGGTCTATCACGTCCAGGCTGGCGTCTATCTTGAGCGGGTCGTGGCTTGGGCGTTCCACGTTGAATATGATAAGCCATCCACCGCCCATCTGGAAATTGACAGGCATTGTGTACGCCCCCGGCTGGCCGGGCACGGGCTTCGCCACATCAGTAGGCTCAATGTGGCCGTGGGCGGGCATCAGCGGGCTGACCGTGATGGTGGCGTTATCAACGGGGGCTCCCGTGCCATCCACCAGCATCAATTTCAGTGTGGCGGTGCCGCTGATGGGCGGGCTGGGCACCGTGTCGAGGCGTATCTCCAGCACATCGGAGGGTCGCGCCACAAGTCCCGTGTCCTGCGACAGGTCGAGGCGGAAAGCGGCCTTCAGGTCGGGTGCCTCGGTGCGTTGTGCGATTACGGTCACAAGATAGCCGCCATCCAGGGTCAGTATCGTCTCGCTCGCCTTCCACACCTGCGTATCCGCGTCCACGTGAGGGCCAGACGTGGCTTCGAGCGCAGTGCTGCCCCCGTCCACATCCTGCGGCGTTACTTTGATGAGCACCTTGCGCACGTCGGTCAGTGGCGCGGCAGCCGGGTCTACTCTCTTCAGTGTGGCTGTCACTACGTCGCCCTCAAAAGAAGAGATCACACCCAGCTCAACACGGTAGCCCGGTACCGAGACCTGCGCGGAGGCGGACAAGGGGGCGACTTCCGTGGCGGTCGGCTCAACTACGGGAGTGCCCACTGCCAGAACAGTGGCCGTCGTAGTGGGACTACCAGCGGTAGCAGCGTAAGCTCCCCCGCCTTCGCTCGGTGGCGGCAACAGGCTGAGGCCCGCGGCGCAGATTAACGCCCCCACCGCCAGCACCACTTCTGCGCGCACCGTGCCCCGCAGACTACGCGCCGGGTCGGCATGGCTCGCCAGGCCGGTCTGCGCACCGGGTGTGGCTACCTGCTCCTGCCGTCTAAGCAGGGGTGTCAGCCTGAGCAGGTTGACGGCTCCCAGCGCCACCAGGAAGGCGAACAGGACGATCTTAATTATCAACACCTGCCCGTAGGTGGTGGAGACGAACGCTCCCAGGTCGGTGGTATGTACCAGCGCGTTGTAAGTGCCGGTGACCGCCAGCACCGCCACGCTGGTTATCGCCAGCCTGGAGAAGCGTGGGATAGCCCGTGCCAGCAGCGCCCTCTGCTCCTCGCGCGACATGCCGAGGCTGCGGAAGCCGGGATAGAGCACCAGCGCCAGGTAGCCCAGGCCGCCTGCCCAGGTAAAGGCCGCCGCCAGGTGCACCCAGTCGCTCAGCAAGGGCAGCGGGAGGAAGCCCCCGTACACGAGGCCATTGCCGGATGCAGCCGAATTGGCGCTACCCGAAGCCGCGGCGTGGCTACTCAACGCCTCTCCCAGCGCCAACCCGATACCGGCCAGGGCAGAGGTAGACCAGATGGGAAGCGCCGTCCTGGCTTGCCATGCTTGCTCGCTGCGCCACGCTACCAGCATGATGAAGAGCAACGCCCCTGCCGACACAACTTTGACGGTCCACGCGTATCCGTAGCCGGTAGTCGTGATGAGGGTGCCCGCCAGTCCCAGGTTTTGCAGACCCGTGCCCAGCCCGCCGCCCACTATGCTGCCGATTTGCAAGACCAGGTCCGAGGCCAGCGCGAGAAGGAGGATTGCCGCCGAGATCGCGCCGAACCTTCCAAGTCTGCGCCTCAGCAGCGGGAGCAGCGCCGGACCCTTCTCGTCGTTCGCGAGGGTGGGCCGTACCACGACCGCGGAGAAAATGGCTCCACCCACCAGCAGGGCAGTGCTTGCAAGGAGCAGGGCGCGAATGAGCCACCTGAATGGGTCGGGGCTTTCGCTGCTGCCTTCCAGGGGCGAGTCTTGCACCACTTCCCCCGACTCCGGCGGGGCCTCGGTGCTCTCTCCGGGCACAGGGGTAGCTTGCGAACCTGCGGGCGGGCGCACCCTGAAGGCCAGGTTGCCCGCCGTGACGTGCCCGTCCGCCGCCGACAGTACCCGCCAGACGATTGTGTAGGTGCCGGGCGTAAGGTCCCTGGGAAGGGTCGCCGCCACGTAGGTCGCGTCCTGCCCCTCATGCCCGAGCGCGCCCATAGCCAGTTCCTTGCGTGAGCGGTCCAACAGCTTGATGGAACTGAACTCCAGGCTCACGCCCTCGCTGAACGAAAGCTCCACCTTTTCAGGCGGCGAGTCGAGCAGCGCGCCCGCGGTCGGGGTGCTCTTCAGCAGGCGGGCATGCGCAAGCGCAGGCGATGGCGCGTACAGCCACCAGCCCAGCAGCAACATGACCAGTGCCAGGTAAAGCCCTCTCCTGGCCCTACCCTCCGTTGTAGATTTCAAAAAGTGCAAGACTTCCCTTTCTGAAACGGGGTTCTGAAACGTGAAACGTGAAACGTGAAACGTGATGAGGCTTCCCGGCCTGGTACGTCAACACGCACACAGGTACTTATACCGCTTCACGTTTCACGTTTCTCGCTTCTGCTACGGCCCGTGCCAGGTCAACCCGCCGTGGGGCGCGCCCTCGTGGATCTTCTCGGGCTTGCCGAGTGGATTGCCGTCGGGGCCAAGTTGCAGCTTGTAGAGGCCGCTTACGCCCATGAACGCGAGCGTCGAGTCATCTACCCAGGCGGGATGGGGCTGGTCCTCGCTCATGTTGGTGAGCCGGATGGGTGTGCCTCCACCGTTGGACGGGACCAGGTACAGGTCCCAGGGCAGGCCGTGGGCGTAGGCCACCTCAGGCTGGAACGTTAGCCACTTTATCACGTCGAACCCGTTGCCTGAGCCGGGGCTTACAGGCGGAATTTCGATGGCCGCGAAAGCCACCTTGCTCCCGTCCGGGGAGGCGGCGGGCCCGTAGAACGCCGAGAAAGTGGGGTTGTCCACCAGCACCTGCGAGAGGGTGCCGCCCGGCTTCTCTCTCACCATTTTGACGCTGGCCGCTGCCCCCGTTGCGTCTGTGCCTTCGGTGGGTGTGCCAAGATAGATGATCGCGCCGTCCGAGCCGCCCTCAACCGGGTTGTGCGAGTTGTCTTTCCAGTGGGTACGCTCGCCCGAAGCCAGGTCGTACCTGTCGATACCCCGCAGCCCAATCGGCATGCCGTTCGCGTCGTAGTTGGTGGAGGCCATGTCCTGCTTCTCCGCGGTGAAGTACAGGTACTTGCCGTCCGCAGAGAATGTGGGGTCGTATAGAGTCTCGCCCTCCTGGTGTTGCACTACCATCTGCGCGCCCGTACCGTCGCTGTTGATGACCCAGATGTCGCTGGTGGGTAGCTCGGTCGGGTCCGACTTGGGAGTATGCGCGAAAGCAATCAGTTTGCCGTCGGGCGACCAGGTAGCGTTGTCGGCGTACTCGCTCTCAATGGGAAAGAACGTGAGCCTGCGCTGCTTCTTCGTATCTGTGGACAGTATCCAGAGGTTCGAGTCCTTGGTGAAGACGTAGCCGCTGGATAACGGTGGGCCGCTCTCCGGTAACGCCTCGAGCACGACGCTACCAAAGTCGTAAGCTTGTGCTGTGGGCGCTGCCCCTCCGTTCGCCCTGAAGGCAATCTCTACATGGCCCGAATACTTGCCCGGCTTGCTCGGCACGGAGGTGTTGTAGGCCCACACGCCTAGCTCGTAGGTGGCTTGCAGCACGAAAGGCCCCGCGGGGGCCCCTCCGTACTCGGCAGGTTTTCCGGCCTCATCGAATAGCTCAACAGTAGCGGAGCCTATCATGCTGTCTTCGATGCCGTTGTAGGGCACGCGCAGGGTAATGCGCAAGGGGGAATTGACGGTACCCTGCTTCGCGCCCTGGCCCTGCTCGGTTGCGTACTCTAACGTAACCTGACCGGTATTGGACGTGCTGCCGTTACCGCCCGCTGGCTGGGAAACGAGCATGAAGGTAAAGATACCGGCTGCGATCACGATGAGCGCCGCACCAATGGGCAAGAGCACGCGCATGGGACTGCCGGACGTCTGGGCTGGGCGAACCAAAAAGAGCAACCTCCCGGAGGTGGGACTATCGGAATGGGGCGGGGCAGGGGTCGTCTCATAATTATAGCACCGTGGTAGCTAGACCGCCAAATGGACGATGGACGACGGACGATAGAAGAAGAGACGGAAACGCAAAGGCGCAAAGAACGCGCAAAGAAGATTAACGTGTGGTTCTTACTAACCACCAACCACCAACCACTAACCACTCCTATCATCGTCCATCGTCCGTCCTCTGGCACATGGGTTGCTCCCTCACAGGTAAAGAAACACAAAGGAGGCTGATGAGATGGGACACCAGCATGATGGCGACAATGACCACGACATGGGACAGGGGCATTCGGAGAAGGGCAACAAGGAGCACGCTGGAGGCAAGGACCACGAGGCGGGTGGCGGCAGGCGAGAGCACCGGGCCAGCGGCAGCCACGAGAGCAACATCACCGACACGAAGAACGACTCCTCCAGCAGCACCAGCGGAGGCGGCAGTAGCGGCGGTGGCGGTGGCAGCCACGGCGGAGGCACCAAGGAAAACAGCTAGAGCTTGGATTAGAACGCCCAGCCGCCAAGCACCACGCCAAGTGCACTTGGGTTGAAGATGAGCGTAGGGGCACGATGCATCGTGCCCGTGCTGGGTAGTGCCTACTCTACAATCTGAAGAAGCAGGTCCCACTATGTCATTTCGAATGCAGTGAGAAATCTCGTCCTCTACGAAACGGCTACACCTTTCTTGTTGTAGTGAGTGGCTGAAGGAAAGGTGGTATTTTGGGTGGTAAGGGACGAGATTTCTCACTGCATTCGAAATGACAAGAGTGAACCACACTCCTGTGTATCCTACAACTCGTCAAAAGCAACAGGGCACGATGCATCATGCCCCTACGCTCATCTTCAACCAACATTCTTTCGGTGTATTGGCGTCTCAAAACGTATTGATGGCCGCCTGCCATTCTTCGTCTCGGTCCCCAGGGGCGAAGGGGAGGTACAGGGAGGTGCGGTCCAGGAGGCCGGAGCGTGTTTGCTGGATGGCACGGGCGGCATCTGCCAGGGTTTCGCCTTCTACAGCTATCTCGGCCAGCATCTCGTCGGTGACGAGCGCTCCCATGTCGTCCCAACGGCCCCGCGCGGCTAACCGAGTCAGTTGCTCGCCTATGCCGTTCCAGCCGTGGCCTTCCAGCAAGGTGCGGTAGCTGGGCGTGGCGGCGTAGAAGGATATTTGTCGCCTCACTTCCCGGCGGGCCGCGTCTCTCTCAGCGCCTCTGCCCAGGATGGCGAACACCGGGGCGCTTACCTGGATATCGCCTCTGGTGCGGCCCGCCTCTACGAGGCCCTCCTCTATCCAGGGGAGCACTGCTTCGCGCAGGTAGCGTGGGGTGTGCAGAGGGTGCGCGTGGAAGCCCTGGCAGACCTGTCCGGCCAGCCTGCATAGCCCCCGATTGACCCCCGCGATGAATATGGGAGGATCGGGGTAGGGCAGTGGGTCGGGGCTGAAGAACGGGGTCATCAGCTTGAGCGTGTAGAACGGGCCTTCGTAGCGCAGTCGCTCGCCCGTTCGCCAGCTTTGCCATACCGCGCGCATGGCCCCGATGTAGTCGGCCAGCTTCTCGGCGGGTGGGCCCCACTGCGCCGCGAACCTTCGCTCTATGTGGGCTTTCACCTGCGTGCCCAGGCCAAGGATGAACCTGCCACGACTCAGTGCAGCCATGTCCCATGCCGTGTATGCCATGCTCGTCGGGCTGCGAGGGAAAGCCAGTGCGATAGATGTGCCCAGTTTGAGGCGGGAGGTGGCGGAGGCGGCGAGCGCAAGTGGCAGAAACGGGTCGTGCTTCGTTTCCAGCGTCCAGACGGCATCGAAGCCTAACTGCTCGGCCTGCGCCGCGATCTCTCCCGCTCTGCTTAACTCCGGCGGATCTATGAATGCGTCAAATTGCATACGCCTATTTTACATGGAACCGGACCTAAAGTAGCGGTGTATACTTAGCGTTCGAACTTCTCCGGAGAAGCTGTTTTTGGACGAAGCAGAGTTGGTGGGTCGCGCTCGCCAGGGTGACGGCGAGGCGTGGTACAACCTGGTGCGCGCTCACCAGGAGGCGGTCTTTCGGCTCGCCTACCTGTTGCTTCGCGATGCCTCCGACGCGGAAGATGTAGCCCAGGAGGCGTTCGTGCGTGCGTTCCGTGCCCTGAACACCTTCGACCCAGAGCGGCCCCTGCGGCCCTGGCTGTTGCGCATCGCCTCCAACCTCGCGCACAACCGCCGACGTTCGCTGGGCCGCTACCTGGAAGCTCTAAAGCGCCTCTATTCGGCCCCGGAGGTTACCTCAGCCACCCCGGCCGACACTCTGGGCAGGCGGTGGGAGGCGGAGACGTTGTGGAGCGCGATCAAGCACCTCAGGCCCGCCGAACAGGAGGTAGTCTACCTGCGTTACTTCCTCGATCTCTCAGAAGCTGAAATGGCGGTCGCTATGAACGTCGCGCCCGGCACCGTAAAATCGCGTCTGCACCGCGCCCTGGGCCGCCTGCGCCTCGTGGTTGACGAGCAGTACCCTTCCCTCCGAGAGGAGCGCCGGCTATGAGCGACACTACCAACTCCCCCGGCCTTGACAATCCACAAGACCCATCAGGCGACGATATGTACCTTGACCGCCCTCTAAAGGAATACGCCCGCAGCTTCAGCTACCCACCGACACCCGATATTGCGGCCTCGGTCCGAGAGAGGCTGGGTCGCGAGCGTAGTGTAGCCAGGGGTGCAACTCTTGGGCGGCCAAGGCTGGCGTGGGTTATTGCCGCGCTGGTGGTAGTATCTCTGGTCGCCGCGCTGCTCACTCCAGACGTACAGGCCTTCGTCCGCTACATCTTGCGTATCGGGAACGTCGAGATCATCGTGGCGACTCCGACGCCTACCGCGGCAACGAGGCCCGGCACTCCCCTGCCCACGCAGTTGCCGACGGTCATGGAGAGCCTTGTAGGCAGGACTACCCTGCCAGACGCAGTTTTGCGGGCTACCTTCCCTATGAAGACCCCCAGGTATCCAGCCGACCTGGGTCCGCCCGACCTCATATACCTGCAAGACTCTCATTCGATGGTGGTGTTTGCCTGGCTCGATCACTCGCAGCCTGGGAAGGTACGGCTCAGTCTCATCGAGTTCCTGGAAGGTGTCGGACTGGCGCAAAAGATAGTGTCCAACCCTGAGGTGGTGGAGGAGACTACTGTGAACGGCCAAAAGGCGGCCTGGGTGCGCGGTCCTCACTACCTGCTCTTCAGGAAGCCCGACAGCAGCACCGAGTTCCAGCAGCACATGCTTGTGGAAGGAAACGTGCTGCTCTGGAAGGACGGCGCCATCACTTTCCGGCTGGAGACGGACCTGTCCAAAGAAGAGGCGATCAAGATAGCCGAGTCGTTGGTTGAACTGCCTCCCAGGTAGTCCGGCGTCTTGGCGTCCCTGCGTTTAGTAATACTTAGTGACACTCCTGCACTGGGGTGAACTGTATCAGGCCGTTGGGCTTGTAGCGGAAGAAGTAGCTGTAGCGAGGGAACTCAGGTAAGGCTGCCAGTTGGTCGCAGCCGAGGGCGTTGGCGGCGATTGTGGGATTGTCGTACGTCACTTGCACCGCCTGTTGCAGGCCGTTCTGGAACACGGGCACGTCGTCCAGAAATACTGGCAGGTCCACGAAGTAGAAGGCAGCGTAGTCTTGAGGTTCGGGTACCGCCTGCCGCATGTCGTGGACAATGCCGCCCGATGCGTGGCCCGCAGATCTCCAGGTGGCAACACGCGAGGTCAGATCGGCCCCCCTCGTGAGCAGCATAGCCGCCAGCGCCAAACACGCTACTGCTGTCGCACCCCTTCTCAAAGCGCGTCCCCAGTGGGCTACCAGCACAGGAAGGCCCCCCAACAGGCAGCCGAACAGGACTGCAAACCCGACAGTGGGCAAATAGAAGTACCTGTCAGTTGGCGGGCTGAAGAAGATGAAGGCAAGCGGCGCGAACAGCAGCCACACGAGCCCGAACAGCATCAGCCTGAGCCGCAGCCGCCACAGGAAAAAGGCCAGGGCGAGCAGCACGGCCCATTCTACCCACACGAGCCCTCGTAGAACATCAAGTGAGGCATTCGCTATAAATTCGCCGCCCGGCACCAGCCTGTGCGCGTAGTCCAGCAGGCCGAGCAGCACCGAGTCGACATTGAGTGGGCGAAACTCCAGCCCTCCCCGCGCCAGCCCACTGCTTCCGTTGGCGCTCCCCAGCCGCAACACGGCCAGGTATCCCACTGCCACTACTACATATCCCATAAGCCACAACATGAGGCCACGCCACCGGCGCTGCACAGAGGCCGGGAGCATCACGCCCAGTAGGTATAGCAGCGCGAAGCCGGGAAGGAGCAGTACCGTCTCGCGTGCCAGCAACCCTATAACGAACAAGGCCAAAGCAGGGGCAGCATACAGAAGCCTTCCACTATCGAGGTAGCGGCGAAGCAGCAGCAGATTGGCGAGTATGCAGAAGGTGCCTATGAGGTCGCCAACAGCGGAGGCCCACGAAACTGTCTCGGCATTGTGAGGGTCCAACATGAATATCAATCCCGCTGCCAGCCCAGCCGTCCACCCGAACCGGGAGCGCGACACCAGCCTGTAGAGCAGGTACGCGTTCGCCAGATGCAGCAATAGGGACAACAGATGGAAGGGGGCGGCGCGGAACCCGAAGAGGCTCTGCCCGGCCCAGTAGACCAGCTTGACCAGCGGGCGGTAGAACCACTCGGTGTTTGGGTCGAAGAAGCCGAATACCTGGGTGAGCGAGTCCACGCGGGTCCAGGAGAGGAGCACGAAGTCGTCGGAGAGGAAGAAGGCGTCGAGGTTCGACGCGTATGCTGCCAGCGCGCACAGTAGCAGGAAGGCGGCAACCCAGTCTCGTTTGAATGCCGGCCTGAGTTTACGCATGGCTGAGTGGCCCCAGTACCCAGGAGTGGAAGTTTCCACGCTTGCAGTTTGTGTGGTCCTGGTGCCGTGGTGTTCTCTCGTCCATACGGGCTACATTATAGCTTATGCCGGGCCGTGTGCTGGCACATCACTTGCAGCGTTATGGTCGCGCCGTGGCAGCAAGTCGCGGCAAGCTGGAAGGAGAATTGCTGATGTCCCAGGACCAAGAGAACGAGCAGCAGGCCGACAACGAGAAGACCCACCAGACCTTCAGCGGCGACCCTCACAAAAGCGACGGTTCGGGCGACGTGGGCGGCCCGCAGATCGAAGGCAATCCAGGCCATGCGGGTGCCGGTGGTGCTGGGGGCCAGGGTGGCGGCAGTGGCGGAGGCGGTGGCCAGGGCGACTTCAAGCAGGGCCACGGTGGATAGCGGGCTGCTGAGATGACTTCAGATGACAACAAAACACATGGGAATGATGGGCAGTCCGAGCAACTTCACCCCCGCCTGCCCATCCGCCGCTTCGACGTATTTGCCGAGTACAACCGGCAGAAGGCTATAGAGGACGGCGTACCCCCTGATGAGGCGATGGGCTATGGCCTGTGGGTAGCCAAGGTGGTGGCTTCGCGCAGCTTCGGACGTTCCGCGCTGTCGAAGCCGCCTTCCGAGCTTCAGAAGCTGCGCGAGGGAGAAGCCGGTGAGGGTGACGGAGACGCCGAGCCGGACAAACCCAAGTGGCATTCGTTGGAGGGCAAGCCGCAGACGGACGAGCTGTTCGAGAAGGAGATTGTGCGCCGCATGGGCAGCGATTTCTACTACAACGTGTTCGTCCCCGCCATCGAGCAGGCCCTCGCGGAAGGCCGCAGCTACCAGTCGATCAGAGACACCATACGCAAGGATTGGAAGCTCTGATGTTTTAGTAGTGATGTCTGGTGCCTGTGCCCCCCGCCCGCAGGACCAAGGGTAGTTTTGTCATTCCGAACGCAGTGAGGAATCAGGTGGCACTCGTACTCTGTTGCAACCGAGTGACAGCGATGACAACTCTACTTGAGTGCTCCAATACCCCTTCATCCCTACCCACCTGATCCCTCACTGTGTTCGGAATGACAATACTTACTTTGGGTGCTATCATTGTAGCTTTCATCGGGTGCACCTCGTGTAACTGCCGGAACTTTCACCTATTACTATTCACCACACATAGGAGGAAGACCGTTATGAGTCTGCCGGATTTGCGCTCGCAGGCGGTGCGCCGGACGCCGGAAGAACTGGTAACGCATCTGAATTCGTTCGAGATTGATTTGAAGTTCTCGGCGGGGGTCTGGTTCTTCTCGCCGCCTGCCAGCCGCTTCCACGACCGCTACGCCCCCGTGATCGAGATCGAGCCTCGCCTTGAGATCGCAGCCAAACTGGCGGACAGTGGCCTCAGAGGCATGGAGGCGCACTACCCGAACGAGATCAACGAAGACAACGTCGAGACCTGGAAGCAGTTCACCCGCGACACCGGCATCAAGCTCATCACGGTGATACCGCTGCTCTTCTACGACAGGCAATTTGAGTGGGGCTCCCTCTCCAACCCCATACCCGAAATCCGCCGCACGGCTATAGACCGCACGATCAGCGCGCTCCAACTGAACAAGGAGCTTGACACCGAGTTCGCTGTGGTGTGGCCGGGCATCGACGGCTACGAGAATGCGTTTGGCATGGACCTCGTAGCTGCCCGCGACCGTTTTGCGCAGGGGCTTGCCGAGGCGATGGATGCGGTACCCGGCGTGCGCGTGGCGGAGGAGCCGAAGCCTTACGAGCCGCGGGGCCACATCCTCTATGGCACCACACCTGAGGGCCTCCTGCTCGGCATGAAGGTGGAAGCGTTGCTACAGACGTCGGAGAACCGGCGGTTGCTGGAAGAGGGCCACGCTCTGTGCGCCATGAACCCGGAGATCGGGCACATGCTGATGGCCTATGAGGACGTGCCCTACGCGTTCAGCCTGGTGCTGGAATATGGTCGCCTGGCTCATTCGCACTGGAACAGCCAGCCGCTGGGTAACTACGACCAGGACCTCAATGTGGGCGTGCTGTCGCCGGAGTCGCTGGAAGCCGCGCTGTACGTGCTGAAGATGCACAGCTACGGCGGCTGGTTCGGCCTGGACATCAACCCTGAGCGTATGCCCGTCGATGTGGCTCTGCGCAACTCGATGGACGCCATGCGCGCGGCCAACGACCGCATCAACGGCCTGGACCACGAGTCGATTGTCTACGCCACCGAGCACCCCGATAAGGCTCGCGGCTGGCTTGAAGCCTACCTGATACGTGCCAGGGCCTCGCACCCCGACCGCTTATCCCCCTTGCCCCCGGTCCGAGAGGCCCAGAAGAGCGCCGCAGATGGCCGGTAAGCTGCTGCTTGGCGTAGATATCGGCACGTCGGGAAGCAAGGCGGTGCTGATAGACGCCGATGGATCGGTGCTCGCCACAGGCACAGGCGACTACCCGATGTACACGCCTCGCCCTCTGTGGGCCGAGCAAGACCCACGCGATTGGTGGGCGACTACCGTGTCCGCTATTCGACAGGCGCTGCAAGCGGGCGGCGCTAGCGGGGAAGATGTGGCAGCCGTCGGGCTGACGGGGCAGATGCACGGGCTGGTGTTGCTGGACGAGGCGGGGGAAGTGTTACGCCCCTGCATCATGTGGAACGACCAGCGCACCGGGCCGCAGTGCGACGAGATTACGCGCAAGTTGGGCCTGCCGCGCCTGCTGGACCTCATCGCCAACCCCGCACTGCCTGGCTTTACCGCCCCTAAGATTGTGTGGGTGCGCGAGCACGAGCCGGAGGTATACGCCCGCGCCCGCCACGTGCTGCTACCGAAGGACTACGTGCGCTACCGCCTCACGGGTGAGTACGCTATGGAAGTGTCGGACGGTAGCGGCACAGCGCTGCTGGACGTGCGCAACCGGCGCTGGTCCGGCGAGATGCTATCCGCGCTTGACATACCGCCTGCGTGGCTGCCGGAATGTTACGAATCAACGGTGCCCAGCACAAACATTACACGCCAGGCCGCGGAAGAGATCGGCTTGAAGGTGGGCACCCCTGTTGTGGGTGGGGGAGGCGATCAGGCGGCGGGGGCGGTGGGTAGTGGCATCATCAAGCAGGGCGTCATCTCGGTGACGCTGGGTACCTCCGGCGTGGTGTTCGCGGCCACCGAGAGCTTCCTGCTCGAACCGGAAGGCCGCTTGCACGCCTTTTGTCACGCGGTGCCCGGACGATGGCACCTGATGGGCGTGATGCTATCCGCCGCGGGTTCGTTGCGCTGGTTCCGCGATACGTTCGGCCATGAAGAACTCGCCAGGGCCGGCGTGGAGGGTTCGGACGTGTACGATTTGCTCTGCCAGGAAGCGTCTACAGCACCCGCGGGCTCCGAGGGGCTGATCTTCCTGCCATACTTAACAGGTGAGCGCACCCCGTACCCGGACCCCGATGCCAAGGGCGTTTTCCTCGGCTTGACGTTGCGACATGGCAAGGAGCACATGGTGCGCTCGGTGCTGGAAGGAGTGGCCTTTGGCCTGCGCGACTCGCTTGAACTGATGCGCAGCATGGGTGTGGAGATTACACAGGTGCGCGCCTCCGGCGGCGGGGCGCGAAGCCCACTCTGGCGGCAAATCCTGGCCGACGTGTTCAACTCCGAGATCGTGCTGACCAACGTAACCGAGGGTGCCGCCTATGGTGCGGCGCTTATCGCCGGGGCCGGAGTGGGTATTTACAGGGACGTAGACGAGGCCTGCGCTCGCACCATTCGCATCACCAACCGAGTAGCGCCTGGACCTGATGTCGCCGCCTACGAAGATTACTACGTCATCTATCGCTCACTTTACCCAGTCCTGTCCTCCCACTTCAAAAAACTAAGCAAGATCACAGCGAAGTACTCCTAAATTGCAACTGTGGTCTACCAGCCTCTATGCAGTATATTAGGGGTAACTTCGCGCCACGAACCATCGTTCATCGTCCGCATGGAGCCATACATGCCCGACCTTTCCGGCAAAGTAGTCATAGTAACCGGGGCCAGCACGGGCATTGGTTACGAGATCGCCTTGCGGCTGGGTCGGGCAGGGGCGGCTGTGGTCGCCGGCTACAACAAGGACGAAGAAGGTGCTTTGCGCGCTGTGCGTACTATCGCCGGGTACGGTGGGAATGCGATAGCCGCCCAGGTGACTGCCGAGTCGGTGGCAAGTTGCAGAGAGTTCGTGCAGACGGCGGTGAGGGAGTTTGGGCAGCTTGATATAGCCTGCTGCCACGCCGGTATCACAAGCTGGGGCCCATTCCTCGAGTACACCGAGGCGGCGTTTGACGAGGTCGTGAGCGTCAACCTGCGTGGGACCTACTTCCTGGCCCAGGCAGCCGCGCATGAGATGGTGCGGCGGGGCGCGGGAGGCCGAATAATCGTCACTTCCTCAGTCGTGGGCGTGCAGGCGGTAGAGAATCTCTCGGCCTATGCCATGACCAAGGGCGGCCTGCAAGCCCTGACCCGCAATCTCGTGCTGGAACTCTCGCCCTATAACATCACTATCAACTGCGTGGCCCCCGGCTCCGTCACCAACGCACGCAACCTTCGCGACGACCCGGAATACGACACCAGGTGGGCCAAAGTGATACCCCTCGGCAGGGCGGGCGAGCCCTCTGATATTGCTTCTGCCGTCCTCTTCTTCGCCTCAGAGGAAGCCTCCTGGATCACCGGCCAGACTCTAGTTGTAGACGGCGGCCTTACCGCCTACAGCCCCACGCCCTACCTAGATTTCGTGGAGCGAGAGGGAGATTGAGAAATTGGAATTTGGGAATTGGGATTTCGAATTTCGAATTTCGAATTTGTTAGGAGTTCTTCTAAGTCCGAAATTCGAAATTCGAAATCCCAAATTCCTCAGGAGATTACATGCCGAAGCTCTTTGGCTCTGAATACTCAACTGGAGAACTGCGCGAGCTGGTTGCCACCATGCGGCAGGTCGCGGGCATTCGGCTGCTGGAGTTGGCCGACGGCAAGCCGCGTGGCATGAGGGTGGCAGAGGTATATACGGGCAGCGGCTTTCGTTTCCAGGTCTTCATAGATCGGGCTATGGACATTGGATATGCCGAGCACTCCGGCAGGCCGCTGGCGTGGGTGCACCCTGCGCTGGGGCGACCTGAGCATTACGAGCCGCAGGGGTACGGCTGGGGGCGCACCTGGGGCGGCGGGCTGGTGACCACCTGCGGCCTCACCTTCTTCGGGCAGCCGGAAGAGGACGCGGGCGAGGCGCTGGGCCTGCACGGGCGCATAGCCCACATACCCGCCGAGAACGTGCGCGTGGTCGAAGAATGGCGCGGTGATGACTACGTGCTGGAGATAGAGGGGCAGGTCCGGCAGGTGGTGCTCGGTGGGGAGAATCTGCTACTTTCGCGCAAGATCTCTACGAAGCTGGGGGCCAATTCGCTCACGATTGAGGATACGGTGCTCAACGACGGGCTGCGTCCCTCGCCGCACATGCTCCTTTACCATTGCAACTTCGGCTTCCCGGTGGTGAGCCCGCACTCAGAGATACTTACGAATAACGAGACGGTGGGGCCCCGCGACGCTCGCGCTGAGAAAGGCTTTGAGACCCACAACCGCTTCAGCGAACCGGCCGGACCCGACTACGATGAGCAGGTCTTCTTCCATAAGCCCCGTGTGGACGCGCAGGGTTACTCGCAAGCCGCTATCGTAAACCACAAACTAGGTTTCGGCGGCTACGTCAGGTACCGCGCCGCCGAACTGCCCTTCTTCGCGCATTGGAAGCAACTCTCCTCGGGCGAGTACGTGTGCGCGCTTGAACCGGCGACCTACTGGGAGACCCCGCGCTACAAGCTGCGCGAAGAGGGCCGCCTGCGATTCTTACAACCCGGCGAACAGGTCAACTACCAGCTTGAATTGGGTGCGCTGGACGGCGAGGGCGCCATCCGCGACTTCCAGGGACGGCTTGAAAGATGATGTCCAGTTACTGTGGGCCAGCCCAGGGTATAGTAGGAGAAGAGCACCTGACACTCCTACCTTGTCATTTCGAACGCAGTGAGAAATCTCGTTCCTCACCGTGATGTGGCCCCTTTCTCGCGAGACTCAGTGTCATAAGCAAATTGATACTTGGGTACCGAGGGACGAGATTTCTCACTGCGTTCGAAATGACAGAGACCTGTAATGACAGAGACCTGTTTTGGTGCTGATTTCGCCCAATTTACGAGTTACGAGTTACCAACTTATCATGAACAGATCAGAACTCATAGCACAATTGACGCGCATCATTGGCCCTGAAGGAGTGATCTCAGAGCCTGAGCAGTTGGTGACTTACGAATCGGACGCCCTGCGCAACCACCGCGTGCTGCCGATGCTGGTGGTGCTGCCCACGAGCACGGAGCAGGTGCAGGGCGTCATGCGGCTATGCGACGCGGAGGGCATACCTGTTGTACCGCGCGGGTCGGGCACCGGGCTATCGGCGGGGGCTCTGCCTGTGAGCGACGGCATCGTGGTTGGGCTGAGCCGCATGCGTGCGATACTGGAGGTCGATCTTGAGAACGCCAGGGCGCGCGTGCAGCCGGGCGTTCTGAACCTCTGGGTCACTCAGCGAGTGGCACCCGATGGCTATTACTTCGCCCCCGACCCTTCCAGCCAGCAGGTGTGCTCGATTGGTGGCAACGTGGCGGAGAACTCGGGCGGGGCGCACTGCTTGAAGTATGGCTTCACGGTGAACCATGTGGTGGGCCTCACGGTGGTGCTTGCAGATGGTGAGGTTGTGCATCTGGGCGGCAAGGCGGTCGACAAGCCCGGCTACGACCTGGTGGGTGTGCTGGTGGGGTCGGAGGGGACGCTCTGCATAGTGACGGAGGTCACGCTTCGGCTGGTGCGCAAGCCGGAGACGGTGTCCACGCTGCAGGCGGCCTTTGCCAGCACGGACGAGGCAGGTTCGGCGGTATCCGAGATCATCGCTGCCGGGATAGTGCCCGCCGCTATTGAGATGATGGACAACCTGAGCATCCGCGCAGCCGAGGCCGCCGTGCACGCCAACTACCCTCTCGACGCCGGTGCGATCTTGCTGGTGGAGCTGGATGGGCCGCAGGTCGAGGTAGACGAGCAGATGGTGTTGGTTAGAGACATCTGCGCAGGTAAGGGCGCGACCTCTATCAAGCTGGCGCAGAACGATGATGAGAGGGTGCTCATGTGGAAGGGTCGCAAGTCGGCCTTTGCCGCTATGGGCCGTATCAGCCGCGATTACTACGTGCAGGACGGGGTGATACCACGTACAGCATTGCCCAGGGTGCTGCGCGAAATCGACGCTCTGGCCGAACAGTACGGCCTGAGGGTGGCAAATGTGTTCCACGCGGGCGACGGCAACCTGCACCCGCTGGTGCTGTTCGACTCGACCATCCCCGGCCAGACCGAGCAAGCGGGAGAACTCGCCGGCGATATATTGCACGTGTGCGTCGATGCCGGGGGCAGCATCACGGGGGAGCATGGGGTGGGCCTGGACAAGAAGCGGCATATGCCCGCCATGTTCTCGCCCGACGACCTCGATACTATGCAACTGCTGCGATGCGCCGTTGACCCAGGCCGCATTCTCAACCCAGGCAAGATATTCCCGACGCCCAGGCTGTGCGGGGAGCGACCCGGTCTGTACAAGCCACACCCCTTGCAAGAGGCAGGCCTGGCCGATTTGTTCTAGCTCAGCAAATTGGTACATTAGGTTATTGCGCAACTACCTTCAAGAAAAGTGCGAGAATTCCTCTTCATGACGCTTGAAACCACTGCTCCTACAGGGCTTGACGCCAAAACCAGGCTCGGCACACCGGATGATTGGGTGCTCGGTGTTGTGCCTGGCGTTGTGGCGCAGCCGGGTAGCGTGGGAGAAGTGTCTGAGGTGCTTGCCTGGGCGACGAGAGAGAGGCTGAAGGTAGTGCCCTGTGGCTCGCGCACCAAGCTTGACAGGGGAGCAGCACCTACCGCCTGTGATGTCCTGCTCGATCTTAGTGGGCTCAATCAGGTTATCGAACATGCCTCCGGCGACCTGACCGTAACCGTACAAGCTGGGGTGCCCATAGCAAACCTCCAACGCCAACTCGCAGGAGCGCGTCAGTTTCTGGCCGTGGACCCACCGGTGCCCGGAACAGTAGGTGGTCTGGTTGCCACAGCGGACGCGGGTCCGAGACGGCTGCGCTACGGGGGAGTGCGCGACCTCATCCTGGGTGTGACGTTCGTACGGGCCGACGGTGTGATGGCGAAGGCTGGGGGCAAGGTGGTAAAGAACGTTGCCGGGTACGATATACCGAAGCTGCTGACCGGGTCACTCGGCACGCTTGGTGTGCTCGTCGAAGCGACCTTTCGCCTCTACCCAATACCGGCTGCTTCCGCTACGGTGGTAGTGGATATTGCACCAACAGACTTGCGCCGTTGCGTCAGCGCGATATTACAATCAACCCTGGTACCTACATCTCTTGATTATTATGCTGGCCCCATAAGCACCTCCGCCGTTGCTATACGCTTTGAGAGCACCGCAGCCTCTACACAGGCGCAGGCCGACCTTGCAGCTAGGCTCCTGGGCGGCAGGGTGGTGACCGGCGCTGACGAGCAGGCTTTGTGGTCGCAATTTGACACTGTCACAGTCACGGCAGAAGGCGATGTGCTTTGCCGGTTAGTGTCAACTGTTAGCGACCTGCCGCGCCTATTGGAAGGTGCATTGCGGGCGGCTAGCGAATCTGGTATGGAGCTAACGGTGCGGGCGCACGCGGGACACGGCCATGCCTTGCTGAGGTGGCGTGGTGGCACCTCTGATACTATG
The DNA here is from genome assembly GCA_034667185.1 of Chloroflexia bacterium. Lineage (GTDB taxonomy): Bacteria > Chloroflexota > Chloroflexia > QHBQ01 > JADMIH01 > JADMIH01. Next base: position 28,533 of record JAXDKH010000149.1, on the reverse strand, counting down.
GTAGCACTTGTCCGCAGGTTGCGTGTCGAGGCTGAAGCGCTGGGCCACAATCTGGTTATCTGGCGAGCGCCTGACGCGGTACGCAGCCAGGTGGACGTATGGGGCGACGTGGGCGAAGGGCTTGAACTGATGCGCAGAGTCAAGCAACAGTTCGATCCCAACTCCACGCTGAACCCTGGCCGGTTCGTGGGAGGCATCTGAGTCGAAATGAGGTAGTAATTGGAGCAGTCGCGGGACAAAGAGCAGAGAGAAGAGGCCGCCACCGGGTATGAGCGTACCACGTTCGGGGTGCCCGCGCACGTGCAGGCAGCCGCAGAGGCCGCGGGTCAAGTCACGGTGCGCTCCGGCCCGCAAGATATTGGTGTTGCCGCGGAAGGTTCGGGCGTTGAAGCTGTGCGCCCAGGTGGCGCGCATGCTGCGCCTCTCAGGCTGTTCCCCGCTTTCGACTCGCATCACCCGCCGTCGGAAGAGCTAATCGACGATTGCGTGCATTGCGGCTTCTGCCTGCCCACCTGCCCTACGTACCTGCTGTGGGGTGAGGAGATGGACTCGCCACGCGGGCGGATCCACCTGATGAAGGCGGGCAACGAGGGCCGCTTGGGCATGACCGACACTTTCGTGCGGCATTTCGACCAGTGCCTCGGCTGCATGGCCTGCGTGACAGCGTGCCCTTCCGGCGTGCAGTACAACAAGCTGATAGAGGCCACTCGGAGCCAGGTAGAGCGCCGTTACAGCCGCAACCCGGCGGACAGGCTCTTCCGTCGGCTGATATTCACTCTATTTCCGTACCCGGCCCGCCTGCGGTTGCTGGCCCCGTTTCTGCTGCTGTACCAGGCGTTAGGCTTGCGGACTCTGGCCGACCGTAGCGGCCTGTTGGACCGGCTGCCTGCACGCCTGCGCAGCATGAACGACATTATGCCGCGAATGACGCTCAAGCGCCTACGGATGCGCGTACCGGCGCACGTGAAGCCAAAAGGCCAAACAAGGGCGAGGGTGGGACTCTTGACGGGCTGCGTTCAGCAGGTGTTCTTTCCCCATGTGAATGCGGCGACGGTGCGCGTGCTGGCTGCAGAGGGCTGTGAAGTGATAGCTCCGGCGGCGCAGGCGTGTTGTGGCGCGCTGGCCCTGCATGCGGGATACGAGGAACAGGCCCAGCAGTTCGCCCGCAAGCTGATAGAGGTGTTCGAGCGAGAGAAGCTGGACTATGTCGCCGTGAACGCTGCGGGTTGCGGCTCTACCATGAAGGAGTACGGCCACCTGCTGCGGGACGACCCGGAGTTTGCCGAGCGAGCCGCCCGATTCTCCAGCAGCGTGCGTGACATCAATGAATTGCTTGTGGAACTTGGTCCTGTGGCGAAGCGGCACCCAATCAAAGCCAAGATCGCGTATCACGATGCCTGCCACCTCGCTCATGCGCAGGGCATCCGCCGCGAGCCGCGCACTTTGCTACAGGGTATACCGGGCGTGGAGATCGTGCCCGTTACTGAAGCGGAGATATGCTGCGGGAGCGCGGGCATTTACAATCTTGTGGAACCGCAGCCGGCCGGTGAACTGGGGGAGCGTAAGGCCCGCCACATACTGGCTACCGGCGCCAAAGTGGTGGCAAGCGCCAACCCCGGCTGCACGCTGCAAATCGAGGCTAACGCGCGACGATTTGGCGTCGATTTGAAAGTGTTGCACCCGGTTGAGATACTCGACAGGTCATTGCATCCGCGAAGAAAGGAGCGATAGATGCTCGAAACTACAGACAAAGTAACCATCCCGGCGCACGCCAACCCGCCCAAGCGCCTGCTCATGGGGCCGGGACCGAGCGAAGTAGACCCTGAGGTGCTGCGCTCGCTGCTCATGCCGCCCCTGGGCCACCTCGACCCGGCTTTGCTCCAGATTATGCAGGAGCTTGAGGACATGCTGCGCGCGGTGTTCGTCACCAGAAACCGGGTAACGCTCGCCATTTCGGGCACCGGTACGGCGGGCATGGAAGCGGCCCTGGCTAACACGGTTGAGCCCGGCGCACCTGTCGTGGTGGGCGTGATGGGCTACTTTGGCGACCGGCTCTGCCAGATAGCCGCGCGGCTCGGTGGTGTGGTCACTCGCGTCGAGGGTGAGTGGGGCAAACCCCTGTACGTCGAGGCGATGTGGGAGGCGATACAGCGCGTGAGGCCGAGTGTCGTGTGTGCGGTGCATGCCGAAACTTCCACAGGTGTGCGCCAGGAACTAGCTGAGATCGCGACCGCCGCGCACGACGTGGACGCGCTCTTCGTAGTGGATGCGGTCACCTCCCTGGGTGGGCAGCCTCTCCTGGTGGACGAGTGGGGCATCGATGTGTGCTACAGCGGCAGCCAGAAATGCCTGGGCGCGCCCTCCGGCCTCGCTCCCTTCACGATCAACGACCGTGCGTTGGAGCGTGCCGCCTCCCGCGAGAGGCCGGTGCCCAGCTTCTACCTGGACGCCACATTGTTGCACCGCTACTGGGACGAACGCCAGTACCATCACACTATATCCGCGCCGCTGATCTACGCCCTGCACACGTCTTTGCGTCTCCTGCACACGGAGGGCCTGGAGAACAGGTGGGAGCGACACCACCAAAGCCATCTGGCGTTCCGGGCGGGCGTAGAGGCGATGGGCCTGAGCTTCCTGCCCGACGAGGAGTGGAGCCTGTGGTCGCTGAACGCCATCCTGTTGCCCGAGGGCCTGGACGAACTTGAGCTACGCTCTCACCTGCTCAACCGGCATGGCATCGAGGTGGGTGGCGGGCTTGGTCCACTTAAGGGCAGGCTACTGCGCGTTGGGCTGATGGGCTACGGCGCGCAACAAGGCTTCGTGCTCCACCTCCTCGGCTCGCTGGAGGAGACCCTACGCTCCTTCGGCCTCACAGTACCGCCAGGTGCAGGGGTCGCAGCCGCGCTAGGGCAGAGCGCCTAACCGGATTGCGAATTGCGGATTGCGGATTTCGAATTACGCGTAATCTTTGTAACTCCAAATTCGCAATGCGCAATTCGGTATAATGCCTGGTAACGGTGGATAGAGGTGTGACTACAACAGTTGAGACTTCCAGCCTGCCCAGGGAGCGTGTCGCGGCACTTGGCACAGTAGGACGCTGGGCTATCACCCCACTCTTGCGCTGGCTCGTGTTGCTCGTGGGCCTGTTCGCGCTCCTCGTAAGCGCCTACTCGTCCGTCACCCACTGGCGCAGCGATGGGGCCAACGCGATATCCCCTCCTCTTGTGCCCGGCACCACAATCGGGCAGTCATTCGTGTCGCGTTACTCTAACCTCTCAGGGCTGGAAGTGCGCGTCAATCCCCAGTATTTTCGCGGACGCGATGCTGCAACCACGCTGGTCATGCACCTGCGGGAGGCACCGGGAGTTGGCCCTGACCTCGCCACTTCGACCCTCCGGGTGACGGGCGCCGTCGAGGAGAGCCAGTACCAGCTTTTCACCTTCCCTCCAATAGCGGACAGCCTGGACCGGACCTATTACGTTGACATCGAGTCGCCGGACGCCACGCCCGCTAGCGCGCCCGCCCTGCTCTGGTGGATACAGTTTGATCCCAACCTTCCCACCGATACTTACCCCGGTGGCACTGCATACCTGGACGGCCAGCCACAGCAATCTGACATAGCGTTCGGCCTGACCTACGAACCTACGCCACTGGACGCATTCCGCGGGTTGGCGCAACACGCCACAACCAATATGCCCCGATGGCTGATACTTGTCTTCCTGGCAGTTGGATTCCTTGTCACTCTATTCTCTGCATATACCTCTCTGAATCCAAAATCCAAAATCGAAAACCCGAAATCCAAAATCCTCGCCTTTTCCCTCCCCATAGCCCTGGCCGTCGCCCTCGCTAACGGCGTGCTCTTCTCGCTGCTGGTGCCGCCGTGGCAGGGACCTGATGAACACGGGCACTTCGCCTATGCCGCCTTACTCTACCGGCATGCCATGGACGATGACGCGGTGCAGCGCCTGGAATGGGAAGAGGGCGGCAAGGACCACGCGGAGGCACTGGCGCTCAAAGCGGCAGTGGTGGGCTCGATGGGCGAATACAACTGGACGCGGCTGGTTTCGGGCCACCCGACGCCGGGGGCACCCGCCTTCCCACCCGGCGGCAAAGACCTCTACCTGGAGCTAATGTGGCAGATTCGGCAGCCAGCCCCTTATTACTGGCTGTGCGCTGCCGCGTTACATGTTGCTAACACCCTCGGTGCCGGGATTGATCCGTTCGTAGATCCGGCGGCCGCGCTACGTGTGATGCGGTTCGTATCGGTGCTGTTGAACCTGGGCGTGGTGGCGCTGGCGTGGCTGGCGGGGGTATTGCTGGGGGGTCGCCGTCTGCCGTGGTTGCGCCTGGCGCTGCCGCTGGCGGTCGCCCTGCTGCCGATGCACACCTTCATCGCCTCCGTAGTCAGCAACGACGTTATCTCCGACCTGGCGGTGACCGCGCTGTTCGTGTCCCTGGTAGCCCTGCTGAAGTGGCCCTACGGGTGGCGCGGGGTGGGGCTGGCGGCGCTTTCCGTGGCCCTGTTTGGTGCCGGGGCACTTACCAAGCTGACGGCTATTGTGTCGGGCGGGCCGCTGTTGGGGCTGGGGCTATTAGTCTGGGCGGGCCTGTTGCTCACACGCTACCTGCCACGGTGGCGACTTTTCCGGCGTGCACCGGGGATGAAGAAGGCCGTGCCTCTCAGTCCTTACTTTGTGCCCGCGATTGTGGCAGCCGGGTTTCTTGCGCTGTGTCTGATAGGTGCCTTGCTGCTCTTCCGGCCCAGCCCTGCGGTTGCCGCCTGGCAGGAACCGGGCGGACCTTCACAGAGGGCAGATCGGGTGCAGGCGGTTGCCCATAGCGGCTCATATGCTATGGAAGTGCCGCCGGGGCAAACCGTCTTCCAGTGGCTGGAGGTACCCTTACCGCACCCCGCCTACACCGCGACCCTGACGTTCTGGGCGCAAGCAGGGGAGGATGCCGAACCGGGGGTCTTCACGACCACTGTGCAGTCGGTAGCGGAATTGCTGACCGACCAGCGCGGCACGCTGTCTCGCATCGGCGCAGAGACGCTGGGCCAGGTACTTTACACCGCGCCCATCACTCCAGTGCGGGGTGAGTGGCGGCAGTTCACCATCTCCACCAGCGGGACACATGGCGACCGCAAGGTGTGGGTGCGATTCACCGGGGGCAGCACAGGCCTATACGTTGACGACGTTTCGCTGGCCGCGACACCCATTCTGACAGCGGATACCCCGGAACGGGAGCGCAACGGGATGCCTCAACCTGTAGCCCTGCCCTTGTTCAACCCGTCCATGGAGATAGGCTCACTGCGGGTGAGCGACCTGGGGGCGCGCATCTTGCGGGGCGAATCTTTGGACATCGTGGACGTACTGGTGAACCCGCAGGCGTTCGACAAGTTCGAAATTTGGCAGAGATATGCCTACCGCCAGTTTCGCTCGTTCTGGGGCAACTTTGGCTGGCTGTCGATACCCATGCCGGAATCAGGCTACGCGCTGCTGAACGCGCTCATCCTGCTGGTACTTGTTGCGCTCATTTCGCATGGTGTGCGGCGGTTAGGTGCGTGGAGTCCTATAGAGTGGCTGGGCCTGGTCACTTTGCTGGCGTTGGTGGCCGCCATCTTCATCACGTTCGCCCGCATGATGGGGCCGCTGAGCACCTCAGGCGTGCACACCGACCCCCAGGGCCGCTACCTTTTCGGCTACACCGTGCCCGCGATGTGGCTCATGTTCGAGGGCCTCAACCTGGCATGGGCCTGCGGAGTGGGGCTGGTGCGCCGGGTGTCTGTCCCGCGGGAGGTACAGCCTCAAGTTGCTAGTCCTGCTCCTGCTATTATCTCCACGACGGGAGCAAAGGCCGCGATGCCCTGGGGCACGTGGCTCTGGTGCGCCGGTATAGCCTTTTTTGCGGCCTACTGCCTGCTTGTGCTGGTCGTACCGTACTATTACCGCTGAGAAAGCCAGGGCAGGCTTGGGCTCCAGCCCGGAAAAACACTTGCAAGGTGGACAACATTGAAGATCGCAATGCTTGGCACGCGCGGGGTACCGGCGAGCTACAGTGGATTTGAGACGTGCGTGGAGCAATTAGGCTCTCGCCTGGTGGCGCGCGGGCACGAAGTCACCGTCTACTGCCGCACCCATCACATCAAATACAAGGGCAAGACTTATAGAGGCATGCACCTTGTTAAGCTGCCCACCATCCCTAACAAATACCTCGATACGCTGGTACATTCCTTCTTCTCGTCGGTGCACGCGCTCTTTAAGCCGTACGACATTTGCCTCTACTTCATCGCGGGCAACAGCCTGGTCACCTGGATACCACGGCTCGTGGGCAAGCGCACAATCATTAACGTGGACGGCCTCGATTGGAAGCGGGAGAAGTGGCCGGAGCTTGCCCGCAAGTACATCCGCTTTGCCGAGCGCATGGCTACCATGCTGCCCAACGTCTTCCTCACCGACTCTACCGTGGTGCAGCGCTACTACGAGGACACATATGACGTCAAGCCGCCTTATATCGCATACGGGTCGGATGTGCAACCACTGCCCCCCGGTGACACGTTAAGCAAGTACGGGCTTGAGCCAGGCAAATACATCCTGTTCGTGGGTCGCCTGGTGCCGGAGAATTGCGCGCACCACCTGGTGGAAGCTTACTGCATGCTGCCGGACAAGCACGGGATGAAATGTGTCATTGTGGGCGATGCTCCCTACGCCGAGGAATACAAGCAGTCGTTGCGAGATGCCGCGTGCGAGGGCGTGGTGTATACCGGCTACGTATTCGGGGATGGCTATCGAGAGCTAAGCTCCAGCGCCTACTGTTTCGTGGAGACTTCGGGCGTGGGGGGCACTCACCCGGCGCTGCTGGAGGCCATGGGCTTCGGCAACTGCGTGGTAACGCATGACACGCCGGAGAACCTGGAGACGGTAAGGAATGCGGGTTTCAGCTACGACGGCAAGGAGGGGGCCGCCAGCCTCTGCCGGGTGCTGGCCCACCTGTTGGAGAACCCACAGGTCGTGGAGGAAAGACGAGCCATGTCGCTGGCTCACGTGAGGGCGAACTATTCGTGGGACAAAATCACCGACCAGTACCTGGAACTGTTCGGTCAGGTGTTGCGCGGCAAGAAGACACGGCGACGCAGGTGAATGGGTCGTAAGTGAAGTGCGGGTTATGCACAGACCCTAGAACGGGCGTGCGGTCAACGCACATTCTACTTGCTTTACGTCTGAGGGTATCCTATACTTGTAGGTGGTAATTTTCAGGGGGGACCAGGGGAGGTAGCAGGCTTCATGTTCAAGAGGCTCAACGCCAATTACATGGCCTTGTTGTTCCTGATAGACCTCGTCATAGTGCAGTTGTCGCTCGAAGTGGCGATGGCACTACGCTATGACATACCCTTCTGGCAGCCCTTCCAGATATGGCCCCAGGTAGAGGTGCAGGAACTACGCCTTATACTGCACCTGTCGTTTGGCGTGCTCGGCGTGTTGTTCCTGGTCGCCAACTCGGTTTACAACGGTCGCAAGGTCATACGCTGGATAGAAGAGTTCCAGCGTGTGGTGGTGGCAAGCACCCTGGTTTCGCTCACACTGACGGGGCTGCTATACCTCATCAACCTGAACCTTCCGCGCCTCGGCTTCCTCTATTTCTTCATCATCTCAACCTCGCTGCTGATCGGCTACCGGTGGGCCTTGCGGGTGTGGCACATCGTCAACCGAGATCACCCTAACGTGGAAACGCGGGTACTGATTGTAGGTGCTGACAAGCGCGGCGTTGAGGTGGCAAACGAGTTCCGGCGGCAGCGGTGGTCGGGCATCCGGCTGCTGGGCTTCATGGACAACAACCCTGAGAATCACGAGGGCACGGCAACGGTAGATGACTTGCCTGTGCTCGGCAGTATAACGGACACGCCCGCGGTGGTCGCCCAGTACGACGTAGACGAAGTGATAATCGCCCTGCCCCTGCACGAGCACGAGCAGTTGGTGAACCTGGTGGCGCAGCTTTACGAGCAGCCGGTGCGCGTTCGCGTGGTGCCCGACCTGTTCGACCTGGCGTTCCATAGCGCCACTATAGAGAGCCTGGGTGGCGTGCTCTTTATCGGCCTGCGCGACTCCGCCATTGATGGGGTGCAGCGCCTGCTCAAGCGCCTGATGGACATCGCTTTCTCGGCAGTACTGTTGGCGATTACCTCCCCGGTGTTTCTACTCACCGCGCTAGCCATCAAGATCGAGGACCGGGGCCCGGTATTCTACAAGTCGCAGCGGGTGGGCGAGAACGGGCGGCTCTTCACGATGTGGAAGTTTCGCTCTATGGTCTCCAACGCCGACCAACTGGTGAACAAAGTCATCAAGAACGACAGGCATGGCAACCTGATACACAAGGCCCCGGCCGACCCTCGTATCACTCGCGTGGGCCAGTTCATCAGGCGCACCAGCATCGACGAGCTGCCGCAGCTAATCAACGTGTTGCGAGGCGACATGAGCCTGGTTGGGCCGCGCCCGGAGCTACCCTGGATGGTGGCACGCTACCAACCGTGGCAGCGCAAGCGGTTCGCCGTGCCACAGGGCATGACCGGCTGGTGGCAGATTAATGGGCGCAGCGACGCCCCCATGCACATGCACACCGAGCACGACCTGTACTACATCCAGAACTACTCCATCTGGCTGGACATACAGATACTGTGGCGTACCATTGGCGTCATCCTCTCCGGTCGTGGGGCTTACTAACCTGCCATTTGTTCCTATGCGACTCGGTGTCACACGGGAAGGGCCTTCTGAGCGTCCACTATGAGGACCCAACACCCTGAGGACATGATCGCCGAGGGCAGCCGTGTGCTGTTCGATCCTGTCTCGGAATCTACGTCTCCAATCTCAATCTCCACCGTCTCTACCGTCTCCACCGTGGCGCAAGCCGAAGCAGGTACCGTCCAGGCGCGCGCTCTCTCCGGTGTGCTGAGTCTCCTGGGCCGCGAGGTCGTTATCAGGGTCATGAGCGTGGGGGGGGCGGTGGTGCTTTCCCGGTTCCTCTCTCCGGTTGAGTACGGGCTTTTCGGTATTGCAACCTTTGTCGTAGGGATCGTTGCACTTTTCAGTGAGCTAGGTCTTGGGGCTGCCTTCATCCGGCGGAAGGAAGAAGTCACCGACAAAGAGCTTAACGCGATGTTTACGCTGCAGCTTGCGTTCGTGTCGGCCCTCGCGGGCGGACTCTTCCTATTGGCTCCTGCTGTAGCAGGGCTTTATGACGTTCCCGCTGTCGAATGGCTGATACGCGCCCTGGCCGTCAATGTGATCGTGGCATCTCTGCGGAGTGTGCCTGTCGTGGTAGCAGAGCGCAACCTGAACTACCGGCCGATTGCCCTGGCCGACGTAGTGGGACAGTTCTCGTACTGGTTGGTAGCTATTTCCGGTGCCGTGCTTGGTCTCGGTGTATGGAGCCTTGTGCTGGCAGTGTCGGTTTCAGGGCTGGCAGGCTCGGCGGCCCTCTATATACGTACCGCCTGGAGGCCCACCCTGGACTTCAACTGGAGGCCCTTGAAGGAGAGCGTCCGTTATGGTCTGTTGTACCAGAGCCAATCAGTAGCAAGCTTCGTGAAGGACACGATGGTACCCGCGATAGGTGGTCCTGTGTTTGGCCCGCTTGCGGTCGGCTATTTAGCATGGGCAGTGCAACTTACCGCGATGCCCTTGATATTGGGCCAGTTGGTCTCCCGGGTTTGCTACCCGGCGTTGGGGAGATTGCAGAACGACCGTAAAGCCTTCATTGCTATGCTGGAGGCGGCTCTGGCTTGGACCTATCGCCTCTCTCTTCCGGTGTTTGCCGTACTGGTAGGGCTGGCGCCAAGAATAATAGAGCATATCTTCACGTCGAAGTGGCTGCCCGCAGAGCCTTCCATTTACCTCCTGACCATCAATATGGTGCTTGGCATTGGTACGGGAATATTCGTAGCTGCCCTCTACTCGCTGGGTCGTGGTGGCTCCGTTTTGCGTGTTACCGGGGCCTGGGCGGGACTTACCTGGGTGTCGGCCATCCTGATGATTACTCTAGGCTTGGGCTTTGAGGCCATTGCGGCTGCTTATGCTGTTGGAACGGCAATTGCATTCCCCGTGATGATCTATGAACTCAGGGATCTCGGCGGTATTCTGTTGCTGCGTTCAGCTGCTCTACCTTTCGTGACCTGCCTTATTGGAGGAGCACTGCTCTATATGTCGCGGTCCTGGGTGACAGACCTGTGGCGTCTCCTTCTCATTGCAGGGCTGGGGACCCTTGTGATGTGGGCTATCAGTCTCTGGCCTAACAGGCATGCGGTCTTTGCTATAGCTGGACGTCTGCTGCCTGAGATAGCCGGGTCCGGTAGCTCCGCAAACAGCAGTGCTGGTAGGGAGAGTTGATCGTTTCTCTGAGGGTCTGCATTCCAATTCATGATATCATGAGGTCTCCCAAGAATGTTGATTGAAGAGGCCAGGTGGCTGCAAGAGAAGCTACGTGAGCTTGCACCAGGACCTGGGTCGGTTTTGCTCGATATCGGTTCGTCCACCGAGTATTTTCGCCGCATGGACCAACCGTATATCGACTATTACATATTCCGGCCACTGCGCCACGCTGGCGTCAAAATTGTGCATGTAGATTCCCGTTCCGGCGACGGTGTAGATGTCATAGCTGATATTGCCGATAGAGAAAGCGAAGCTATTATCGCGCAGTTACCCAGGGGCGAAATAGTCTTGTGCTCCAACATGTTGGAGCACGTGTTGGATAGGGAGATGGTGACCAGGCGACTGGAACTTCTTACAAAACGGGGAGGACATCTCATCGTTACTGTGCCACATGTCTATCATTACCATGAAGACCCTATCGACACGATGTTTCGCCCCTCGAACACTGAGCTTGAAGCCCTCTTCTCCAGGCAGGCTTTTTCGGTTACAGCGTCGGAAATTCTAGATGTGAGTTGCGGCTATGTTGATGAGCCTGCTTCCTTTGTGCCTTATTTGCTCGCTCGGAGCCGTAAGTTACTCAAGCTGCATGTGCTGAGGCAACCCATCGAGCACGACCGGTGTAAAGTGGCGGCGGTAATTCTGCACAAGAAACCGGCCTCATAGCCACGCACCCTCACAATGGCTAGCATGTACGGTTATGAGTTTCAATGAAGCTGCGTCATGAGGCCACTTTGGACGTTCTTTTCATAACAAATTTGTACCCACCTTTCTCTGTTGGTGGCTACGAACAAATTTGTCACGACGTAGCGCAGTCACTCAGAGCGCGAGGGCATGTGGTGAACGTGTTGACCAGCAATTACCGTGTCGCTGAGCTTAAAGGGCCGGAGCCGGGCGTGTACCGCCGCTTGCGGTTGAAGCGCGACTGGCAATCACCTGGAATTCTGACCAATTTTCCGGGTGTGCTCCACAGTATCCACATACAGCGCCATAACGTGCGTACGGTCAGGCAAGTCCTCTCGGCGTCTCGACCCCGTGTTGTTATGGTCTGGAACGGTATGCACATGGGTCACGGTTTTCTCTCTGCAGTGGAGAGACGTGCCACCGTCGTTTACTATCTTTCGGATGCCTGGTTGGCCTGGATATTAGCTCAACAGGCTGAGAGAATACGTTTGCCCGTTCAGCGTCGTATTTACCACGCTCTCCTGGCGTTGCTCGGCATTCCGAGTGGAGGTGTGCGCGCCGACCACCTGCTGTTTTGTAGCCATGCTCTCCGGCAAATGTACGCCGATCTGGGCGCTGAGGTGAGTAAGGGCACAGTGATTTATCATGGCGTCTCCTCGGACATCTTTTCCCCGCGGCCACAGCATATCGTCAATAGAGCACCACACCAGCCGGTGAGCGTCCTGTACTCCGGCCAGATAGCACATCACAAGGGGGTCCACACAGTTGTGGAGGCGCTCGCATGCGTGCGAAAGGAGCCAGGCCTCGAAGATGTGGTGCTAGGTCTGCTCGGAGGGATCGCGAGTGAGGAATACCGCCGCCAACTTGACCGCAGGATTGTCGAACTAGGCCTGGTGGGTGCTGTTCATTTTCTCGGCAAGAAGCCTCGGACGGAACTTGCGGACGAGTATGCCAAGCACGATCTTTTTGTCTTCCCGTCGGAATGGGTGGAGCCGTTTTCGCTTTCCTTACTTGAAGGCATGGCAGTGGGCATACCGGTGATTTCGACCACCACGGGCGGCTCGTCCGAAATAGTCCGGGACGGCGAAAATGCGCTCGCTTTCCAGGCAGGTAGTCCGAGAGATCTGGCAGTGAAACTCTCCTGGGCGATCAAGCATCCGCAGGAGATGGCAGCCATGGGCTTGAGAGCAAGTAGTCAAATAGCCGCAGAATACACGCTTGATGCGGAGGTCACCTCGGTGGAGTCATACCTGCGGGCAGCTACAGGTGGCGGTAACACTGTGGGATCAGAGCGAGCTTAGCAGTGCGTATTCTGTACGTCAATCCCTACTACAAGCCATACCTGGGCGGCATCGAGCGCATTATAGAGCAGATTTCCGCCTACATGCTAAAGCAAGATGAGGTCGAGGCGGTGGGAGTGCTGACTACTCGGGCCTACTTTCCAGACCGGATACTTACCGATCTGCCCGCTCATGAAGTGATAGATGGTGTGGACGTGTTCCGCTGCGACTTCAAGCCATCAACGCTGCCTCGCCTCTTCCATGCTGCGCTTGCCGGCTACGTGAGCCTCGGTGTGCCCAGGGTATTGCGGCGATTCAGGCCCGATATTGTGCACGCAACTTACAGTGAATGGTGGGCTGGGAACCTGGAAGTATATCTGGCTAGCCTGCGTTCGGCACACATTCAGTCAATGCACTATCACGAGTTACCACTGGTCAAACGCACCCTGCCCCTATTTCTTACCAACCGGTGGCTCTTGAAACGGGTGGACGCTTTGCAAGTGCAGACAGAGGTGGAGCGCATGCAGGTGCATAGGGCTTATGGCGCCCCTCTATCTCGGACGGTGATTATACCTCCAGGCACTGATATACCCGAGTCCGTGCCGGATCGCACCATTCGTTCGGATATTCACCCTGTTACTATCCTCGCGGTTGGGCGAGTTACGGAGCATAAAGGGCAACATGACCTTGTCAGGATGGTGGCCAATCTACTCAAATCTCCCGGTAGGGGTTCTCTGCCGCCTTTGCGGCTGGTGCTGGCGGGCGAGGATGCGGGTACGGGGGAGCGCATCCTCAAATATGTGGAGCAACATGGCTTACAGGAAGTTGTGCGGGTGGTCGGGCGGCCCAGCGACACCGAGTTAGCCCAACTCTACCGGGATGCCGATATATTTGCTCTCCCGACCAGGTATGAGTCGTTCGGTATAGTGTACATTGAGGCCATGTCTTATGGGCTGCCCGTCGTTACCTACGGGGTAGGCCCGGTACCTTCCATTCTCACCCGCGGCTCGATGCTGGCTCCCCAAGGTGATGAAGCAGCCTTTTCAGCCCACCTGGAGGACCTCCTACGTGACCGCACTCTGCGATTGCGGTTAGGAACAGAGGCTAGAGAGCTTGCGTTAGGATATAGTTGGGAGCGTACCGGCGAGCAATACTACCGGTTATACCGCCAGGTCCTGGCCCCGCGTCGGAGTCGCGATAGCGGTAAGGGCAAGAGGAATAAGGCCGTCTAAGTGTTAACGATATCCTTTGTCATCCCTACCTACAATCGGAAAGATGCTCTTTTAGAGTGCTTGAGGGCAGTAGAAAGGGAAGGCCGGGCCGTCAGGGATGTCGCTGCCGTTGAGATAGTAGTCGTTGATGATGGTTCTACAGACGGATCGCTGGACGCAGTCCGGGATCTTCAGAAGAGCCTGTCTATTCCTGTTGAGGCTCTAGCACAGTCGAACCGGGGTCCTGGCGCGGCCCGCAACCGGGGTGTCACGCGCGCTACCGGCGAACTGGTAGTCTTCCTGGGCGACGACATCATTCTCCAGGAAGGTCACATGCAAAGCATGCTCCACTGCTATCGCGAGCATGCTGCTTCAGGGCGTCCAGTGGGCATCGTCGGTCTGACCAGTTACAGTCCCACTTCGATACCGACTCCCTTTGGGCAGTGGCTGGAACATGATAGCGACCTACAGTTTGCCTATAACAAGGCTAGTACCGGCGTGCCTCTTGGCTACCGGTATTTCTACACGTCAAACATCCTGGTGCCACGCCGGCTACTACTTGAATCCGGAGGGTTCAACACCGAATTTCGGTCCGCGGCTTTTGAAGATATCGAGCTTGGCTTTCGGTTGGAGGCGCAGGGCCTTGAGCTCTATTACTGCCCCGCAGCAAGGGCGACTCATATTCACCCGGTATCGTTCAGCCAGACCGCAGCCCGCATGCGCATGATCGCAACGTCGGCACTTGAGCTAAAGTCCGCCAATCAGGACCTATATCTAGCACTCAATCCAGAGGGGGATCGCTACCTGGAGCACGTTTCTCCCATGCAGAAGCTTGTCAGGTGGCTCTTCTCACGTCCCATGACGGCCTTGCTAAGCATCGCCGACCAAAGGTTGCACATGAGGTTACCGGGAGCCTTATACCAGCGCGTCATGCTTTCCATACAGCGCAGTGAGATGGTACGTTTGTGGAACCAACAGGGTGGCGGTGCCGTGACCGGTACTCGTGAACGCCCTCGCCTGGAGAAAACAACCCGGCGGGTTTCGATATTAATAGTTAACTGGAACGGCAGGGACCGCCTGCTGCAGTGCTTGCAATCGATAATCGAGACGGTAGATCTCAATCAGGATGAAGTGATAGTAGTGGATAATGCCTCTGAGGACGGTAGTTGTGGGGAAGTGCGAGAGCTATATCCGCAGGTCAAACTGGTGTGCAACTCAGAAAACCGTGGGTATGCTCATGCCAACAACCAGGCGTACGCACTTAGTGCTGGCGAGTACGTATTCCTGTTGAACCCCGACACGCAACTCACCACGGGCGCTGTTGGCGGACTTGTCGATTCCTTGGACAGGCTACCGAGAGCCGGGGCGACCACCGCCAACCTGGTTTCCGACCACGATGAGCAGGCGAATTACATACGGCGCTTCCCAACTCTGGCAAATACTCTCCTGTATTACACCTTTCTCAGGCGCTTGTTTCCCCAGATCGGCAGGCGAATGATCGATCGTTATCTGATGATCGGTGCCGATCTCTCCCGTACCCGTATCGTGCCGCAAGCGCCTGGTGCTTGCCTATTGTTGCGCCGGTCTGCCCTTGCTACCCCTGAAGCGCTGATGGATGAGCAGTTCCCATTGTTCTATAATGACGTGGACCTGTGCAGAGGCCTCTGGGATAGGGGGCACTCCATATATTTCGTGTCCACTGTAATGATAAAGCACACTCCCAACAGAGGTGGCTTGTCGCGTGCTGGAGATCTGCTGCAAATTGAGCATGCCATAAGCCTCGCCCGCTACTTCAGGAAGCATCGCCCCTACTGGGAGTACCTCACCTTACGATTGGTGCTGCTGTTACATTTTTCGTTGCTGTTCGCTGCCAGCCTCGTGTTGCGTAGCCGTTGGAAGCCTGGCACTTCCATTTTCTTCAGATCGTTTGGTGAAGGGCTGCGATTACTCATGCGCTTAGTGCAAGATCGCAGCTTCTTTGAGGGCGGCAGCCCCACGTGGGAGTGAACTCTTCCGGTATGTTCTGGCCAACTCGAACTACCACAAGGCCCGATCGTGAAGACACCTCTTGACTAACCAGGCACAAACCCGTTCATTGAACATTCTCTATCTAGACGCCACCCGTAGCCTCTATGGCGCAAGCAGGATGCTGCTCATGCTAGTGGAGCAGGCAGGTCCATTAGGCGTGCGCCCGTACGTCGTGCTGGCAAACGACGTAGAGGACGATATGCGCCTCTGCCGGGAGCTTGACCGGCTCCACGTGAGGTACCTGGAGTACCCGATCACGGTGCTGCGCCGCCAGAAATACCTCAACCCGCGGGGGGTGGCCTATCTCGCTGGCTCGATAGTGCGTTCGGTGCGTTTCTTGCGCAACCTGATACGCAAGTACCACATCGACATTGTGCATTCCAACACCAGCACGATCCTGTCGGGTGCCGTGGCTGCCCGGCTCGAGGGTGTACCCCACGTCTGGCACGTCCACGAGCTTTTTCGGCCTTTTGAGGGGCGGGTGCTTACACGATTGCTCTACTCTCTAGCGGCGCAGGTGGTGGTGCCATCGGGGGCCGCCCTCGCCAACCTCGTAGCTTCGTACCCACCGGTTCGCCAAAAAGTGCAAGTCATAAAGAACGGCATAGATCCTACTCCGTATCGCACCGTGTCGCCAGAGCAAGTCAAGGAGCTTCGTGCGGAGTGGAAAATTCCAACAGGCGCGAGAGTAGTGGGTATGATAGGGCGCATCGGCATGTGGAAGGGTGAAGAGCAATTCGTGGAGGTAGCGGCCAGGCTTACCGAGACGGGTACCGACGGACGATTCGTGATCGTCGGAGGCGTGTTCGACGACCGCAAGCACCACCTGGAGCGACTTGAGGCGCTGATCGAAGAGAAGGGCTTGAAGGAGCGAGTGGTGGTAGCCGGGCTGCGCTCAGACGTGCCGGTGGCGGTCAACCTGTTCGACGTGCTGGTGCACCTGCCGGTGCGTGCCGAACCGTTCGGCCTGGTGGCTGTGGAAGCCATGTCTGCGAGCAAGCCCGTGGTGGCGGTGGCGCTGGGAGGACTTGCCGAAATAGTGGATAATGGCGAGACAGGTTTCCTTGTGGCACCGGGCGACGTGGAGGCCGCGGCTGCGAAGGTCGCGCTGCTCCTGCAAGACAAGGCGCTGGCTGGTAGAATGGGCGCGGCAGGGTCCCGGCGTGTGGATGAGCAGTTTTTATCCAGCCATTACGCCGCCCAGTTCGGCACGTTGTACCGCCAGTTGCATGGTCGCTGATTTAGGCCTCCGTGCGTACCCACAGCATCAAAGATAAATCCAGGCCATCAGGTTCAACACATCGTCTATGCATGCACCGGACACCATAGCTACAATGAATGGCCGGTCTCTAACCTCCTCTCCCTCACGTTTCACGCCTCCCGCCACGCGCTTACCCGAGGTGATAGCCGTCATCCTCAACTGGAACAACCTGGAGCTGACGCAGGATACTTTGCGCTCCCTCCAGGCACAGGACTACCCACATATACGCGCGGTGCTCCTCGACAATGCCTCGCGGAACCAGGGGGAGACACTTTCCGTTATCCATAGGGAGTTTCCCCGCGTCGAGTTGTGGGGGAGCAGGCGCAACCTGGGCTTTGCCGGGGGCTGCAACCTGGGCATGCGCATTGCCCTGGAAATGCGCGCCGATCTGGTCCTGCTGCTCAACAATGACGTGCTGCTGGAACCGGACGTGGTCTCGCGGTTGGTGCATGCCCTGGCTGAGGACGAGCAGGCGGGGGCAGTCAGTCCGCTGGTGCTGTATGCGGCGGAGCCTGAACGGGTATGGTTCGCCGGGGGCACCGTTCGTATGGGCGGGCGTGTGCTGCCGGAGCACCTGTGGCTGGATGAGCCGCCTGCCAATGTGCCCGACGCGCCCGCCTATGAAACTGAGTGGCTGGCCGGCACGTGCATCCTGGCCCGGCGCTCAGCCGTGGAGCAGGTAGGGGTTCTGGACGCTGCTTACTTCCTCTACTGGGAAGACGTAGATTGGAGCTACAGGTTGCGCGTGGCGGGGTACAAGCTGCTCGTTGTGCCGGGTGCCAGGATAAAGCACCGTGTGAACGCAACCACCAGCACTTTGCCTTCGCTGGGCAGCGTCTATTACTGGGAGCGTAACCGCCTGCGTTTTATTAAGAAGTGGGCTTCGCGTAAATCGCGCATTATCGCCCTGGTAAAGATTCTGTGGCGGTCTATTGCCTGGCGGGTGCAGTTGCCTCAAGATGACCCGCAAGCCTCCACCAAGCTGGAGGCGTACAGAGACTACCTTTTGGGCCGCTACGGACAGAGGAGGACACCGGCTTAGTGGCAATCGTTGGCGCAGGGTTGAGCCTCATTCTGCTGGCAGTACTCGCGTGGCTGCTGGTGATCATTTACCGCGCGCCGTTCCGGGCCTTGGCCGTACTGGTCGCAGGTATGGCATTCCACAATATCGTCCTCATGTTCCTTATCCACCTGGATACGCCGTCCATACTGGTGAGGCTGGTGCAGTCCTGGAAAGAGGGCGTGCTTCTCCTGTTGCTGTTCATTGCAGGCAGGTTGGCCTGGCGCGCATGGCGTGAGCACAGGCTGCCACGGCTCAACTGGCTCGACTGGACCATGATCGCCTTCGCGGCACTATCGTGCATTTACTTGGTGATCCCGCAGGGCTTCTTTCCGATAGATACAAGTCTCGGCCAACGCTTTGTGAGCTTTCGCGTCATGATGTTGATGCCGCTGCTGTATGCCTTCGGGAGGATTTTCTGGCGGTACTCGCGCGAGGATCTCGTCTGGACGGGCCGGGTGCTGCTCGGCTCCATCTTGCCGGTGGCGCTCTTCGGGTTGTGGGAGCTATGGTTCGTACCCACAGCCGACTGGCTTGATTGGGGAGTGAATGGCTTTACCTCTTGGCTTGGCTTCGAGTTTGGGGGGCCGCACGGCCTGCCCGAAAACTTCTTTCAGAGCACCGATGCGGGTTTGCTGTTGCGCCGCATGATGTCCACCTATATCAGCCCCCTTGGCCTGGCGTACACGGGACTGCTGCTGGTGCCGGTTTGCGCAGTGCTGGTGAGCTACAGGAAGGCCGAGCGAGCGTTGCCGGGGTGGTTCCGGTGGACAGCGTTTGTGCTGCTCATTTCCAGCATCTTGTTCAGCGTGACACGCGGTGCATTGATTGTCATGGTAGCCGAGTTCGGGCTGCTCGCGCTGCTGCTACGGCGGATGCGCACAATTGTGGCCGGTGGCATGGTGGCCCTGGCGGTCGTGTTCATCCTCATCGAGTACGCCAACTTTGGCCCACTTCTCACTTTCAAACTGCAAGAGGTCCGCCCCCCGGTTGGACTGGCAGCGGTAAGATACGTCAGTACCGCGCTAGCACCCCCCATCAGGAGCGTACCGCCAGTCATTCCTACAATAGGAGCTGGTCAGAGCAACCCAGGGCAAGGCAGTGCAGGGCAGAGCACCCCCACGCCGCCCGCAAATGTGACGAGTAGTGCGGAATTGGTCGAACGAATGCTCACCAGCGAGGACCCGTCCACTCGCGGGCATATTGCTGCCCTGAAGGCAGGGGCGAATTACGTAGTGAAATATCCACTGGGCACCGGGCTGGGTAGCTCGGTGCCGCGCTTCGGCTATGCTGAGGGCCCGGGGGAAAGCGCCCTGCTGGCGGTCTTTGGCGAGCTCGGCGTGATCGGCGGCCTGCTTTACACGATCATGTACGGGGCTAGCCTCGTCTACAGCTACTTGGCCTGGCGACGGGTGCGCGGTGACCCTCTCCCAGAGGGCCTTGCACTTGTGCCCCTCGTGGGGGGCCTGGCGCTGGTGCCCATTATGATTACCAGCGCGATCTGGGGTAACTTCTCGGTCAGCTTCCTGTTCTGGTGGACCTCCGGCTTGTGCTTGTCGCTCGTGCGCCAGCCACGCGTGAACACCATGACCACGGCGCTGAAAGGCACAGAGAAGCAGCAGGCTCCCGAAGGAGAGCCGGAGAGCGAGGAATATAGGATGGCACTGCCGCACACGGTATGAAGTCGCCTCCCGCCCAATCGCCGCCTTCTCAAACAGAGCCTCGCCCTCCGTTGCGCGTAGCCCTTGACATGACCTTCCCTAACCGCTTCCCAAGCTGGGGTTTCAGCGTCTATGCCAGGTCGCTGTTCGAGGCCTTGCAGGTCCGCAACGACGTAGCACCACACGAGATTTCCGGCCCCGTCGCCAGCAACCCCCGTCAGACCCTCCGCTGGCTGTTATGGGGTGCCCGTAGTGCCCTGCAGGCTCGACCTGCCGACGTGTTGCATTGCCCTGCGTTCGTCACGCCGTGGCGCTCCCCACTGCCCGTGGTTATCAATATTCACGACGCCGCGGCTCACCGCTTTCCGAAGGATTACCCGCTGGAGTGGCGCGTCTATAACCGCTTCATGCTGCCTCTCGTGGCCCGTGGCGCCGAGCGCATCATCACCCTCTCCGAGTTCTCGCGGCAGGAGGCGATCAAATATTATCGTGTGAGAGGGAGCCGGGTAGTAGTCGTTCCCGCCGCGCCCGATCCCCGGTATAAGCCGCAAGCTCCCGAAGATGCAGAGCGCCTGCTCGCAGAGTTGAGCTTGCCGGCTGGTGAGGGCCGCAGTCCTCTGCTCCTATTTTCGGGTGCGCCGTTTCGCCGGAAGAACCTGGATGTGGTGCTACGGGCTATGTCGGGGGCTTCTCCAGATAGCGAGCTGTCCAGTACCTTGCTGCTCATTTCCGGCGCGATGGACAGCGATTTTCAGGAGTACCGCGCCCGGATTGCTGCGCAAGGCCTAGATACCCGGGTCCGCTGGCTGGGGCGGGTGCCCCGGGATTCAATGCCCATCTTGTACGGGGCAGTGGATATGCTGGTATACCCTTCCGTCTATGAGGGATTTGGGCTTCCCCCTCTGGAAGCGATGTCGGTAGGCACGCCCGTAGTGGCCGCCTCTGCAAGCTGCCTGCCAGAGGTGCTGGGCGAGGCTGCTCTCCTGGTGCCGCCGGACGACGACAAAAGGCTCGCACAGGCTATAAACGCCCTGCTGTCCGACGCGGCCTTGAGAGAGAAAATGGTGCAGGCGGGGAAAGCCCGCGCCGCCAGCTACACCTGGGAGCGCGCGGCACGGCAGACCCTGGACGTGTACCGGGCTGCCACCAACACCAAGCAACGGAGACGCTGATGCAGGCAACCGGCGACCGTACAACCAGGTCGAGCACCCCAAGGCTACTGCATCGTCTGCTCTCTTGGGTTATTACGCGCGTGCGTCCGGGGCGGCCTTATTCTATCCACGCAGATATCAGCAGCCGTAGCCTGCTTGAGATATTCAGCGTCCGCGGCCTGATGTTGCTCAGAGGCTACCTGCGCCGCCCACTGCTTGGGAGCGCCAGGGGCTTCCTCTTCCTGGGTCGCAACGTTACGCTAAGGCACGCCCACCTCCTCAAGACGGGGCGCGGCGTAGTGGTGGACGACAACGTATTCATAGACGCATTAGGAGAGTGGGGCGTGCGCCTGGGCGACGGTGTAACCGTGGCACGGGGTTGCGTCATCAAGAGTTCCTCGGTGTTATGGACCACCAGCAAGGGCTTCGTTATGGGCGACAACTCGTCCCTTGGCGACTTCTCGTTTGTCGGGGCAGCCGGTGGGGTGAGGATAGGCTCAAACGTGCTGGGCGGACAGCGTCTCAGCTTCCACAGCGAGAACCACAACTACAAGGACGGAACACGTCCGATACGCGAGCAGGGGGTCACGCGCAAAGGCATCATCGTAGAGGACGATTGTTGGCTGGGCACCGGGGCCATCTTCCTGGATGGCGTCACGGTGGGCCAGGGCTCTGTGGTGGCCGCGGGAAGCGTGGTCACGCGCTCCGTACCCCCCTACAGCATAGTGGCCGGGGTGCCCGCAAAGGTGATTGGCAGGCGGACGATAGACGAGAAAATAGGAGTGGTTAGTGGTTAGTGGTTAGTGGCTAGAAGCTCGTCACTAACCACTCCTACTTCAAGATATCGAACTTGCCGTCCTTCACGATCTGCACGACGGGCGGGTGGTTGGCGTCTCGTTTGTCGGTGAAGGAGAAGGGGCCAAGCACGGTGGGTACGGCGTCGGTGCCCTTGAGGGCGTCACGTATGGCAGTGCGTGCGTCGGCGAGCGACTTACCTTCGATGTTGGCTCGCTTGCCGGCGTCGTAAAGGATGTACACACCGGAGTAGGCCTGCGCCGCGAACTGGTCGGGGTTCTTGCTGTACTTTGCGTTGTATTTCTTTATGAAGTCCTGGCTCACCTTATCGGTGGCGTTGAGGTTCCACGCCGCACCCACGACTAGGCCCTCAGCGGTATCTCCCGCCGCTTTCACGACCGCCGGAGAGTTGAACCCATTGCCGCCGATAATGTGCACGCCGGGGTCGATACCCACGTCGCGCCGGGCCTGCTGCAAGATAGCCTGGGCGGGGTTCGCGAGGGCGGACACCACTATCGCGTCGGGGTTCTCACCCTTTATCTGGGTAAGCTGGGTCCGGTAATCGGTGTCGGCGGTGGAGAAAGTCTGCTCGCTCAGTATCTGGATGTTGTTCTTCTGCAACTCGGCGCGGAAGACATCGGCCCCCGATTTGCTGAAGGCGTCGTCGCTGGCGTACAGGAGTGATACTTTGGTGATCTTAAGCTTGTCCTTGGCCTGCCTGATCGTTTCGGGGATTACCTGGAACTCGGCCAGCGAGTCGCGGAAGATGTAGTCGCCTATATCCGTGATACCACCTGCCGTGTTTGAGACTGCCAACACCGGCACGCCCGCCTGCTGCGCGACGGGGTCGGACGACTTGGCTTCGTTGCTCAAGGTGGGACCGATTATGGCCTGGACCTGGTTGGTATTGATGAACTTCTGGAAGACGGTGATCGCCTGGTCGGGCTTGGCTGCCGTGTCCTCGAAGAAAGCCTTGATCTGTGGTCCATCACCCGCCGCGTTGATCTCCTCGATTGCCATCTCAGCGGCCGCACGCTGCGAATTGCCGTAGACCGCGTTGTCGCCACTGGTGACAAAGGCGAACCCCACGTTGAGGGTGCCCCCGCCACCTCCACCACCTGCGGGAGTGGTGGCTGTAGCCTGGGTGCCCGTGCCTCCTAATGGTGTGGTGGCCGTTGCTTCGGCTGCTGTGGTAGGGGCGGCTTGTTGGCCGGTGGTGACTGTAGAGGGTTGTGCCGTGTCGCCACCGCATGCGCTCAGGAGCAGGCCCATAACAAGCAAAAGTGAGAGTGCGAAAGATCCTCTGCGTGCACGCTTCGAGAACATAGTTATTTCTCCTTTGTACTTGAAGCTAGCTGGACCACCAGGTAGGCCCTTGAGCATGCCTGTATGCCCGGCCAATCTGGGTGCCATATTTTAGCACCAGTGCCTGCTTATCGCAATTCATGGTGAGGAAAACGAGGGTTTGACAAGTGCCACGCAAGAAGCCCGGCGACTAAAGTCGAGGGCTAAAGCATGCGAAGTCCCTTGTGGGACTGTTTGCGTCTTGTGGGGCTATGGCTATTGCCAGAAGGGGAATTGCGGCGAAATGGCCGCGTGGTTACGCCTCTGTTGTCGCCTCGGTGGGTGTTTCCTCCAGGCCGACCGGTTCCGAAGGTGCTACGTCTCTCGCCAGCGAATCGCTGACCGTGGCCTCGTTTGCCGAGCGAAGGGCCTCGAGTTCGGCTTCGAGTTTCTTGTTGCGGCTGCGCAACTGCCTGATCTCGGCGATTAGCGGCGGCAGGTCTTCAGTGATCAAGAGGCTAACGCTCTGGAGCACCGTACGCAGGTTCTTTAGTTCCGGCGGCGTTTCCTTGCGCAGATAAGGCGAGCTCATCACCTGGCTGCAACGTGCTTCTAGCTTGTTCAGGTTGCTGGTTTCGGACATATTTAGTCTCGCTTTCTTATCATGGGCTTAAATGCCGAGAGGCCAGCTATCTGACCTCTCGGCACCTGTTGAAGCCGAGCAACTAGTAGCGTCCGCGGCCGCCGCCACCGCCACCGCCGTCGCGTCCGCCACCACGGCCGCCACCGCCACCGCCGCCGTAGCCACCGTCACCGCCGCTGCGACCGCCACCACCGTAGCCGCCGCCACCGCCACCGCCGCCCCCGTAGGAGCGACCGCCGCCACCTGACCGGTCTTCACGCGGCCTGGCCTCGTTGACGACCATCTGGCGACCGTCAAGGTCCTGACCGTCGTACTTGGTGATCGCGGCCTGCGCTGCCTCGTCGCTTGCCATCTCCACAAAGCCAAAGCCCTTAGACTGGCCGGTGTAGCGGTCGGTCACGACTGCGACATCTGAGATCTCCCCAAACTGTGAGAACATCTCCCGCAGTTGGTCCTCCGTTACCGAGTACGGCAAATTGCCCACGTATAGCTTCTTAGCCATTTTAGCCTCCTACATTCAACAAACTGCACATCAAGATAGGGCATGTTCTCGCGAAAGAAAGGACAAGCCGCTGCTTCCCAGGCGGTGGTCCAGGAGGGCGCTTTGAAGCTCGAACGCATGGCAATCGCACAACCTATCACATGTACTATATCATACCCATTCCAGGGGCACCGTTTCGACGTATATAAAGGCTTAATACCCAGCATTCTGTGCTCGCGCGTTTTCCCCGGCCAAGCGATTACAGCACCCAGGAGAGGCCCTGTCATCCTGAACGTAGTGAAGGATCTAAAGAAGGTGAGTAGGGATGCTTTGGAACATTCAGGGCCACAGCCTGAGAGTTCAGCGCAACTGTAGGAGCAGCATTTGAGATCCTTCACTGCGTTCAGGATGACAGGAGGCCGTTTTGGGTGCTGCAACTGGTGCAAATACTCGTGGCTGAGACTCCGGAAGGCTGTGGCCGTTCTTGCCGCGGAGTTCGGGGGCACGGTATAATGACCGGGCGGCCTGCGAAGACGCCCTATCGTAGCGCCTGCACTTAGTCAGGAGCAACCAATTGGCAACTACTACTGAGAACCCCGCTACGTCCCTGGTTAGCGCTGTGCCCTCTGTGGCCGCGCGGAGCCGGGTGGCTGGGTTGGTGCTGATGTCCGTGGTGTTCATCGGGGGCGCGTCGGTGATGACGGTGGAGATGTCGGCTTCGCGCCTGCTCGCGCCTTATTTTGGCACGTCCCTATTCATCTGGGCAAACCTCATCGGCCTGGTGATGGTCTACCTCACGCTAGGCTACTGGCTGGGCGGCAAGCTGGCCGACCGCAATCCCCGCGCCTCGGTGCTCTACACCATCACAGCGATAGCGGCGCTGGCCGTGGGCCTCATCCCGGTCCTTTCAAGGCCGATACTGAGTTGGTCGCTCACGGGCTTCACCCAGGTGTCGGTGGGCATCTTCTACGGCTCGCTTGTCGGTGTGATACTGCTCTTCTCAGTGCCGCTGCTCTTGCTGGGCTTCGTGTCGCCGTTCGCGATCAGGCTCAGGTCGGTGGGCATAGCTTCGGCGGGCGGCACAGCCGGGCAGGTGTCGGCGCTGTCGACGCTGGGCAGCATCCTGGGCACGTTTATACCAACGTTCTTATTGATACCCTACATCGGCACGGCTGCTACCCTCTATTCGGCGGCTGCGGTGCTGCTGGTATTCTCGATACTCGGCCTGGTCAGCACCTCCAACACACGGCAGGCGATGCTGTCTGTCGGGATGTTGCTGGTGGTGCTTGGGCTGGCGGCGTTCGCCCCGCGTGGTCTCGTGAAGCCCCCGGAGCGCGGTGAGCTTATCTATGAGAAGGAGTCGGCGTACAACTACATCCAGGTGGTGCGAGAGGGCAAGCGCGTGGGCCTCATGTTGAACGAAGGCCGCGCTATCCACTCGATCTACAACCCCGACGAACTGCTCACCGGCGGCCCGTGGGACTACTGGGCCATTGCTCCTTACTTCTCTCAGGGCTTCCAGCAGTCCGATTACAAGAGCCTGGCGATGATAGGCTCCGCCGCCGGTACCGCTTCACACATCGTCAGCAATGTCTACGGCGATATACCCATGGACGGTGTTGAGATCGACCCTGAGATAGTGGACGTGGGCCGCCGCTACTTCGCCCTGGCGTCATTGCCGAGTGTGACTACCCACATCGAGGACGGGCGCACTTACCTGCAAACGGGTGGCCGCGACAAGAAGTGGACGGTGATTGGCATCGACGCCTACCGCCAGCCTTACATCCCCTTCCACCTGACCACGGTCGAGTTCTTCCAGGAAGTGAAGGACCATCTCACGCCCGACGGAGCCGTGATGATCAACGCGGGCCGCACCCTCCACGACACCCGCCTGGTGGACGCGCTCGCCAACACGATGTTGCAGGTATACCCCAACGTGTACGTGATAGACGTGCCCACGATGGCGAACAGCATGGTGATAGGTACCGCCAGCCCCTCGCGATTGGAGAACTTCGCGGAAAATGCCAGGCACGTGACCCAGCCGGTGCTCAAGCAAATCTTCGACACCAGCCTGAAGCAAGGCAACATCCGCGAAGTCAAACCCGATGCCGCCAAGTTAGTCTTCACCGACGATAGAGCGCCTATCGAAGAAGTAATCAACCAGATCATCCTGGGCTACGTGGGAGAAGCGGGACGTTAGGAACAGGAATTTCGGAATTGGGAATGCGGATTGCGAATTTGTTGGAGTTCTTCTAAATCCGAAATCCGAAATTCCAATTCCCAAATTCCCGAAGGGAGACCTATGAACCTTTTGCTGCGGCGGTCGACGCGAACGGCGTCTTCGGAAGAGATATTGATATTCGACTCGGACAGCCGGGACGCTAATGGCGCGGCTGTGAATATCGGCAAGATTGACGTGCATTACCTGGAGGACCAGGTGGTGGGCACGCTGCTGCTGTGGAACGAGTTCATTACGGGCTTCGACCAGTCGCACCAGGGGGAGGACGACGAGTCGCTCGACATTGTGATCCACCAGATCATGACGGAGATCACCGATACGCTGGGCGTGCCGAGCGAGTACGGCATCGAGGTGTACTATCCGAGCGTCCAGAACTACCAGTTCGTGAGCAGCTATGCTGACGACGAAGCTGATGAAGAGGACGACGATGAAGGCAAGCCGGGTGACGCCTACTCGCTGAGCAACGCGGGCGGGCTGGACACGGAGTACCTTCCCGACGAGGACGAGGAACCAGATGCGAACGCAGATGATTTCGCCAGGCGGCTCGGCGAGCGGTCCTAGTCCTGCGCGTGCGGTGGGCCTTCCGGTGCGCGATGGCATATATAGCGTCCTGGCCTTACGACCCTACCCGGAGTTGCTGCATGGCATCTCTACGCGCTTTGCCCCCGACGGCACCGACTGGAACCTGAGCGCGCGTCGCGGCATCCCCGCCAACCCGCCCAATCCCCAGGTAGCCCTCGCCAACCGCACGCGCCTTGCGGAACGACTTGGTATCACCCTCGACAGGATGGTGGGCTGCCAGCAGGTGCATGGTAACCACGTGGCGCTGGTGGGGGACGAGGATGCGGGCAAGGGCATGTTCCCTGAGCAGCCCAGCATACAGGACTGTGACGCCCTTATCACGAACACGCCCGGTCTGTACCTCATGGCGCTCTCGGCGGACTGCCCCCCGGTCTTCTTCTACGACCCCGTTCATCGCGCTATTGGGTTGGCACATTCGGGCTGGAAAGGCACCGTCAGTCGTATCTCGGCGCGGGTGGTTGAGGCTATGGGCCGGCACTTCGGCTCCAGCCCCGCAGACATAGTGGCAGTAGTGGGGCCGGGCATTGGGCCGTGCTGCTACAAGGTGGGGCCCAACGTGGTGGAGGAGGTAGAGTGCGCCTATTCGCGGCCCTGGTCGCTACGGCTGCCGCTGCTTGAGCTTTACGAAGGCGAGGTCTATTTCAACCTCTGGGAAGGCATACGCCGCGCGCTCGTAGAGGCCGGGGTGCCGCCACGCAACGTCGCTGTTGATGGGCTTTGCACCATGCACAACACGAGCGTCTTCTATTCGCACCGTGGCGAGGCGGGGAAGTGCGGCCTGTTTGGGGCGGTGCTCGGTTTGCGTAACGAGTGATGTGCGGTGAGTAGCGAGATCGCAGACAATGTCGCCCTCGTGCGGGAGCGAGTTGCGCGGGCCGCTGAGAGGGCGGGGCATGCTGCTGACGATGTTACCCTTGTCGCCGTCACCAAGACCCAGCCTGTGGACCGGATTCTGCAAGCTGTTGAGGCAGGTGTCATCGTCTTTGGAGAGAACCGGGTGCAGGAGGGCATCGCCAAGTTCGCCGGGCGTGCTACAGGCGTGGAAGATGTGGCTCTCGTGCCTCGGGGAGGCATCGAACTGCACATGATCGGCACGTTACAGCGCAACAAGGCACGGCACGCGGCACGGCATTTCGATTGCGTCCATTCGGTGGATAACCTCCAACTGGCCCGCGACCTGGACGCCGCGGTTGCAAGCGAACGGGCCGGGGAGCCATTGCCCGTGCTGTTGGAGGTGAACGTCACCGGCGAGGGGAGCAAATCGGGCGTTGAGGTTGAGGAGTTGCCACGTCTGGCGGCTGAGGTGGAGAGTTGCGGCAACCTGCACTGCATCGGGCTGATGACTATTGCCAGGTTCGGGGCGGGGGAGAAGGAGTTGCGCGAGACGTTCGCCCAGCTTCGCCTGCTCTTGGAGCGCATGAAGCAAAGCTACCCTGGCGACTGGCGGCACCTGAGCATGGGCATGAGCGACGATTTTGAGTACGCAATCGAGGAAGGCGCGACGCTGGTGCGAGTGGGCCGGGCCATCTTCGGCGAGAGAACGCGGTTGGGGTGATGTACTGTTTGTTTCCGAGCTTGCTGACAGAGGCCGATAACTTTCTTGACAGGCTGAGCGTGACTGCCCGGCAGCAGGGCTACAGCCTTTTCCTGGTGGGCGGCAGCGTGCGCGACCTGCTTATGTCCCGCCCCACTCACGACCTCGACCTCACCACGGATGCGCCCGTTGAGGCCATCAAGGCGATGCTGGCCGGCGCG
>JAXDKH010000148.1:0-10487 GCA_034667185.1 Chloroflexia bacterium | reverse complement strand
AGGCAAGCAAAAGTCACGGAGGACTTTCCATTCGCCGGTGGCCGAACAGCACAGCGGGCCTATTTTGACGCTGTGAAGGACCTTCTACCACCTCTACATGGGCTGAACCCAACGCTGCGTATCGCAGAGTTCGAGGTTACGCAAGTACTGGCAAACGACAAAGCAGGACAGGACATCGTCAGGGGCATTCTGCGCAACAGGCTCCCCACGATCCTGCCCGCCAAGAACTTAGCGGAGGTAAGCATATGAGCGACAACACCCAATACAACAAGCTGCGCGTGATAGACGACTACATACAGGACCTCTTCCCACCCGATGATGCCCTGCTGCAAGCGCTTGACAACAGCGAGCGCAACGAGCTACCGCCCATCAACGTATCGCCCAACGAGGGCAGGCTGCTCTACATGGTAGCGAGGCTCTGCGGCGCGAAGCGCATCCTGGAGATTGGCACGCTGGGCGGCTTTAGCACCATCAACCTGGCCCGCGCCCTACCCGAAGACGGCAAGCTAATCAGCCTGGAGTACAGCCCTAAGCATGCGGAAGTGGCGCGCACCAACATCGAGATCGCGGGGCTATCGAACAAAGTGGAGATACGCGTAGGCGCGGGGCTGGATTTGCTGCCGCAAATAGAAGCCAACGGTGAGGGCCCGTTCGATCTCTTCTTCATTGACGCCGACAAAGACAACTACCCCGGCTACCTCGACTGGTGCCTGCGCCTCTCTCGCCCCGGTAGCGTCATCCTCTCCGACAACCTCATAAGGGACGGCGCGGTCATAGACCCACCCGCCGACAATGCCTTTGCCCAGGTGATACACCACTACAACAACACCCTGGCGTCAAGCGGGCAACTGGAAACCGTCATATTGCCTATCGTGCGCGAGAACGTGGACGGGGTGGGTATCTCAATCGTGAAATAGGCCCTAACATGGTCTATCGAAACAAACGAGGGGAGTAGCATGGCAGACATTTCAATAGAGTCGCGCATTGCCGAGGTGACGGTTTATACCGACAGGGCGCGTATCACCCGACGGGGCACAGTACATTTGCAAGCGGGGGAGCAGAAGGTGTCGGTTGAAAACCTCCCTGTCAGCCTGCAGGACGACTCGGTGCGGGCCGGTGGCAGGGGCGAGGGGGTGCGCATACTGGGCGTGGAAGTGGTCCGGCAGTTCGTGACCCAGGCCCCGGAGGCCAACATAGCCGAGTTGCAGAAAGAGCTAGAGGCGTTGCAGGACCAGGACGCCGCCCTCTCCGACGAAGACGCGGCTATCGGTGCCCAGTTGGAGTTCCTCAAGTCGTTGCGGGAGAGCACCGCGACCACTCTGCCGCGGGGCATCTCCCTGGGCCGCTCCAAGCTGGAGGACGTGCAGTCTCTGGTCGATTACCTGGGGCAGCAGTGGGCCGAAGCCGTCGCCAGGAGGCGTGAGATTGGCCTGCAGAGGCGAGAACTTGCCCGGCAGATAGCGGCCTTGCAAGGCAGGATGGCTCCCAACTACGACTCGCCGGAGCGCAGGCAAATCAACGTCTTTGTCGAGGCTGCCGCCGAGGTGGAAGCCGAGATAGAGGTCATCTACGGGGTAGTGGGCGCGTCCTGGCAGCCCCTCTACGACCTTCGCCTGGTAGAGAGTAAGGTCAACCTGGGCTACCTGGCGAACGTCACCCAGCAGACCGGCGAAGACTGGCCCGCCGTGCAACTCTCCCTGTCCACCGCCCGCCCTGCCGTCAGCACCACCATCCCTGAACTCGACCCCTGGTACCTGGACGTACGCCGTCCGCTCCCGCCCATGCCAGCCATGTCCCGTATGGCTGCGGCCCCTGCCCAGTACTCTGGCGAGGCAGCAGGAGGAGCCGCCGACGCCTATGCCGGACCGGCCACGATGATGCTTGCCCAGTCCGCGCCCAAAATGGAGGTAGCGCAGGCCACCGTCGAAAGCACCGGCGCATCCGTGACTTTCAAAGTAGGCCGTCCCGTCGACATCCCCTCCGATGGTTCGCCCCACAAGACGACCGTCACGAGCCTGGACCTTGAAAGCCAGCTCGACTACGTTTCCGTGCCCCGGCTGGCCGAGGAAGCCTACTTGCGGGCGAAGATAACCAACACCTCGCAGTACATCCTACTCCCCGGCCAGGCCAGCATCTTCCACGAGGGCGACTTCGTAGGCACTACATGGCTGGAGACGGTCGTGCCCAACCAGGAATTCGAGGCCCAGCTTGGCGTCGACGACAGAGTAAAGGTGGAACGCGAGCTGACCGCGCGGGAAATCTCGAAGACCCTGATCGGCAACACCAGGAAGAACGTCTTCGGCTTCAAGATCACGGTGAGCAGCTTCCTGGCCTGGCCCACCCGCGTCACCCTCTACGATCAGTTCCCGGTGTCGCGCAACGAGCAGATAAAGAGCAAGCTGCTCCAGGTCCAGCCGCCCCCCGTCGAGCAGAGCGAGATGAACATCCTCAAGTGGGAACTGGCGGTAGCTCCCCAGCAGAAGCAGACGGTAACTTTCGAGTTTGAAGTGGACTTCCCGCGCGATCTCTCTATCACCGGGCTCGATTTATAGGAGCTCTGTCGAAGTTGTGAATACAACTGGCGAAGTGCGTGCGGATCACCAGAATACACCCGCAAGCAGGCGGCCCGACCGCCTCACGCTCGCCGTCTTCCTGTTCAGTGTGGTGCTTGGCGGCGGAAACGGCGTGGGCGTCCGCTTCAGCAACATGGAGCTACCTCCCTTCTGGGGAGCAGCTATCCGGTTTGCTTGCGCATCAATGCTGCTCCTCGGTGTCGTTCTGCTGCGCCGGGCGGCATGGCCCCGCGGACGTGCGCTCGTCGGTGTGCTGCTGTACGGGCTGCTTGGCTTCGGTGCGAGTTACGCCTTCATCTACTGGGGACTGGTTAAGGTGCCGGCGGGATTAGCGCAGGTGGTGCTTGCGCTTGTGCCGTTGCTCACCTTTTTCCTCGCCATGTTACATCGGCAGGAGACGTTTCGCTGGAGGGGCTTGCTGGGTGGGGTGCTTGCCGTTGGCGGCATTGGGATAGCGTACTCTGCTCAGTTGGGAGGCGATGTCCCGCTGTTATCCCTGCTTGCAGTGGCAGCCAGTACAGCATGCACGGCAGAAGCCGCGGTGGTAGTCAAGCAGTTCCCACGCAGCGACCCGGTCGTGACGAATGCCCTCGCTATGGGCGCGGGCTCTCTGCTTCTCCTTGCACTGTCGCTTGTTACGGGGGAGCATTGGTCCTTACCAACAAGAACATCTACGTGGATTGCGGTCGTGTACTTGATAATCGTTGGGTCTATAGCCGTCTTCACGCTCTACCTGTTCGTGTTGAGGCGGTGGACGGCCTCCGCGACCACCTACGGGTTTGTGCTGATACCATTTGTTACCGTGCTGGTTTCAGCCTGGCTTACGGGAGAAGCCATTACCCCGGCCCTCCTGATCGGTGGGGCACTGGTGCTGGTGGGCGTGTGGGTAGGAGCACTTATGCAGCCGACAGCAAAGGCGCGCCGGTCGTAAGTAGTCTTGATAGATACTGTGCCTATGTTTGAGTGTATAATTGGGCACTACACACAAAAGAAGGCCACACCTATGTCCTTAACCCCCATCTCAGCCGAAAGTCTCAACGAGACGATCCAGGGCCTGCGCACCCGCATCCACGACCTCGAGGTGCGTCTTTGACTTACCCGGCATTGAAAACCAGATAGCGCAGCTAAGCGAGCAGTCGCAGCAACCCGGCTTCTGGGACGACCAGCGCGCGGCCCAGGCAAACATGCGGCAGCTTACCTCACTCCAGGAGCAGGTTGACCGCTGGCATGGCCTGGCCCACCGTGCTCTCGACCTGGACGAGCTGCTCCAGCTTGCCACCGAAGAGGGTGACGAGTCGATAGTGCTCGAAGTCGCGGGCGACGCCACCCGCCTGCTGACCGAGCTTGACCGCCTGGAGCTATCCCTCATGCTCAACGGCCCCCACGATGCCAGCAACGCCATCCTCTCCGTCTACGCCCGCGAGGGAGGCACAGAGGCGCAGGACTGGGCGCAGATGCTGATGCGCATGTACCTGCGCTGGGCCGAGCAGCGGGGCTACGGCACCGAAATCCTTGACCATACGGAAGGCGACGAAGCGGGCATCAAGAGCGTGACCATCCTCATGAAGGGGCTGAACGCATTCGGGTACGCACGCGCCGAGGCCGGTGCACATCGCCTGGTGCGCCTCTCTCCCTTCGATTCGGCACACCGCAGGCACACCTCGTTCGCGCTGGTGGAGGTGCTACCCGAACTGGAAGACGAAGGGGAGGTGGAACTCAACCCGGACGAGATAGAAGAAGACTTCTACAGGGCCACCGGCGCGGGGGGCCAGAACGTGAACAAGACCTCCACCGCTGTGCGACTGCGACATTTGCCCACCGGGATAGTCGTCACTTGCCAGAACGAGCGCAGCCAGGCCCAGAATCGCGAGACCGCCATGCGCATCCTCCGGGCCCGCCTCTGGGAAATCGAGGAGGCCCGCCGCGCCGAAGAGCAGGCCCGCCTCAGGGGCGAGCACGTCTCCGTGGGTTGGGGCAGCCAGATACGCTCCTACGTGCTGCACCCCTACAACCTCGTCAAGGACCACCGCACCGGCTACGAGGACACCAACCCCGCGGCGGTCCTCGACGGCAACATAGACGGCTTCATCGAAGCGTACCTGCGCTGGAAGCTGGGGGCGTAGGAGTGCCGAGTACCGAGTACCGAGTTCCGAGTAGGGTTGGAGCCTGCGCGAAGTGGGTGTTAGGCTTCCTGCTGCTTGCTACTCTTCTTTCACTCCACACTAACAACTTAGCACACGCTCACTCGGAACTCGGAACTCGGAACTCGGTACTAGTCGAAGAGCAGAGCGCCACCGCCGACTTCCCCAAGAGCATCGAGTTCAAGCTGCGGGCCAGCGGCTTTGAGACGGCGCGGGCTGAACTCAACTACAGGGCAGTGGGCGACTCGGTGACGGCAGGGCTGCAGGCCCACCTTGAGGAAGCTACTTCCACCCCCGACCTGGACGTGACGCTCGACCTCACCACCAACTACATCCCGCCCGGCACCCACCTTGAGTATTACTGGACCCTCACGGATGCAGAAGGCAACACGGCTGACACTCCGATAGAGACGTTCAAGCTGCTGGACCAGCAGTACCCGTGGAAGAGCCTCACCGATCCCAAGGGGCGCGTGACGGTACACTGGTACGAGGGCGGGAGCAGCTTTGGCGAGTCGTTGCTGGGTGTGGCAACCAGCGCGCTCGATCGCCTGCAGAACAACATCAACGCGGGGCTGACGCGTCCGGCGGAGATTTGGGTGTACGCTTCGCAGGACGAACTGCTCGGCTCGCTGCCCGCCAATATACCGGAGTGGGTGGGTGGCAAGGCGTTTCCTCACCTGGCGCTCGTCATGGCTGCCATTCCCGATGACGACCAGGCCCAGCAAGAGATCAAGCGCACCATACCCCACGAACTGAGCCACCTGGTGCTCTACCAGGCCACCCACAACCCCTACAACTCGCCGCCCGCCTGGCTGGACGAGGGCCTGGCGGTCTATAACCAGGAGGCCCATGACCCCGCCGAGGAAGAGGCCTTGCGCTACGCCGCCGAGAACGGGGCGCTGGTGCCGCTAAACGCGCTCTCCGGCTCGTTCGGCGCGGACGAAGAGTCGGCCCTGATCGCGTACGCCCAGAGCCGTAGCGCCGTGGAGTTCCTGCTGACCGACAACCGCTACGGCCCCGACAAGCTCGCCCGCACGGTCGCCGCCTTCCGAGAGGGCGTCACCTACGACGAAGCGTTCCAGGCAGGGATAGGCGCGACCGTGGACGAGATCGACCGGCAGTGGCGCGCCTCGCTGCCGTACGAAAGAACAACGCCCGCCAGCCGTCCCACCGCCGCCTCAGCACTAGACCTGGCGATCTGGATAGCGGCAACCGCGGCGCTGGTACTTTTCCTCGCAGGAGGCCTCCTGACCGCGGCCATACTGCTTCGCCGCCGCAGACCCGCCAGCCCACAATCCCCAACATGAGCCTCTAAGCCATGCCCACAGTACATGCCACAGCCAACGTACACGCGGGTGCGCAGGAGATCTTCGACTTCCTGGCCGATTACCGCAACATCCCACGCGTGCAGCCTCAGTTCAAGGAGGCCAATCTGATGGGCGAGAAGGAGCGATGCGTCGGTGCGTGCGTGGAGCTTGTGGGGCGGTTCCACGGCATGCCTATGCAGGTGCAGAACCGCATAGTCACCTACTCACCTCCCTACCGGCTCGCGAGCATTAGCGAGGGCACGGTCCTGAGCCGCAACGTCTGGGAGCTACTACCCGTAGTGGGCGACCCCCCCACGACCCGCGTGACCTTCACGGTAGACTACAAGGTAGGCGGCCCGCTGGGAGGCGTCTTCACCGGTATCGCGGCCAGCCTGTTCAACAAGGAGATACAGGCGATGACCGACGAGGCGCTACGCAACCTGCGGGGGTTCTTCGCGGAGGGTGAGGAGAGCAACTAGTCCCTTGAAGTAGGGTTAGGCATCTGCTATAATTGAGCTACCGAGTGCGGGTGTAACTCAGTCGGTAGAGTGTCTGCTTCCCAAGCAGAATGTCAGGGGTTCGAGTCCCCTCACCCGCTCCATCAGCAGGATGTCGCTTACGAACGCCATCCTGCTTTTTCTTTGCCCTGAACACTGGAGAGCGTTATGGCAGGTGGAGCATATATCATCCCCTGCTTTCCGGCTGATAAACTGCCACAGCCATCCCGAAGTAGCTTGGGTGCTCGTAGGACAGCAGCCTGCCGAGCATTGGCGTATGGTGTAGCGCCCCTGCCAGGATCACCGTCTGCCACAAGCCATCCACTTTAGCTCTATCGGCGAAGTCGAGGTCGGCGGTTAGCAGACTGTCCAGGTCGTTCGTTGCGATAATCTCCATCGCCATTGCGTCGAACTCTGCGGAGGCGGGGTCGAAGCCGTAGGGGCCTTCCGCGGAGTGGGCGTGGCCCCAGTCGGCGCTCGCTACCAGCGCCACCCGCCTCCCCGACTCGGTTGCCACTTCGGCCACCGCGGTGCCGAAATCGTAGAGTTGTCTTAAGGTCAGCCTTCGAGAGGGTGTAATGCTTACTATGGACGGAGGCGTGGGCCAGCGGGCACCCAGGAACCAGAGGGGCACCACCGCACCCCAGTCGAGGGGAGTAAAACAGCCGTCTCCACCGCTGGCACCGTATATGGCGGTCGCGATGGGCACCTTATAAACTCTGGCGGCCTGCTCCGCGATACGCTGGGCCAGTTCTGTGTCCACCGCCATGTCTACGTTGATAGGGCCTTCGCCGTGCTCCCCTTCGAGCGTGCCGACTGCGCGCTCTGTGGTCATTACGCACACCGCGCCGGTCACACGTACTCCATGTGGCGTGAGCACCACCACCGTTTCAGGCCGCGCTTCCGACATGAGGCGGCCCACTTCTTCCATCGCCTCCCGCGTGGCAGTAGTGCGGGACGCCGACTCCCCCGCCAGTTCAGCAATGACTTCGCTGCCGTGCGGCGCTATGCAGGCAAAGACCAATCCGGCCACTTATACCACCTCCTGTATCATGCTATACAGAACAATGCGTGCATTCTACAGCACAAGCGCCTGACCGGGTAGCTTCCCATGCCAGTACCTATGTAAGGCCCCCTCTAGCCTCAACTACCCATCCTAACTCGCTCCGCCTGCTGCTATACTTGATTCGGGCGAGTGTGGTCACGTCTACGTGCGCCTCACGCCCGTGCTAAAAGGTGGCTCTGATATGAAAGTTTACACTGGATGGCTACGCTACTGAAAGCGTTCAACCTGGCTGCTAGACCCGGCTACACCCGGTATGTGGCGCTGCTTGCGGGCATGTTCCTCCTGTCGCTGGGGCTGCGCGTCTACTGCCTCGACTGCTACAGCCTTTGGTTCGACGAGATCGCCTCGCTAGAAGTGGCGCAGTACGGCCCCGGCTTCTTCTTCACGGACCGCTTCGGCTGGATGCGCGTGCAGACCCCCCTCCATTACCTCACCGTCTGGTTCAGCACCCTCTTCGCCGACCCTACAGCTACCGCCATCCTGGTACGCCTGCCCTCCGCGCTCGCGGGTGCCCTCACGGTCTTGGTCGTGTACGCCCTCGGCAAAGAAATGTTCGGTCGAGCGCAGGGACTCCTGGCCGCCGGGCTGCTGTGCGTCTCTTTCATCCATCTCACCTATTCGCAGGACGTGCGCCCGTACACGACGCTCGTGCTGTTCACCGCGCTGTCGGTCTACTGCCTCTTGCGCGCCGAACGCACAGGCACGGGCAAGTGGTGGGCCGCGTTCGCAGCCGCTTCCATAGCCAACGTGCTGACCTCATACAACGTACTGACCCTGGTGTTGCCCGCGCTTGGCCCATACCTGCTGTGGGTGCTCTGGAGGGCCCGGCGCATCCGCTCCTCACCCAACTCGCTGCTCTACGGGATCGTAGCTATAGCCGCAATCGGCCTGGCTGCCGTACCGATGGTCCTCGATACGTTGAGCGTGCCCCGCACTCCACCCGACATGGCTGCGCTCCAACCGGTGGCTTTCCTTACAGCGCCCATTGAGCTTGTCTCCTGGTTCGCGCTGCCCGGTATTGCCGAGCTTCAGCGGCTTGTACCCGCGGTGATGCTCCTGTTCATGGTGGCCGGGATATACCCCATCGTCCTGCGCGCGCACAGGAGTGCCATCGCCCTATGCCTGCTGATCATGGTGGTACCGGCGGACGTGCTTGCGGTGCTGGGCACCACCAACGTGGTCTACCAGCGTTACGCGCTCTTCGTCATGCCGTTCTATCTGCTGCTGGTCGCCAACGGCATGGTCACTCTAGCATCTCTGCCGAGCCTGCTAAAGCGAGCGACCAGGATTGCTGCCCCATTGAGGCTTGCCGCGCTTGCGCTGGCTGCAGTCGTGGTGGCTCTCGTTTCGTATTCGGGCCTGCGCTACGCCGTGGCAGGTACCGAGCCTCGCACACAGGTTGTGGACAGGGCCGACTTGCGGGCCGTCTCGCGCTATCTCTCAGGACGCGCCACCCCACAGGACACCATCATCTTCGCCGGGTGGGACCCTACGGTGAGCAACTACTACTGGAAAGACAAGCCGCCCGCGCCCACTTACAACCTGGTAGACCCGCTCCTGTTCAACCGCAAGGTCGAAGGCTCTATCTACTGGGTAGTCAGCTACCAGTTCGACACGCCTCCTGAGTTGATGTCCGGCTCGCGCTGGGCCGACGTCACCCACTTCTACAACGTGACGGTCCTCCGGGAGGCACCCTCCGGTCCCGATATTCACCCCAGCGTAAAGGCGTTCCTCAACACACTGAGTGGTCATGTCTCGTTCACCAGGATGGAGGAACAGGCCGTCTACACCCTGCGGGGCTCGGTCCAGCAGGCCAGCAGCGAGATTGGCGGGGCTGTGGAGTCTTATAGGCGGGCGGGCACCCTGTTCCCGATTGGGGAGGAATACCTGCGCACTTCCAGGGGATTTGCCCAGCGCGGCGATCTGTCGAAGGCCTGGCGGGACGCCCTGATCTCAAAGAGCCTTCAGCCCCACGACCCCGCCCTGCACGCGTGGCTGGCCGAGATGCTCTCCGCGATGAGCATGCCCGCCGAGAGCCGCACCGAGCGTGAAATAGCCGAACTTCTCACGCAAGAGCAGTCCAACGCCAGCCTGCCCCGGCCTTGACCAGGTGCTATTCGAGGGAAGGCGGATAACTGAACACAACTGTATCACCGTAGGAGACCAGAATCCTGCTCCCCACATCATTCTTCACCGCATTAATAATGACATGGACTCTTTTAGGCCTGGACATTGGACTTTGAAACAGGAACAATCAGGAGCGGGGTTCTTGTGGGAGGAAGATGCGGGCCAGTATGGGGCTGGTGAACTCGGTCGCAAGGCAATCCATGTAGAGCAGGTCCCAGAACTTGCCACCCATGAACTCTGCTTCGCGTAAGCGCCCTGCCTCGCGGAAGCCCGCCTTCTTGTAGGCGCGCTGCCCCGCAATGTTGTAGGCTGCTGTAGTGAGGTGAACGGAATGCAGGCCACGGGCGGTGAAGGCGTAGTCTAGCACCAATTGCGCCGCCTCGGTACCATAGCCCTTGCCGCGCGCATCCGGCTCGGCTATGGTGATACCGAACTCTGCCGAGCGATGGTGGAGGTCTACGTGCTGTATGCCCGTCCAGCCCACGGGCCGCCAGGTCGAGACTTCGTACATGAGGAACCAGATGCTGTCATCATCCTCGGTAGCCCACCTATCAAACGCGGCGATTTGCTGCTCCAGCGTGCGCGGCTTGATGGGCAAACCCCCAAGTCGCAGGGTGTCGAAGTCGTTCACCCACCTGTAGTATGTCTCGATGATGCTCTTGTCGTAAGGGCCCAGGGCCACCTTTTCACCCAGGATGTTGATCACGGGGCGCTTCCACGAACCGGGACTGTGCTCGTTTGCGGGGCTACCGTCGTCTTGCATCACTTCTCCATCT
>JAXDKH010000147.1:0-3440 GCA_034667185.1 Chloroflexia bacterium | reverse complement strand
CCTATGTCGGCGACACTGCAAGGCATACTGGAGCAGATGTGGGCCTCCACTGTGGAAGTCTTCGGGGGCATGTTCGTATTCTTCATCGCGCTCATGTTGCTTATCTGGCTCGAAACGATAGTGCACGAGGTGGGACACGTGGTCGCCGGGTGGCTGGTCGGCTTCCGGTTCGTGATGATCACTGTGAGCAGGTTGAAGCTCCGCGCTACCGACAGGGGCCTGCGTGTGAGCCTCATCGACCAGACTGACATACGATCCGGCAGCGCACTCATGGTGCCCACCACGCTCCACAACCTGCGCGCCCGCTGGCTCGTCATGACCGTGGGCGGCATGGCGGGCAATCTGCTGCTGGGCTGCGTCTTCTTTGTGTGGATGATGTGCGACTACAGTGGCATGTGGGGCTTACTCCCATTTGCGACCGGGCTATCCTTCGTGCTCGGCCTAATCAACCTGCTGCCGCTGAAGGTGAACGGCTACAACTCCGACGGGGCATACCTGAACATTCTGCTACGGGGCGGGGCAAGAGCCGGTCGCTTCTGTTACCTCACCATGATAACGGGCGCTTCCCGCATGGGCCAACGTCCCAGCCAGTGGGACCGCACCTGGATCGAAGGCATCCTCCAACCCTCCGACGGCACAATGGACGAGGCGCTGGCTAACCACATCGCCTTCTACTGGGCGATGGACGTAGGGCAGGTAGATTGGGCCGACAAGTATATGGCCCGCTGCATAGAGCTTGTGGGGTCGCTGCCACCCCAGCTACAACCCGCCTTCTACGCCGATGCTGCTTTCCTCAGGGCCTACTGCTTCAAGGACCTGTCCATGTCGCGTTACTTCCTTGAGAAAGTAGGCGATGAAACGGCCCGCCGCTTCCGGCACATGCAACTGCGCGCCACCTCCGCGGTGCTCATGGCAGAAGGCAAGCTGGAGGAGGCCCGCCAGGTAGCGAGAGAGGCGCTGTGCGAGAGCGAGTCGCACGCGGCGAAGGGTCCCGGCTGGGAACTGGACCACGAATGGCTGTCGGCGCTGGCATCGAGCGACGACCGTCCTCCCAGTTTCGCACCACCTCTCGCCGTTTGACAAGGCCAAATCCCAAAAGTATACTGCGGTCAGCTACCAGTGTGCGGTGCGGCACGCAATATGCAATAGTAGCCACAATTTAGAGGCATGTTCTCCACTTTTATGTTTACCTGGCGAGACCACGTTCGCGTCCGCCACCTCAATGAGGAGGATTCTTTTTCATGTCAATGCAGAGTCATGCTATGCCGTTCGCGGGCAACTTCCGGGACACTATAGGCCCCATGAACGAAATAGAGCAAGACCCCACAACCCCGGTATCGAGCATGAGCCACGACGGCAACGCAGCGGACGAGGAGCAAATCGCCCGCGTGCGAAGGCTCCGCAAAGAAGCGGTCGCCAAGTATCGTTCCATATTCGAAACGCTCCCCGAGAAAATCCGCGTTATGGCCCGCATGGTGCGCGAAGTGCAGTTGAGCGCACGCGAAGACGGCATCTCGCCTGAGATCATCGCGCAGGAAGTCGCCAACCGCACGATAGGCGACGTGAACGTCCGCCTCATCACCGAGAAAATAGACGGCGTGGACTACACGACGATAGGCGAGGACCTGGGCCTCATCCTGCCAGGCGAGGAGATTGGCGGCAGGATAAGCACGGGCGAGGTGCGGCGGGAGCTTGCGCGCAGGGAAGAAGTGATAGAGCGCCGCCTGCTGGACGAGTACAACTGGGACATGCGCGTGTACGACGTATACGGTGTGGGCAACCCCCTCCTGCGCGAGATGCTGGCCGAGCGATTCGAGGATGCGTGGGGCATACCCACCAACCCCGACCAGACGTTCATCACCATTGGCGCGCTGGACGCCCTCTACAAGGCCATCCTGACGTTCAGCCTCCACTTCAAGAAGAAATATGGAGAGGCGTGCACATTCGCCTTCCCCGCGCCCGGTTTCGCGGTGGTTAACTGGCAGGTTGTCGCGTCGGGCGTGAACCTGTTGAAGGTCCGCACCACCGAGGAGCACGGCTTCAAGCTCACCGCTCCGCAGCTAAAGCAGTTGTTGGCCGAGCACCCGCAGCTACGCCTCCTCTACCTCACGGTGAGCAACAACCCCACCGCCTTCTCCTACTCGCCCGACGAGCTTGAGGACATTTACCGGGTCATCGAAGAAGATGGGCGGGAGCTTGCGGTGCTGGCAGACCTGGCCTACATCGGCACGGGCGTGGAGGAGGACGATTGGGCGCGCATGCAGGCGCTGAACACTCCCTTCGCCCGCAGTTGCACCGTCTACATCAACTCACTATCGAAGGTCTTCACCGTAACGGGCGACCGCTGCGGCTGGGTGTCGGTGGAGAGCGCCGAGTGGGCCGACCTGCTCAAGGTGGCCTGGAACAACATGACGGCGGGCCTTCCCGCGTCCTGGCAGTTGCACTACACCGCCCTGGTGGAGTGGATCGGCGAGCACCCGGAGATTCAGCACAAAATCAAGAATCTCTACAAGCTCCGCCGCGAGCACTTCCGCAAGCAGTTGGTGGAGTTGAACGCCAGGTTCGACCTCTTCGAGCAAATTGGCGTGGACGACGATACGACCATCTATAACTGGAGCAAGCTCAAGCCCGGCGAGGACGCCCTGTCCCTGTTCGAGAAGACCGGCCTCGCAGGCGTATCCGGCAGCGCCTTCGGCTACGAAGACCAGTACATCCGGTTCTCCGTCGGCTTCATCCCTGTATCCTAGGACGCCGCGAGTGATAGAAGACTGAACCGCCAAGATGCGAAGGACGACAAGGATCCGCTAAGGATGTAGACGTTTGGATGTGGTAGGGGCAAGATGCATCTTGCCCCTACCACATCCAAAACAATGATCGTTTCTGCGCGTCCCTGGCGTGATGCGGTTTCGTTTATTTCCCGACCCCGGTTTACGTTTAAGTGTAGAATGTGGTAGATTTATGAGGGCAAGGGAAACCGTTTTGGCTTGTAGGTCGTTTGCTTAGTTGTGGCGGGCTATAGTCCCGTCGCGGCTTAGTATTGCTCCCCCGGTACAAGGAGGTAATGTGGGCAGGAAACTGGTACTAGCGTTTTCGTTCTTCATCCTTATCTTGTTCCTGTTATCGGCTGCTCCCGTTTCTCAAGGCGCGACTCCGAACCAGAGTCAGACTGTCGCGCAGACTACGCCCGTTACGGGTCCGACCGCAGGTGTACTGCCCACCACGGTGGTAGAAGTCACCAGAGTCCCCTCGCAAGCCACACCAGACGCCGGGGCGCGTACCTTCCCCGAGACTGGCTTTACCGTACCTTCCGTCTTCATCAAATTCTGGGATGCCAACGGCGGTCTGCCCGTGTTTGGTTATCCCATCTCGGAGGCGCGCCAGGAGAAGTCGGACATCGATGGCAAGACCTACATGGTGCAGTATTTTGAGCGCAACCGCTT
>JAXDKH010000146.1:0-12470 GCA_034667185.1 Chloroflexia bacterium | reverse complement strand
CGTCGTCCAGGTTGTTCGAGGGCATATAGCTGAGCAGGTCGCGTATCCGCAGCAGGCACTCCTCCTCACTGTCCATCGCGAAGTGCGCCACGCCTGACTTGGTGTTATGTACCAGCGCTCCGCCCAGTGTCTCGAAGTTTACGTCCTCATGTGTCACCGTCTTCACGACGTTTGGCCCCGTCACGAACATGTAAGAGGTGTCCTTGACCATGAGCGTGAAATCGGTGATGGCCGGAGAATAGACCGCCCCGCCTGCGCACGGGCCCATGATGGCAGAAATCTGGGGCACAACGCCGGAGGCCAGCACGTTCTGCAGAAACACGTCGGCGTAGCCGCCCAGGCTGAGCACGCCCTCCTGTATGCGCGCGCCACCCGAGTCGTTCAAGCCTATTACCGGCGCTCCGTTCTTCATCGCCATCTCCATGATTTTGACGATCTTCTGCGCGTGCGCCTCGGAGAGCGAGCCGCCGAACACCGTGAAGTCCTGCGAAAAGACGTAGACCAGCCTGCCCTCGATGCGCCCCCAGCCTGTCACGACGCCATCGCCAAGCACCTTCTGGTCACCCATGCCGAAATCAGTGATCCGGTGGGTCACGAACATGTCTATCTCTTCAAACGACCCTTCATCGAGCAGGAGGTCCAACCTCTCGCGGGCTGTGAGCTTGCCCTTCGCATGCTGCTGCTGGATGCGCCTCTGACTCCCGCCCAGCTTCGCCCGCTCCCTCAAATCGCGCAGCCTGTTGATGCGCTCGGCGGCGGTGGGAGGAGCCACGGGCGCTGAGCCGTTGGGTGAAGACGTTTGAGCGCTGGCCTCGGGGGGGCCAACGTCAGAGGGCACGGCCTCCTGGCTGTACTCGGAAACGGGTGTATCAACACTCTGCTGCGCGCCGTCGCTATCTCGCGTCATAGGTCGTGTCCTTCCTGATGCTTGTAGGTAACAGCAGCCATTATAACGTGTTGATTTGTGCCGTGCCATGCAATGGACGTAGGCTAGCCTGGTACAGGGACCAAATCTTGCTACCACATCACACCTGCCGGCACTCCCAGGGCCGACCTGTGCATTTCGAGTACCCACCGTACGTGGTAGTTTCAGGCAGCGTAGCCTGATTTTGAAGTCCAGGAAGGAGTGAAGGTGCATGAAGCGCTTAGTTGTTGTTCTCTCAGCCGTTGTACTGGTGTTGGTAATCGCGCGTGCTAATGCGGGCGATACTCTATCGGCAAGCGGGGTCGCTGCCCAGGCGAGACCGGGTGCCGCCCAAGTCCCGTACCACAGTCCAGTTGTAAAACAGGCCGTCGGCTTTGACGTGTCACCACCCCTTAGCTCTATACGGGCCGCGGCACCGCTCTCCTCGAACAAGCGGGAGATGGAGCGAGAGAACTGGATGAGGCCGGGCCGTGTGCCGAATTTTGTGGGCGTTGACCCTGTGGTGCAGCACGCCTTCGGCGGGTCGGCTATGCCTACTCCAATCCTCACGTTCAAGGGCTATACCCAG
Organism: Chloroflexia bacterium; assembly: GCA_034667185.1. Classification (GTDB taxonomy): domain Bacteria; phylum Chloroflexota; class Chloroflexia; order QHBQ01; family JADMIH01; genus JADMIH01. The sequence goes on along the minus strand of JAXDKH010000146.1, from coordinate 10,977 downwards.
CATGATAACGCAGACACGGGCCTTCTGATCGTGTGGCCGCCTGATACCGAGGGCGACGTGGGCCTCAACCACTACTTCCAGTGGAACAACATTGGCTTCAAGATCTTCGACAAGTCAGGCAACCTGCTTTATGGGCCTGTCCCAGGCAACACCCTCTTCCAGGGTATGACCGGCCCCGCAGGCTCTGCGTGCGCCGGGACCAACAGTGGCGACCCAGTTGTGCTTTTTGACACTATGGCCCAGCGCTGGCTCGCCAGCCAGTTCACCACTTTCGACGCTCCCACCGGCCCCACTTATGAATGCATAGCAATATCGAAGACCAGCGACCCCACCGGCCAGTACTACCGCTATGCCTTCCAGGCCAGTCCAACCGCAAACGCTTCGTATTTTGAAGACTATCCCCACTTCGGGGTGTGGCCGGACGCTTTCTACATGACCACCAACGAGTTCAACGTCAACCCCGTCGAGGCGGGTGCGGTTTTCGTAGGAGCAGGCAACTTCGCCTTCGAGAGGGCAAAGATGCTCGCGGGCGACCCTGCGGCCAGGATGATCTACTACCACCTGGACCCCCCGTATAGTGGCCTCCTACCCTCCGACCTGGATGGCCCGACGCCTCCTCCTGCCGGTAGCCCCAACTACTTCATCACGGTCGATGACGAGTTCGGCCCCAACCAGGAGGACCTGCTCTCGCTCTTCAAGTTCCACGTAGACTGGACCAACGTACTCAGTTCCACCTTCACAGGCCCTGTAGAAGTGCCCGTGGCGGAATTCGATTCTGATATGTGCGAGGCCTCCAGGGAGGCATGTATTCCGCAGCCTGGGGTTACCCAGAAGCTGGAAACCATATCCGACCGCATCATGTTCAGGCTAGCCTACCGCAACTTCGGCGACCACGAGTCGATAGTGCTGAACCACACGGTGGACGCCAGCGGCACGGGCCAGGCGGGCGTGCGCTGGTATGAGCTGCGCAGCCCCGGCACGATACCCACGATATACCAGCAGGGCACCTACGCACCCGACGCTAACAACCGCTGGATGGGCAGCATCGCTATGGACCGCGACGGCAACATGGCATTGGGCTACAGCGTGTCGAACGCCACCGATGTGTTCCCGAGCATACGCTACACGGGCAGGCTGGCGGGCGATCCGCTGGGGCAGATGCCTCAGGGTGAAGCTACGCTTTATGCCGGGCTCGGTTCTCAGCAAGACCCCAGCGATCCGGAAGGACTGGCGCGCTGGGGCGACTACAGCATGATGGGCATCGACCCGGTGGACGATTGTACCTTCTGGTACACCCAGGAATACTACCCGACCACGGGGACCTACTGGAACACGCGCATCGGCAAGTTCAGGTTCGCAAACTGTGGTGGGGGTAGCATACCCACGGAAACTCCCATACCTGCGCCTAACCCCTGCGTCCTGCCGGGCCAGATTGTGGAGACCGACGGACGCGGCGACACCGGGGTTGGGGGTGTAAATACCAACCAGGACAAATACGACGTTGAGTACATCAGCGTCGCGGAACCCTACACCGGGACCGGACCCGACTACCTGGTATTCACGCTGAAGGTGGTGAGCCTCGACGGCCCGGAAAACGATCCCGCCAGCAGTCCGAACTCCTACTGGCGGATCAGCTTCAGCACCCCGGAGACGACAACCGTAAAATTCGTGGATATGCGCACCAGTGCCAGTGGGGTTATCAGCTATAAGTACGGCATCGGCACAACAGCAGTGGGCGATGCCGACTTCGGTGAGTACACTCGCGAGGGCAACATCCGGATTACCGTCGCTGACTCGAAGCTGGGTGTTGCGGTGGGCGATACGCTCAGCGGCATCTACGCCAGGGTATCGAACGGGGCGATCATCATCGACAACGTGAACTACCCCGAACCCGACCTTAGCATCAGGTACACGATACGCGGCAATGCAGCCTGCCAGTCGGGTGGTGGAGCAACGCCCACGCCGGGAGTCATACCGACCGCCTGTCCCATCCAGTTCGCCGACGTGCCCTCCACCGGAGAAGGCTCGACGTTCTACAGCTGGGTACGGTGCCTTGCCTGCCGCCAAATTGTGGGTGGCTACCCATGCGGCGATCCTGGCGAGTCATGCAACGGCAGCAACCAACCATACTACAGGCCGGGCGCCAACGTCACTCGCGGGCAGCTATCGAAGATCATCGCCAACGCGGCGGGACTCAACGAACCGGTAGCGCCGGACCAGCAACAATTCGCCGACGTACACCCAGGAGACCCGTTCTACCTGTACGTGGAGAGGCTGGCGCAGACCGGGGCCGTGGAGGGCTACCCCTGCGGCGGTGCGGGCGAACCTTGCACCACGCCCAACAGGCCGTACTTCCGCCCGAACAACCCGGCAACCAGAGGGCAGATCTCCAAGATCGTGTCCATAGCTGCTGGCTACGAGGAGGATGTGCCTGCCGACCAGCAGTCGTTTACCGATGTGCCGTCTGACAGCCCCTTCTGGGTGTATATCGAGCGACTGGCTACCAGAGGCATTATCAACGGGTACGGAAGTCCAGGCGAGTGTCCCACGGGCACGCCATGCTTCCGCTACAGCGACTACACGACCAGGGGGCAGATGGCGAAGATTGCTGCCAACGCTTTCTTCCCCAACTGTGTGACACCGGCCAACCCGGGGCGGTAAGCCCTAGCAGTTGGCGCAACAGCAAAGGGTCTCCTTAACCGGAGGCCCTTTGTCGATTCGCGTATGGATGCCTTCTGCATCCGCAGGGGGCTATAAGTACCGCTGAAAGAAGGCGTTGACACGCTGCTTGTACTCGTCGGGGGCGAGCACGGGAGCGTAAGCATGGCCGCATTCCGGCACCACCCATAGCTCCTTTGGCCCAGTAGCCGCATCGTAGAGACGCTGGGCCGAGTTAGGGTCGGTGAGAGTATCACGGTCGCCGTGGATCACGAAGAGAGCGCGGTCGCCAAGCCGGGCGGCGGCCTCGTCGGGGCGGACCTCTCCTGACTTCATACCAAGCATTGTTTCGGCGCTCCGCACGATGAGGGGTGCGAGGAAGAGGGCGCGAGGGCTGATGAAGGCGCTTATGCCGGGCCGTACCATCCCAAACAGGTCGGCATACGAGGAGTCGGCAACCACCGCCTTGATGCCGGGGTCCTCAGCGGCGGCCAGGAGAGTGGTAGCCCCACCCATTGAGACTCCGAGCGCGCCTATACGGGCAGGGTCCACATCGTTGCGGGTGCGCAGGTAGTTGGCCGCGTCCATCGCCTGCCAGCGCTCCTTGTAGCCGAACGTCACCGGCTCGCCCTTGCGCAGGCCGCTGCCCGACATGTCGAACAGAAAGGTCGCGAACCCACCCTCGTGTATCGACTTCGAGTAGCCCGCCATCTGCTCCTTGAAGCCGCCGTAGCCGTAGGCGAGCATCACGACGGGCCAGGGCTTCGCTACGTCCTGTGGCGCGGGCACGAACCAGCCACCTAGAGGCTTGCCGTCACGCCCCGCAAACTCAACGTACTCCGGCTTCACGGGCAAGTCCAACTCCAGTTTGCCCAGGGTGGCCCGGTAATACTCGTCCGACCAGTTCGGGTAAATGATGCGGCGAGCAGCCACTATGGGAAAGCCGCCGAACACCAACCCGGCAAGCCCCAGCCCCGCAAAGGCCGCCCCGCGAGCCAGTCTCCCAGGTGCGGGACCGCGGCGGTTGCGGTTGTCATTACGCCCCTGCAAATGACCCAATAGCTCAGGGGATATGTCTGCTCGCTCCAGTGCCACTTCCATCCAGTTGCTCCAATATAGTGTCCAGAACACGACGCAATTAGCTTACGTAACACCCACGCTATACAGATGCATCTCCTAACGATTATAGGCGGCATGGTCAGACCGCGTCAACGCTAGTTGAGGCCCTCTTGTATGCGATCTTAAGCATCAAAACGCCCTCTCCAAAGGTGGAGAGAGCGTACAACGAAAAGAAATCTTCAGTTCTGAGACGTTGGCTGGCTGATTAACCCTCGCCGGATGGCGTACACGGCTGCGCGGGTGCGGTCATTAGTCTGCAGCTTATGGAAGATCGAGGTAATGTTGTTCTTGATGGTCTTCTCTGACAGGGAGAGCTTCTCCCCTATTTTGCGATTGCTGGAGCCACTCGCTATCAAGCTCAGTATCTCCAGTTCGCGGTCAGTGAGGCCCTCAGGGTTGTGCTTCTTGGCCTGTTGAGACAGTTGCTTGAACTGCTGGAATACTTTGCTCGTCATGGTAGCGTCGAGCACCGATCCACCGGCGGCCACGCTGCGTATCGCCCTGGTGACATCCAGGCTATCTGCGTCCTTCAGCACGTACCCACGCGCCCCGGAATTAATCGCCTTGAACACGTGCTCGTCTTCGCGGAACATCGTCAAGACTATGATGGCCTGTTCCGGATGCTGACTCAAGATGCGGCGGGTGGCTTCCACACCGTCTATCCCCGGCATATTTATGTCCATCAGGATTACATCTGGTGCCAGTTCTTCGGCCTGTTGCTGTACTTCTATCCCATCAGAAGCCTCGCCAACGACCTTGATATCGGACTCCATCTCGAACAACATGCGCAGACCCTGTCTGAACATCCTGTGATCGTCGGCAATGAGCACTTTTATCATTCGTCGCTTTCCCCAGTAGCTCGAACGTGTCGGGCCCTGGACCATTGATACTTTGCTGGTAAATGAATAGGCATTGATTTAACTACATGTTACATCCCCTATAGGGAAATGACAATGACCGGATGGTCCCATCAATACTCAGGACCAAATGCCCGATTGGTCTTTGGCGTTCATGATTTCTGTTGTGGGTAGCGCCCGCCGGTCGTTAGACTTAGCATCATACGCGTCGTCCAGTCTAGCAACGCTCAAGGTTATGTTGCCGGCCCTCAGCATCTGCCCCGACATCATGAGGGCGCGACAACGCGGGTTGTACTGGGCTTCCGGCAGAACAGGCGTATCGCCTCAAGGTCGGAACTCGCTAGATGGGTAGCACCGGACACGCCACTACCCGGCGCATTGCCGATCACCGCAGTGGGTGTATCCAGAAACTCAGTAGGGAGAGCGCCAGTGCTGTCGGGGAATACGAGCGCGGCATCAGCCTGGCGGAGCAGCGCACCCAGTTCCGCCGAGCCGGGCGCGAGGCCGTGCCTGGTGTAGCCGTCCGCTATGCTCCAGGTATGCGCTGCCCCTGTCTCCACAGTAACGAAGGCGACCGGGAAATCGGCAGCCAGGGCACTCGCAACTTGTCCAGCCTCAACGTCGGAAGGCCCGGCCAGGATGAGCACTCGGTTGGGCAGCCCTTCCGCTGTGAGGCCGTACAGGTCGAGCGAGGCGGCGAGTTGGCGCGAGGCCTGGGCATACTCGCTCCCGGCGAACTGAGGCTCCCACAGGCGGCCCATTAGAGGCAGTATCTCGCGGTCCGAGCGCACCCGTGTCGCCTGGATGCGGCGGCGCTCGTCCATCAGCCGGGGCAGCATCGAGTTGAAGCGATCAATGGCCGCCAGGTGGGCCACGCTCACTCGTGGAAGCCTCTCTACGTTGGTAGTATTCTCGTCCCTGGGGCCACCGAGATTGTAGTCGGTACGGTCGAAGGCATCACCGGCAGCAAGCAGCGCGCGCTTGTAGAGGAGCAATAGCGCCCCCGAAAGCAAACGCTCCATGTTACCCGACTCGTAGTTCTTCAGGACTGTAGCCAGAGAGTTGGACTCCCACAAGGTGTAGCGCCGGTGCGCCGGTTGGCGGGTGCCCGTCGACCCCCCTATGTGCCGCACCACGGCATCAGGTGCGTAGATGACTCGATGGCCGAGCACCCACAGCCGCCAACCCAGGTCCACGTCCTCGAAATAGGCGAAGAAGCTTGGGTCGAAGCCGCCAGCGTCGAGGAAGGTCCGCCTGTGAATCAACATCGCGCCGCCCGAGGCGAACAGAAGCGGGCTGCCCTTGGTCGGAGGCTGGGCAGCGTCGGGCCAGCCCCACACGGACCTTGGCCGCCCTACGCCAAACAGGTTCGAAGAAGCCCCGTTGAACTCGATCTCCTTGCCATCTCGCGACAAGATACGAGAAGCCACGCACATCGTACCCGCTTCGCTTCCGTCCAAAGCCTCGAACATGCGATTTAGCCACTGCGGGTCGGCAAGCGCATCGTCGTTGAGGAAGGCGACGAAGTCCGCGCTCGACTCGGCTGCGCCACGGTTGCAGCCAGCGGCGAACCCGGTGTTCTGCTCCAGTCGAACGCAACGCACACCCAACTCCGGCGCGTGCACGGCTCTGTAGGTGCCATCGCCTGAGCCGTTGTCCACCACCGTGACTTCTACTCTGTCTGACGGGTAATCGAGCGCACGCACCGACCTCAGGCATTCACGCAGCAGCCCAAGATTGTTGTACGTGGGGATGACCACCGACACGCTACGTACATCGGTGCCAGACGAGACGTTACCGTTCACCTGTTACTCCGTTGTATTCGAGGCTCATCACCAGGTAGCCAGAGGCCGGAATGCCGTCGTCGTAGCGTTGCGCCCGCAGGTCGCCTGGCCGGACATCGCCCTTCAAGCTGATCGCGTCACCGGACACTCCGTCGGGTGACTCAGCCACGAAATAGAAGGAGCGTCCCGAAGAGTCCGGTATGGGCGGGAAGCGCAAGGCCAGCATCTGGCCCTGGGACAGGTTGTGAGTGGGTATCTCTATGTGAAACAAGTCCACCGGAGCGCCTGGGTTCGCGCGCAGGCGCAGGAACAGGCGCGAGGTATTTTTGCGGCCAAATGTCTCCACCTGCACCCTGACACCCGACAGGCCATTCTCGCCCACGTAGAAGCGCTGGCCCAGGCTGTGGCCGGCGACAAGCTCCGGAAGTTGCAGTTGCACGCCAAGAGGGGCGCCCACCGCCCCCTTTACGGTCCGCAAAAGCTCGTTTGCCCTGGCCTTCACCTGCGCTGGCACGGTGCGCCGCCTGTCGTGCACCGCCTGGAGCTTGCGGGCTGCCTGGGGCATATTGGTGCCCAGTCCATCACCGGAGGTTATGCCTCCCGCGGTGACGTGGCGGCTTGGATCCCTCGATGCAGCACGGTCGTCGCGGCGGGCCGTGCGACTCATACGGGCGCTGCGGATGTAAGGGTCGCGCACGAAGCGGTCGAGCGCGTCCACCGTGAGGTCCCAGGTGAATCGCTCCCTCGCCAGCCGGGCTGCATTCTCACCTCGCCTGCGAGCTTCCGACGGGTCCGCCAGGATGCTGGTGACAACCGCCCGCAAGCCGTCGGGATCGTCGTGGCGCACGATCCAACCTGCCTCATACTCACGGATGACGCCCGCGACCTCGCTGAAGGCGGCGTGGATGACTGGCAGTCCACACCACATGTAGTGCACGGTCCGGCTGGGGTAAGCCAACTGGCGTTCGGCGTTGGGCTGCATCACATCCACTGCCACATGGGCGCGGGTATATTGCTCGACCAGCGCATCGTGCGGTAGCAGTCCCGACATATGCACGCTCGACATCTTGCCGAGTTGGTCCACCAGCGGGCCGAAGCCTCCCGTGTGCACCGCGTGGAAGGGGTGCTTGCCTCCAATTACCTCAAGCCGCCCGCGCCCCTGCTCCTGCAGCGTGGAGGCCACTGCCAGCAATGCGGGTGCCGGGTTCTGCCACGGCAGGAAGATGCCCCCGTAAACGAAGCGCACCTCTTCGCCGGCCCAGTCGTCGGGCCAGACGTGTTGCGGTTGTTCAGGGTCGAGTGAATAGGGTATCACCTGCAAGGCGGTGCCTATCTCGTCCGGGTGGACGCCCGCCTGCGCGAGCCAGCCCGTGAAATAATATCGCTGCCGTTCGCTGATGCAGGTGAAGAAGTCGGCACGTTCCAGCGCCGCCAGTTTTTCCTCGGCGTTGGTCCGAGCGTCGAGGTGGTCCTGGTAGATGCGCTCCAGCAGGTGCGGACCGGTGAGGTCGAGGGCCACGGGCAGGTTGGCACGGGGCAGCCAGGTCAGGTTGGGCCAGCCACACGACACAATCACCTCCGGCGCGAGAGCGTCCACCATGCTCTGTAGCGTCTCAGGCGTCCAGGCTCCCCGCACGTATTCAGGTGGCACCTGGCTCTCGCGCCCCTGTATGGCAGCCCTGGGCATCGTAAAGCGCACCTTGTGCCCGCGACTTTCCAGCCCCTTGCCAAGGGCCCAGGCCCTGATGCCGGAGCCGCTGGCTGGTATGTCCCCCACCGGCAGCACGTCGGGGCTAATTAGCAGCACGTCCTTGGGTTGGCCGTCCCAGAGCTGTTCTATCCCGAACTCGTGGAGCAGCGCGTGGTGGGCCGCCGAATATGGAGCGTCGGCGTCGTGGTTGAGCAGGTGCACCCGCCCCGGCTGTCCAAAGCGGGCGAAAAGCTCTTCATCTGTCCGCTTGCGGTTGGCCTGTATCCACTCCCGCTTGGGCGTCATCTTGTCGATTGTGGCGCGAAACTCATCGGCTGCCAGCAGGGTAGCAACGGCATTGCGATGCACATTGTCGGTGGCGGGTTCCGCTTTCTGTGTCGTGCGTGGGCGGGTGAAATCGTAGTCACCAAGCTGCACCCCACCCAGTTCCATGAAGCGCACCACCCGCTGTCCTAAAAGCAGGAGCGCGGCAGACAGCATCTTGTCCAGGTTGGCCTGTTCGTAGTTCTTGTAAATGGTATAGAGGGCGTTGCGCTCGTAAATCACCTGCCAGCGGTGGTTGCCGACGTCGGTGGCCGTACCGTGATGCCGGTGATAAGTGACGGCGGTTGGGGTGAGGGTAATGCGATGCCCGAGCAGCCACAGCCGCCAACCTAGGTCCACGTCCTCGAAGAAGGCGAAGTAGTCGGGGTCGAAGCCGCCGACCTGCAAGAAGACCTCGCGCCGGATGAGCATGGAACCGCCGCACGCGAAGAGTAGCTCACGGTGTTCGGGGTGCACAGCGTCCACGGGGAGCCCATACGAGGGCTGGAACCCGAAGCCGTGGAAGTTGACCGACCCGGAGTAGAAGTCGATCTTCTTACCCTCCCAGTCGAGCATGAGGGAGGAGGTGCAGACCACGCCCTGCTCTTCCCCGGCTAGGAGGCTGTTCACCAGTTCAGCCAGCCAGTTTGGCTCCACACGCGTGTCGTTGTTGAGGAAGGCGACGTACTCGCCCGTCGCCCTCTCCGCCCCGTAGTTGTTCCCCGCCGCGAAGCCCAAATTGGAGCCGGTCTCCACCAGCCGCACCGTGGGAAAGCGTTCGCGCATAAACTCCAGCGAGCCGTCCGACGACCCGTTGTCCACCAGCATCAGTTCAAGGCGGTCTTTCGGGTAATCGAGCGACATGAGCGAAGTGAAGCAGGTCTCAAGGTGCCGCAGACCGTTGTAGTTGAGCACGACGACGGAGACGGGGGGAATTTGGGAATTCGGATTGCGGATTGCGGATTTGGGGGAGGAAGATAATGCGTCAGCCGGTTGTGGAGGCTGAATGTTCTCGGCCTGAGGTGCTTGAGGTGTGCCGGGTGGCATGTAGTCAGGAGGGTGGTTCACTTTACAGGGCACCTTGCGAGGAAGAGAGTCGATACCAAGGAATCAAATCCGCAATCCGAATTCCCAAATCCCAAATTCCCCATCATTTTCCCAGCAGACGGGACACGCGGCGCGTCAGGCGGAGCACCCGGCCCTGCTCTATACCCTGGAGCAGCTTCTCTAGGTAGAGGATATGTTCGTCCTTGGCGCGTAGCTCGTTGGTGATGTGCTCGTCTTTGGCAGCCATCTCCTTGGTCAACTGGTCCAGTCGTTGGAGGTCGTGGTTAGCGCGGTCCAATTGCAGGTCGAGCACGGCGAGTCGCTGCTCCATGCCTGCGATGTGGCGGTCGCGAGCCTCGATTTGCTCGCGCAGCAGGCGGTCTTCATGGTTGGCCGTCTTGAGATCGAGCAGCGTCATCAGCACCTGCGTGAGTTGCAGGCGCACCGTGTTGGCCGTGTCGCTGCTGCCAACTGGAGGGTAGGCCGCTTGTACGCGCTCCAACGCCGCTTCGAGGCCGGGACGCACTGCCACGACCACACCACGATACGCGGGCGAAGTCCTGTCCGAGTCGGAGAAGGTCAGATTGTAGAAGCGGTCAAGGGTGCGCTCGAAGCCGGAGGCTTTCTCATCTCGCAGGGAAATCAGGTAGTGCTTGGCGAGCATCATGAGCAACCAGTTGTAGACGTTGGCCGCCGGGAAGGAATGCGTGCGCCAGCCGTTGCGCTCGAAGGCGTCACCTGTGGCCGAGAAGTCGGGGAGGCCGAAGTCGCGGTGCTCCTGTAGCTGCTCCTGTTGGGCGTCGAGTATCCAGCGTATGTACTCGTCCAGCGTTTCCTCGGCCACGTCCGCTTCCACCGACTGTACAGGATTTATCAATAGGCACGCGTGGCGGGCGACGCGCATCATCTCGGTGAGAAACCGCTCGCGCGCCGTATTGGGGATGTGTTCCAGTGTGTCGAGCGCCGTGACGATGTCAAAGGAGTGGTCGGGGTAGGGCAGGTCCATGCCCGAACCCTGCGTGTAGTTGGGAATCGAGCCATCGTCAGGCACCACGTCGAGCACGTGCACGTCAAAGTAGACCGGGCTGACGAAGTGGTGCAACACACCGGGATAGCCGCCGACGTCTAAGATTTGGGATTTCGGATTTCGGATTTCGGAATTGTCCGTGGACTGGGAGATTCCCGAAATAGAGTCGGAGGCAGCTGGGTTGCCGAAAGTAGCATCCGCCATGCTCTCAAGCAGCATGTTGAGCACGTTCTGGGCGATGCGCATGCGGCCATACTGGTCGAAGGGTAGGGAAAGTAGGTCGCCCTCACGAGGGGCCAAGCTAGCCTCGAAATCCTGTCTCTGCAAGGCCGGGACTGCTCCAATCTGGGTCTGCGTTCTGCGGGGTAGTATACCATGTGAAACGTGAAACGTGAAACGTGATGGGGTTGGGTAACGTTAAGGGTGTAAGACTGTCTGGAGGTTGATGGTGCTGAGGAAATTTAGGACGGT
>JAXDKH010000145.1:0-3285 GCA_034667185.1 Chloroflexia bacterium | reverse complement strand
CACCTCTATTGAAACAGATAACGACTGCCACCTGTTTCCTCACTGCGTTCGGAATGACAGTACTTCCTTTGGTCCTCCTCATCGTAGAATCGGGGCTACTCACCAGGGCACGATGCATCGTGCCCCTACGTGTTACAAACTTTACTTCTCTTGGCGCGTCCTTGGCGCCTTGGCGGTTCCGTCTCTTCCCGCCACACCGCCGCTATGTTACAACTAGGGCATCATTATCACGAAAGACGCAGGAGGCACCCCTTTGTCTAACCCGCAAGTGACCCCATACGGGTCGTGGAAGTCGCCTATCACTACTGATGCTATTGTCGCGGGGTCGCTGTCGCTGGGGCAGGTGGTGCTTGATGGGGGCGACGTGTATTGGAGCGAGGGGCGGCCCCAGGAGAAGGGCAGGGTAGCTATCATGCGCCGCACCCCCGATGCTGAGGTGACGGAGATTACCCCGCCGGAGTTCTACGTGCGCACCAAGGTCCACGAGTACGGCGGCGGTGCCTATACCGTGCGTAACGGCACCGTTTACTTCTCCAACTACCAGGATGGCCGCCTGTACCGCCAGAAGCCAGGCAAACAGCCACAGCCCATCTCCCCCGCGGACGTGGACTTCCGCTACGCCGATTTTGTAGTGGACAAGACCCGCGACCGGCTCCTCAGCGTGCGCGAAGACCATACTATGGAGGGGCCGGAGGCGATAAATACAATAGTGAGCATGCCGGTGGGCGGTGAGTGGCATGGCGGCGAGAGCCAGCAGACGGTGCTCATGTCCGGCAACGACTTCTACTCCAACCCGCGCGTCAGCCCCGACGGCAGCCGCCTCGCCTGGCTTGCCTGGGACCACCCGAACATGCCCTGGGACGGCACGGAGCTATGGGTTGCCGATTTCGATGAAGATGGCTTGCCGGTCAACAAGAGGCAGGTGGCGGCCGGGCCGAACGAGTCGGTCTTTCAGCCTGAGTGGTCGCCCGACGGCACGTTGTACTTTGTGTCGGACCGCACAGGCTGGTGGAACCTCTACCGCCTGCGCGATGGTGCGGTCGAGCCGTTGCACCCAATGGAAGCCGAGTTCGGCAGACCGCAATGGGTGTTCGGCACTACTACCTACGGCTTCGAGAGCGCCGGGCGCATCATTTGCGCTTATGCTGAGAAGGGCGTTTGGCGGCTGGCGAGCCTCGACACCGAGACGCTGGCCTTTGGGATAATAGACACGCCATATACCTATATTGGGTCTTCGCTCCAGGTCACAGGTGGGCTGGTGGTTACCAGCGCCGAGTCGCCCGCCGAACCGAACTCGATCATACAGGTCGAACTGGGCAGCGGGCAGGTTAGCGTGCTGCGTCGCTCGAGCAGCCTGGAGGTAGACCCCGGCTACCTATCCATCCCGGAGTCCATTGAGTTCCCCACCGAGCACGGGCTAACAGCCTATGCCTTCTTCTACCCGCCAACGAACAGGGACTACCATGCACCCGAAGACGAGAAGCCGCCACTGATCGTGATGAGTCACGGCGGGCCGACCTCGCAGACGGCAGCCACCCGCGACCTGCGCATACGGTTCTGGACGAGCCGTGGCATCGGGGTACTCGACGTGAATTACGGCGGCAGTACGGGCTTCGGCACCGAGTACCGGCGCAGGCTCAACGGCCAGTGGGGCGTCGTGGACGTGGACGATTGTGTGAACGGGGCGCGCTACCTGGTGGCGCGTGGCGACGCCGATCATGACCGCCTTATCATCCGCGGTGGCAGCGCGGGCGGCTATACCACCCTGTGCGCCCTCACCTTCCGCGACGTGTTCAAGGCGGGCGCAAGCTACTACGGCATCTGCGACCTTGAGGCGCTGGACGAGGAGTCGCACAAGTTCGAAGCGCGCTACAACCACAGCCTAATCGGCCCTTATCCGGAGCAGAAGGAGCTTTACCGCCAGCGCTCGCCCATACACTATACCGACCGGCTGAACTGCCCCATCATCTTCTTCCAGGGCCTGGAGGACAAAGCGGTGCCGCCTCGCCAATCCGAGATGATGGTGGAGGCGCTACGCCGCAAAGGTCTGCCCGTGGCCTACCTTGCATTCGAGGGAGAGCAGCACGGCTTCCGCAAGGCCGAGACGATCAAGCGCACCCTCGAAGCTGAGTTGTATTTCTACTCGCGCATCTTCGGCTTCGCTTTGGCGGAGGACATGGAGCCGGTGGAAATAGAGAACCTGGATTCAGAAACGTGAAACGTGAAACGTGATGAGGCGAGTGATGCTTGGTGCGTCAATTCTGGAAGCTGGTCTGTCGGAAACCCTGCCCCACCCTGTCATCCTAAGCGTAGCGAAGGATCAGGCGGGTAGGCGAGAGTCTACAACGTGGGGGATGCTGGTAGTAAGAGGAATAATAGTGCTGTAAAAGGGAGGTCAAGAACGGGCAACTGATCCTTCGCTGCGCTCAGGATGACAGGGTGGCTAGTTGCCTAAAAGATGAGGCTGGTGGCGTTTGCGCACCAGCCTCAACCACATTCATCACGTTTCACGTTTCACGTTTCAGAAACCTACATGCACTTGCGAATGACCGGCTCCTGGCCCTTGGTGGCGGTGAGGGGACCAATTTGCGTTGGTCTGTCACCCTGGATGGCTATTGTGATCGTGAGAGTGTTGCCGGTCATGGTGCCGTTGAGGACGGCGGGCTGCCCCTGCGGCCTCAATTCTGGGTCCATCTGGACGCCACTCTCCTGGGTGTACGTGCCGTTGGCTGTGAACTTCCCGTTTGTCACCGAGATGGGGCCGCCGAAGCTGGCGTGGGCGCAGTCGAACTCTATGGATAGCCCCGTGGTGCTCACGCTGATGCCCAGGTGCTCGCCTCCATACTCACCCAAAGGAAGTGCAGTGCCGCCAGCGGCTGCGTATTTCATGTTGTACCTCATGGTGCCCAACTGCGATAGCAGGACGTTGTAAGGAGTCGCGTTTTCGGGGTGTAGCTCAAAGACGGCACGCTCGAAGTACTGCATCGTGTACTCCTTGCCGTCAAACTCCGACTTCTCGCGTACCAGGTTGGTGATGGGAAAGCCCTGCTGCGCTAAGCCGCCGTTGTTCTTCCAGTATTCAAGGAACGCACCCTTTATGGTCTTGCCGGTCTCGGGGAAGGTCATACCCGCGGCGGCTTTGGCATCGTCGGGCAACTCCTGCGCGCCCTTGGGGTACTTCTCCTTATAGCGCATGCTGCCCAGGAGCGACAGCAGCACGTCGTAAGGGGCTTGCTTCTCGGGGTGTAGCTCGAACACTGCACGCTCGAAGTACTGCACCGTGTA
>JAXDKH010000144.1:0-3372 GCA_034667185.1 Chloroflexia bacterium | reverse complement strand
CTCCCCGCGCACCTTGTTAAGCTGCAAGGTGTAGCTCATGTATTTGGTCTCGCCCAGGCCCTCCAGGATGCTGACCGCCTCCTGCGACCCAAAAGCCGCCGGCACGTCCAGCCCCTTGGGCAACCACCGCTTCTCAGCGTCGGTGCCGTCGGGTTTGCCCACGTTGCGCCAGATAAGCTGTCCGAACACGTAAGCATCGAGCGTAAACCTCTGGCCCATCATGCGTAGACCCTTGGTGGCAGTTTCCTTGTCCTCGGTGATGTACACGAACATCGAGTTGACCTTCGGCCCCTGCAACGTCTTCGCAAGCTCCTGGAACTTGGCGACCTTAGCGTCATCCGCCACCGCCTTGACATCGGAGCCTAACGCCTGCTGCATGAGCGGCGCGTAGTCGAGGTAGGTCAGGTCGTCCGAGCCACCTACGAAGAAGGAGGTTGGCTCGTAGATAGTGGCCCACAGTTGCGCAGCCGATATCTTGCCACTCTTAGCCGTCTGCAGCGCCTGTGTCACCAGCAGCGCCGACTTGGTCTCTTCCACCGACTTCAGCCGGAACGTCATGCGCCCGTACCACATCATCGCCTTGAAGTACTTCTTCAAGTCCTCGCTGCGGGTGTAATGTCCCCTCGGCACGTACTGGCTGAAGTCCTCTATATACTCATCAGGGTTGCCTATCCCGAAGACAGCCGACGGGCTGAGTCCCTGGTGAGCGTCTATCTGCCCCAGGTCCTGCCCCACCTCGGCCTGTACCATAGCGGGCACCGCCGCGTTCGGGTCGATCAGCTTCGAGGCCACCGCGAAGTAAGCCACGTTACGCTTGGCCGCGTTCTCGGCAGCCGTGCCCTTCAACGCATCGTACTGCGCGCTGGAGGCCTGTAACATTGCCGCGTTCAGCGCTTTCAAGTCCGCAGTCAGGTACTTGGTTTCGGTGGATCGCAATAGCTTGTCGAACATCAGGTGATAGACGTGCAGCACCGAGTCGGTGGTCACGAATATCGGCTTGGAGGCGTACCGACCGTCCTCGTAAAGCTGGTAGAACTGCTTGTACTGCTCTCCACTCGGGAACTGCGCCACAAAGGCGTTCTTCTCAAGCAGCGCCTTTGCAGAAGCCGACAGCGGGAAGTCCTTGGTGTTGGCTACGTTGGTCAGCCCCTTTGCCACCGTGTAAGCCTTGACCGACGGTATTACAGTCGAAGGCTCCAGCTTGTACTCAGCAAACACCTGGGGCTGCGGGCCCTGCAGCCTGTAGCGCCAGTCATAGTAGTGCGCGCCGATGTTGCCCATCTGCACCTTGAAGCCCTGGGGCGCGTCGGGTTGGTAAGTCACCACCCGCCGCTGGAACAACTGCACCAGTACGTCCGTCGGTTTGCCCGCGACCCTCACGTTGGCCCAATACGGCTCCGAAATCGCATACCCCGTCGTGTAGAACCACGGGTCCGACAGCCTGGCGTTCCCCTGCTTGCCGTCCGGGTTGGTTACCGGCCCGCTGGCATTGAGGAAGTCCCAAATCTGCCCCGCGATGTTGTGCTTCGTCTCGGTGTTGTAGAAGCCGTACTTCACGCCGTACTTCTCAAAGCCCCCATCCTTGCTGACCTGCCCCACCTTGTTCACGCTCTGGCTCACGGTCTGTCCGGTGAGGTCCTGCGCTGGGTGATCGCCCAGGGGCGTATTCGCTAACTGCTGGAACGACGCGTAAGTGGGCGCGGTAGAGTCGTTGTTGTCCGACGCCAGCGGAATGTTGGCCGGGGTACGGTCCTCATACTCGGCGTTACCTACCTGCATCTTGCCCGACACAAGCTCAACCGTGAGCAGGCCGTTGGTGACATAGAATGGGTCGGCCTTGTTCCCATTCGGGTTGTTTATCTCCATGCGGCTCTTGTCGAAGTACTGAACCCTGCGCATGCCGCCCACGCCCTGGGCATAAGGCTCCATCCGCGACTCGCCGGGGGTCGGCCCCCAGTAGAACGAGCGCTTCACCGCCCCATCCGCCACCAGCTTATCCGTGCGCGTCCACACCTTCTTGAAGGCCTGGTCCGCAAAATCGGCGGCCAGCGCGGGTGTGGTCCCCTGGAGGGGCAATGCAGGCAACAGCACCAGTAATAGTGCCGCCCCGGTCAGTAAACGTTTATGTTTAGCCAAGTTGGTGCTCCTTTGATTGGCTACATGGTGTAAGATATCTCGCTCCATTCCTCAATCTCGGTTGCCATGACGAAGCGCAGCCCATATTAGCCTGGACCACGTTCGCATAGCGACAAAACCACATCTCTTGAGTTGCAATCACTGCACCGACAGTATATTACATTGTCGGCCTGTGCGCTTCGTTCCTATGGTGTATAGCCATACGTCTTTTGGAACTGTTCGGTACCCAACAACCCCAGCAGCATCTCAAACTTGGTGCGTGCGTTCTCAGGGTGGTACTCCAGCCTGTTCCGCTCGAAGTATTGCACCAGGTACGTCTTGCCGTCAGTAGAGCTCTTCTCCTGGAACGCCTCCGACCTCGGCAGCCCGTACACAGCCAACCCGCCCGTCGCCCGCCAGTAATCCATAAAAGGAGCCGCCATATTATGCTGCGTCTCGGGGAAGTACAGGCTCGTCGGCCCGCTGGCGTCCGGCTTGGGCTTGAACGGCTCCTCGTTCAGACGACTCTCCACCAGGCTGTTCCCCAGCAACCCTAGCAGCACCTCGTTAGCCGTCCCCTTGAACTCAGGGTGCCACTCTAACCGCGCCCGTTGTGTGTACTGCACCGTGTACATCTTGCCGCCTATGTTCTCCTCCACCTCAGGCGTGATAGGATACCCGAATACGTCCAGGCCCCCACGCTCGCCCCAGTACTTCGCGAACGCACCACGCATGCAGTACGCCGCCTCCGCGAAGCAATGCCCCGCGCCCGGAAGCGGTCCGGCTGCGGCAGGCTTATCGTGGCTCCACGGCTCACGTATCTCCCCAAGCCGCCCAAGGTCAAAGCCGTTCAACCCTGCCAGCCAGGTGTGCGACCCCTCAGGCGACGACGCGACGGCCAGCGGGCTGAAATTCGCCTCTCCCTTGTACCCGGCCTGCGACATGGGCACCGGCGTAGCCGTGTCCCCTTCCAGGCGGTAAAGATCAGGCGTAAATAGCTCCTCAAACTCCGGCGGGTCCTCGCGTGTACCCCTGTAATAAGTAGCTGCTACCCACCCACGACCGACGGCATCTACCGTCAACCCACGTAACGTAAAGTCGGGACTGTCCGCGTTCACCGGGCCAGGATTTTCCATATCCAGGTCAACCACCATCGGCTCACCGTTACGTGGAAGCCGCACCAGCAGGTCGCGAGGGATAAACTGCTCCTGACTAGCCAGCCTGGTAGCCTTCACTCCAGCATCGAGCACCAGCCGC
>JAXDKH010000143.1:0-16946 GCA_034667185.1 Chloroflexia bacterium | reverse complement strand
ATTGTCACCACCTCGCGCCAGTTCGTGCTCATCAACGGGCAGGTATTCGACATCGGCATAGGCGACCCATTCGAGCAAATACTCACCTTGCGGGAGCTTGGCCCCGACATCTGCGCAGTGCCCTTCGACCGGGATTTCTTCCTCCAACGCCTTAATCGGCCCGACAACCTCGACCGCGAGATAGGCCCCGTGCTGCTCGACCAGACGGTAGCCGCGGGCCTCGGCAACTACCTCAAGAGCGACATCCTGTTCGAGTGCGGCCTCAACCCCTGGCTGACGGTGGGCGATCTGACGCCGGATCAGCAAGCTTGTCTCGCTGAAGTTGTCCCAATCGTGTCCCAGCGCGCCCTCCGCAACCGCGGGCAGACGGTCACCGATGAGGTGATGCAGGTGCTCCTCTCCGATCCCGCCAACCCCAATCCCCGCTGGTCGGACCGGCATTGGGTCTTCCGCCAGACCAACAAGCCCTGCAAGATGTGCGGTTTTCCCATCAAGCAGCGCCGCCAGGGACCCGACGCGGGCCGCATCACCTACTTCTGCCCCAACTGCCAGGCAGTTGATGTGGACAAGCTTCCACCGGCCCCGAGTACTGAAAAGCAGGCTCTACGTGCACGCAGGGGTACATCAGATATGCGAAACAGCCTGGCTTGAAGCCGAACCGTTCTTATTGAATGATGCTCTCCGCCCTGTCATCCTGAGCGTAGCGAAGGATCAGTAGCCCGTTCTTGACCATTTCTCTTGGCGAACCAAGCCCCTACTTTGTCATTTCGAACGCAGTGAGAAATCTCGTCCTCACCTGGATGTTACACTTTCTTATGGTGCTCAGTGTCTGAAAGAAAGGTGGTATTTTGGGAGGCACGGGACGAGATTTCTCACTGCGTTCGAAATGACAAAGTAGGGGCTGACGTACTAAAAAATGGGCTATCAAACTGGGGCTACTGATCCTTCGCTACGCTCAGGATGACAGTGGGAGAGTGTCGCACCAATAAGGAAGGCTGGTCGCTTTCACGAACCAGCCTTAGCAAACCGCATCACGTTTCTCGTTTCAGAACTACCTGAACGTACTCGGCAATATCCCCAACTGGTTGCGGTACTTGGTCACAGTGCGCCTCGCCACGCGAATGCCCTGCTCCCTCAACCGGCTGACTATCTCCTTGTCGGTCATGGGGCGGCCTTCCTTGGTGATGATCTCCTTGATTACGTCCTTGGCCGAGAGGGAGGCCGAGAAGAAGTCGCTGAAGGGGATCACGCGCTTGTCGGGCAGCATGATGTACTTGGCGGCGGTGGCGCGGCTCACAGTGCTTTCGTGGATTCCGAGGTACTGGGCCACTTGCGCCCTGGTGAGGGGTTTCAGGAAGCGCACGCCGTAGCGGATGTACTCCTCCTGCAAATCAATCAGGCAGGCCGTGATGCGGCGAATCGTCTCGCGGCGCTGGTTGATGTTGGAGATGAAGAGCTTCGATCTGTTGACATAACGCTTGATGTGGTCCTTCTCGCCGTCCGACAGGTCGCCACGTGGGCCTTGCGGACCGTGTCCATCTGTAGCCAGCTTCTGGTAAAGCGGGTTGACGCGCAGGCTGAAGCGGTAGCCCTCTACGACCTCCGGCTCCAGGTGGTCCTCGCGCATGTGGATAATCACGTCGGGCATGACGAAGCGAGTCGGCGAGGGCGAGCGCCAGGAACGACCGCGGGGCGGCTCCTGCAAGGGGCGAGGCTCGAGGTGCTTCTTGATGAAATCGCGCACCGCTACCACGCTGTCGTACGAGACGCCTAGCGCTTGGGCGATGATCGTGAACTTGTGCTCCCCAAGCTCGGTCAGGTAGCGGGTGACGATCTGTTCGACGTGCGGGATTAGCTCAGGGTAGCCGCGGTCCTTGATGTTGTGCAGTTGCAGCAGCAGGCACTCGCGCAGGTTGCGCGCCCCTACTCCCACCGGGGCGACCCGCTGCAGTATCTCCAGCACCCGCTCCAGCCTCTCCAGCGGCACGTCTAGCTCGCGTGCCGATTGCGCCAAGTCGCACCCCAGGAAGCCCTGCTCGTCCAGGTTGCCCACCAGGTACTCGGCCAGGAAATAGTCTTCGGCGGGGAGGGACACGGCCAGGTCGCTGAGAAGCTGCTCGGTCATGCTGCTCTCGGTGGCGACCAGGGTCAGGGGGTCGAAGTCGTCTTCGCCAAGCACCGCCTTGGGTTCGCGGGGGCGGAAGTCCTCCGTGTCGTCGTAGTCCTCGCCACCGGAGCCACCGCCGTAATCGACCGTCTTGGCGCGCAGTATCTCCAATGCGTTGGGAGCGTGGATCGGCTGCATGCAGACGGGGCAGTACCGTCCGGTGGTGCCCGCGCCGCAGGAAGTGCAGGTGATACTCTCCAGGCTTTCGAGGGCCGGGTTGTCCTCAAGTTCGTTGAGGACGGCGTGTTGCAGCTCCAGGGAAGACAGGGCCAGCAACTGGTTGACCATGATCAAGGTGGGCGACACCTTCATGGCCTGCTCTGGGACCATTTGCATGTTCTGGTCCAAGGAACCTCCTCCTCAGTCGCGCGTGATCGGTAAACGTGGCGATATAGGCGTCATTGCCGGTAGCCCAGTTAGCGTACCTTCTGCACATTATACGCAGCCCGTTGAGCAGATGCAAGCGTTGTTGGCATATTTCTTGCAAATCTAGCCGCTAAATGACGTGGGCGCGCGTTTGTACAGGAGGCATTACCACATCATGATATGCAATGAAGCCGATCTGGCTAAACGTGCATCGGAGCACGACCCGGCGGCATTCGCGCAGCTTTACAACGCCTACGTCGACAAGATATACAAGTACGTCTATTACAAGGTAGGCAATGCGCCCGATGCCGAAGATTTGACCGAGCAGGTATTCCTCAAAGCCTGGGAGGCGATTGGCCGTTACACGTGGTGCGGCTATCCTTTCTCCTCCTGGCTGTACAAGCTGGCCCACAACCTGGTGGTGGACCACTATCGCACCAGGCGTGAAGCCCTGCCCCTCAACGACGTGCTCTCCACCGCCGATGAGCCTGTTATAGACCCGGAGGCCGCCCTCAACCTCTCCCTGGACGCCGCCGAGCTTCAAGAGGCGATAGCACTGCTCACCGATGAACAGCGCCAGGTGGTATCCCTCAAGTTCATCGAGGGTTACGACAACGCCGAAATCGCGCAGATGCTCAACAAGAAGGAAGGGGCCATCCGCGCACTCCAGTATCGCGCTCTCCGCAGCCTGCAGGGCATCCTGGAGGCCGAAGAAGCCCGCCGTTTGGAGTTCGGGCTGGGCCTGCTGGACGCCAGGGCGAGTTAGGCTGAAACGTGATGTGGTAAGGGTTATGAAGCATACAAGTTAGAAAGGGTCACCTCATTGCTGGAGGCGACCCTTTTTCATGCGCAGAGACCCTGCTCCCTCTGTCATCCTGAGCGCAGCGAAGGATCTAAGATGCAACCTTTACCTCGGTGCTGAACCTAAGGCAACCCGCCTCTGTAATGTTCGACGGCCTCCCTGCTGAATTTCTTTAGATCCTTCGCTGCGCTCAGGATGACATACGGGTATTTCATCCCAACAAAGAAGGCCGGTCGCTTTCACGAACCAGCCTTAGTAAACCGCATCACGTTTCACGTTTCAGAACTCACCACATCGAAGTCCAGCGCGCACAGGTTGACGTGAGCCATCATGCCCTGGCGGTTGATGGTAACGAAGTAGCCCTGGTCGCGGTCGGAGGGGGAGTAGAACTCTCGGGTCTTCTCGTGGAAGGCGCGACCCGCCACCTCCTTGAGTTTGTTCACCTCCGGGGGAGTGCCTATCGCCACGAACTTGTCGCCCCCCATATGGCCTATGAACACGTCGGGCACCTTGGCATCTACCCGCGCTTCCACCAGCACTCGCGCAGCCACCTTTATCATCTCGTCGCCTTCAAGGAACGAGTGGGCCTCATTGTACTCGGTGAAATCGGAGATGTTCACGTACATGATGGCCCATGCTGCGTCCGTCTTCGCCATCGTCTCGTTGATCTTGGTCTCGACCGCCTGCGACCCTGGTAGGCCGCTCAGCTCGTCTACGGTGTCGTGGTAGAGGTGGTGCAGTTGGGCGCGCACGCGCACGCTCAACTCGTCCGGGTCGAAGGGCTTGACTATGTAGTCGTCGGCCCCGCGCTCGTAGCCCATGACCTTGTTGGGCACTGCGCTCCTGGCGGTGAGCATAATCACGGGGATGTGGTTCAGGCGGGCATCGTTCTGCATAATGCGGCACACCTCGTACCCGTCCATGCCCGGCAGCATCAGGTCGAGTATCACCAGGTCCGGCACCGTCCTGTCGAGCACCTTGAGGGCTTCCTCGCCCGAGTAGGCGTGTACCGTGTCGTATCCCTCGCTGCGAAGGTGCTCCTCAAGCAGTTCGACAATGGTAGGCTCGTCATCAACAATCAATATGTGGCTCATAATGCTACAGTCGGGCGTGCTCGTTAGGAGAACGCCTTTCCCCATCCCTTCCTGCTTAAGCGCAAATGGATAATCAAGCAAGCGGTGAGTACGAAAATATGCTATGTACGAGAATGCCGCGCCCAACATATCCGCAGGACATCAACTCTAGTGCAGGACGCTATGCTACTATGTGGCACACTCACCTACAATTTAGCAAGAGTTGGGCCAATATAACCCCATCACGCCATGAAACTTTGTAGTACTTCTTTCCCATTGTGGACGATAGACGATGGACGGCAGACGATAGGAGCCCAACGATCGTCTATCCTTCGCGGGCTCAGGAACCATCGTCCGTTGTCCTCTCCGTCAGGTTCACCACTTGTGCTTGGCTGGCTTTTACCAGCAATTCCGGCGTGATGATAATCTCCTCGCCCCATTGTCCCGCGCCTACACCCAGCACCCGCTCCTGCATGAGGGCCGCGTCTACGAAGGACCGGAAGCCCTCCGGCTGCCAATGGAACGGTGGTATCGAGCCGATTACGTAGCCGGTGGTTTCTATCACGGCTTCAGGGCTGGCAAGGCGTATGTTCCGCGAGCCGAGGGCCTTCTTTAGTTGCCCCGAAATGGCATTCTGGTCGCCTCCGAGCATCACCAGCACGCGCTCGCCGGTGTCTATCTCGAATATGAGCGTCTTGACCATCTGGCGCTCTCGGTAGCCCAAGGCGTGGGCCACGTTGGCAGCGCCCTTC
This sequence comes from Chloroflexia bacterium, assembly GCA_034667185.1. Lineage (GTDB taxonomy): Bacteria > Chloroflexota > Chloroflexia > QHBQ01 > JADMIH01 > JADMIH01. The sequence goes on along the minus strand of JAXDKH010000143.1, from coordinate 11,786 downwards.
TCGGTGGTCGCCGGGAAGGTGAGGCGCTCATAAGGGATGCCTCGCTCTTCCAGGTAGGTATGGGCGGGTAGTGTTACTTGCTGTTCCATAATTCGCTCATCCGCTGTGTAGTCCCAGGTTTCATTCAGGACAAAGAATTGCACTCAAGCGACAAGCCCCGCTTCTGTCATTTCGAACGTAGTGAGAAATCTCGTCCCTCACCAGGATGTTTCTTTTTTCTTATAGTGGCGAGTGGCTGTAGGAAAGGTGCTGCCATGTGCTAGTGGACGAGATTTCTCACTACGTTCGAAATGACAGAAGCGGGGCTTGGTCGTATGTCTTCCTCGAACGATTGCAATAGACCACCGCCGGCAGTATAGGCACCACCGGCGGTTGGGATTCGACTAATATGTAGTACCGTGCTCGCGTGGCTAAGACGTGAGGCCGTATTCCTTCAGCTTCTCGTAGAAGGTCGGGCGTTCCAGGCCGAGCAGGCGGGCGGCCTCGCTGCGGTCGCCCTTGGCCTGTTGCATCGCTTCAGTGAGGGCCATCTTCTCTATCTGGCCGAGGATTTCGTGGAGAGGCGTGGCTTCCTTCACCATGCGCCCTATCTCTACGATCTGCCGGTCACCCAGGTTCGAGAGCAAGATGTGGTGGCTGGTAATCACGCCGCCCTGCGACATGACCACCGCGCGCTGCACCGTGTTCTCAAGCTCGCGCACGTTGCCGGGCCAGTCGTGCTCTATCAGCACCTGCATGGCCTCTTCCGAGATGCGCGCGGGCGGGGAGGTCTGGCTGTATCGGTGCTTCTCGAGGAAGTGCTCCACTAGCAGGGGGATGTCTTCCTTGCGCTCGCGAAGGGGCGGCATGCTGATACGCACCACGTCGAGGCGGTAGTAGAGGTCTTCGCGGAAGCGGCCCGAGTCCACCTCGGCGCGCAGGTTGCGGTTGGTGGCGGCGATTACCCTCACGTCCACCTTGATCGGCAGGGAGCCGCCGACGCGCTCGAACTCACGCTCCTGTAGCACGCGCAGCAGCTTGCGCTGGGTGCTCAACGTCATCTCGCCGATTTCATCCAGGAAGATGGTGCCCTTGTGGGCCATCTCGAAGCGGCCTTTGCGCTGCGTGATCGCGTTGGTGAAAGCCCCCTTCTCGTGCCCGAAAAGCTCGCTCTCCAGCAGCGTCTCCGGCAGGGCGGCGCAGTTCACCTTCACCAGCGGGCCGTGCCGGTAGCTGGAGTAGGTGTGGATCACGTTAGCCACCAGCTCCTTGCCGGTGCCGGTTTCGCCGCTTATCAGCACTGTAGCCTCGGTGGGCGCGGCGCGGCCTATAACCTGGTAGATGTCGTGCATCGCGGTCGATGAGCCGATGATACGCTCAGAAGGGTCGCGCGGCTCTATCTGCGAGCGCAGGCTGCGCACTTCTTCCTTTAGCTGCCGCCTCTCGAAGTACAGGTTGATCGTGTGCAGCACGTCGTCAAGCTCGAACGGCTTGGTGATGTAGCTGTACGCGCCCAGCGAAGAGGCTTGGATCGCGATGTTGGGCGAGCCGTACGCCGTCATCAATATGACCGGCACTTCGCCCGTTTTTTCGCGGAGTTGCTTCAGCACGTCTATCCCGGTCATGCCGGGCAGGCGCATGTCGAGGAGCACCAGGTCGTAGCTGCCTGATTTGAGACCGTCGAGGGCTTCCTGGCCTGTCGTGGCTTCCGATATTGTATAATCGCTTTCTTCGAGGAAAGTCTTCAATAGCTGCCGTATCGCATTGTCGTCATCGGCCACCAGTATCTGGCGTCCGGCTACGGCGGCACCGTCTTTTTCGGTACTGTTACTGGGCTGTGTCGTCACAGAGGATTCTACCTCGTTATGGGAACCGTTTGTCATATCTTGGATATCAGTGGCATTATCAAGTACGCTTGCCGAATGCGAAGCGCCAATTCCGTTCTTCTTGGTCATCCAGGCTCCTTGTGTTCAGGGAGGCGCGTAACGTCTGCCTGCCGTAGCTTAATCACCACTTGCAGGCCGAATCGCATGCGCGGGTAATAGCGCGAGCGCTGCCTCCCCATTATAGGGCAGGGGGTCCAGGTCGTCAATTGTATATAGTACAAAAGTGCTATCTATTAACAAACCTTTACTCCCTTTTAAGTAACGATTTACTGCACCAAAAGATAGCTCTGCATTTCATACGCAGGAGGAGTACAGGATGGTTCATTGGTTAGCATTCAGTCTCAGAAGGAGCGTAAGGGGTGCCGGAATAGGGTCAAAATAGCGGCCACATGATAGATACAGTGCTGGATTGCGTCAGAAATAGCATGGCCTGTGCAACAATGAGCACAAAGTGAGCGCAGTGAGGGCTGGCATGTGAGCACTTTGCCGGTGTACCATCCGGCCAGACTGAATACTATAGACAGGAGGGCAATAACATGGCTTACCTTATCGTGCATCACACCGTCGAGGACTACGACCAGTGGAAACCAGTATTCGATGGGCACGCCTCGGCTCGGAAGGAGCACGGGTCCAAGGGAGCACAGGTGCTCAGGAGCGTCCAGAACCCTAACGAGATCGTCTCAGTATTCGAGTGGGACAGCATCGAAAATGCTCAGGCATTTGCGTCTTCACCTGGACTGAGAGAAGCGATGCAAAACGCCGGCGTGATCGGCCGTCCCGAAGTCATCTTCCTTGAAGAGACCGATAGACAACCCGCTTAGGGCGCGACCTACTTCACCGCAACACCAACCCTATCCCCACCAACGTCACCAGCGCGCCCGCAAGGGAGTTGGCGGACGGCACCTGGCTGAGAAACAGCCACGACAGGATGATGCCGCCCGTCACCTCCTGCGAAGCGATTATGTTGACATAAGCAGCGTGCACCCGCCGCAACGACGCGTTGTAGAGCGTGTGCCCTAGCGCCCCTGAGAGTACGCCCACCGCCACGATTGCACCTATCTTCGTCCAGTCCCACGCCTCCATGCGCATCTGTGGTAGGCTGAACAGCGCGAAAGGCACCAGCCACAGGGTCGCGGCCCAGTAGACGCGAGAGGCGTAGACGAGCAGGGGATATCGCTCGCGCTCATAACGCCCGGCTATCGAGTACAAGCCGAACATGATAGCAGAAAAGAGCGCCAGCAGGTCGCCAAATGCCATCCGGAGGTCCATCTGCGGCTCAAGCCCCGCCAGGATTGCCACGCCCAGCACCGTGATACCAATACCCGCCCACTGCCTGCGGCGCAATCGCTCCTTGAGGAAGAGCGACGAAAAGAGGGCCACGAAGATAGGCGCTGTGTACACGAGCGATAGGGCGTGGGCAGCGGTGGTGAACCCCAGCGACGATATATAAAAGAGGAAGTGCAGCGCGGCCACCAGCCCGTAGGCCAGGAACCGCACGGTGCTATTTCCTTGCGTCCTCTCAGGTACCCCGGCCCTCATGCTCTCGTCGCGCGCCCGGTCACGCGTGAGCCAGGCCAGTCCGCCTACCGCCAGTGCCGCCACCAGCATACGGCCCCAGGTCTTGAGGAAGGGGTGCATAGGGTCGGCCCAGACGATGAACACCGGGCTGGTGGAGAAGAAGAACACCGCCAGCGCCACGTACAGGAGGCCCCGTCGCTCCTCGTACCTCACCGGCGGGTCTCGTCAGCTACGTGCGCCAGCCTGTCTGCGATTAGACGCGGCATGCTATCACTCCACAGCTTGTAGCGCACGCTACGGCCCCTTGGGAAAGTGTCCATCAACTCTCGATAGCCCTGCGACACCTCCGACAACCTGCGTGGCGCATCCCAGCCCCTCTCCAGGACAAGAGGATCGACATAGCGCTGCTTCATGTGTGTGGAGAAATAAGGGCCGCTACCTTCCACCTCGTAAAAGCGGGTGCCTGGCACGAGGAGGCTGAGGTACGCCTGCACCTCGGCATCATCGAGGTTTCGCAGCCGGGACATCGCCTCGGCGTCGGTGGAGAACAGGTCGTCATCGGTGAAGTCGCCGGTCTCGTAGGCACGCCTGATCGCTCCGGCCAGCGCCCAGTATGCCCCAGCCTGCATAGGCCCGGTCCAGTAGAGGTCATTGGCTTCGCGGAACAGACGTGCGAACCACTCGGCGGCCTCTCTGTCGTCCACGAGTATGCCCGTAGGTGTTGGCAGCAGGTGGCCGATAAAGCTGTTGGCTTCGCCCCTGGTGATCCTGCCGTCGTTGCGGAGGTCGCGGAGGGAGTAATCGAGGCGGTCGGCGCAGAGGTCCGGCAAGGGCGCTTCCAGCAGCGGGTACTTGTCAGGTTCCAGTCCCGCTTCCAGGCTGACGCCATGTCTTTGCAGGATAGCAGGCACGTCAGAGCCGTTGATTACCTCGTGCTGGAAGCGCTCGTGAAAGTTGTGCTCGTCGCTGGGGAAGACGATGTCCGCCGTATGTGAGAAGGCGGTATGGGGCACGTCGTGCAGCAGCCCCGCGACCCGTTCCTCCAGCCCCGCGCCCAGCCGCGACAGCACATACATCACGCCCAGGCTGTGCTCGTAGCGGGTCGTCCGGCTGAAGCCGGGCAGCAGATATGCGCTCGCCCCCGCCTGGTGTATGCCTTTGAGCCGCTGCACCGGCCCCGACTCCACCAGTTCAACGAGCACCGGCTCTTCTACCGGTATCTTGTCCCACAGATTATCCTCATACATGGCAGACATGAGGGAATTATAACTTACGCCCGGCAGGGGCGGGCCATGTCCGTGCTATTCAGTGGAGGGTGATGCGGCGGCTATCGCGTGGACGTCATGTGAGGTTCCTGCCTGACTATGCGGGTGAGCATGAGCGACGGCAGCACTTGCGACAGGCACGTGCGGGCGAAGTATACCAGCCAGGTGGCAATGCCCAGGAACTTGGACCCATCCTCTATCAGGAGACGTATAGCGGACACGTTTTCAGCATAGGGGTCGTTCAATTGGTCGAACAGCATCGACGTGCCCAGGAGGCCGAGGGCTAGCACGAGAAGCAGGAACTCGGTGGACGCTATGGCCTTCCAGAACTTTCCGAGGAAGATGAGGAACATCCCCGCGTACAGGATATAGATCGCTTTTTCGTTCAAGCGCCAGTTGATCTCGGAGACGTTTTCGTGGACCATGAACAGGTCGTCTATCATCAGCACCGTGGTCAAGAGGCCGGAAGCCATGAAGAATGAAGACCACTGCTTAGCATGGCCCAGCTTCCTCAGCACCACGGAAGCGAAGAAACAGACGGTGGCGCTAGCGCACCAGAGCAGCACCCCCAGGTTGGACACCAGGCCGATGTAACTGGGCACGTGCAAGGTGCCTGCGGGGTCGCGCAGGAAATAGGCGGCCGGTACGTTGGTTGTGAGGCTGGCGGCGACCACGGCAGCAAGCACCAGCAGGGCGGGCACGTGCACCGGGAGCAACGTGTGTAGCAGCGAGCGGCCCTGTTCGTGGGGTACCTTGAACAGCCTTGTCGGCGACAGGAAGGAGGCTACTCGGTCCCGGCGCGCGAGGGCCATCTTCATAATTTGCTCCTTGAAAGACTATGCTACGCAACCCATAAGTAATGGGCCTTCTCAGTTTATGCGCTTCATCCCCCCGCTACATCACCCGGATGTGCTAAAGGTGCTACGCAAAAGTATTATGAGAAGCTAGTCTTTCTAAGGAGTTACACCGGTGCTCATGCAACTTCGATCCACTTTTGGATGGGGCACCGGCACGACGTGCGTCAGCGGGCCTTCAGTGTCTTACGGTTGGAGGCAGGGCCGAGGCCGGTTAGAGGCTTGGTGTCCCGCGCCGTGAGTATTGCCAGGGCTTCCTCAAGGCTGTAGTCGGTTGTCGAAGCGGTCGATTGCAGGACTGCGTTGGCCTGGTTGAAGAGTTTCTGCAACTGGGATGGGTCGCTTTCTCCCTCGCTGCCCGAGTGCTTCATTATCTCGCGCAGCAGATGGCGCAACACGGTGGCGTTGGCCCGTTCACGCTCTATCGGCAACACGGCCTCAACCTCTGTCACCAGCCCTTTGTTCAGCGCCCACTCCGGGTAGCCCTCGCTGCTCTGCGAAAACTCCTTCTTGCCGGATAGCTCAACGTCTGCCTGGGCTTGCAGCGTCCTTGTGACCCATTCCGCATCCTGCTCGCGGAAATTGACAGAAGAGTCGTAAGCGCGCTCGCCCTCCTCCACGGTAATACCCTTCAAAGCGTAACTACCGCTTCTCTGCTTAAACCAACTTATGGTTACCCTTCTCAGCATGTGCGCGTCCTCCCTCACCTACTCAATCTCCAACTTAATCTACCTCATTATAACTTACGGCCCTAGCTGCCTCCCCGCCCACGCGGATTGGGCCTCCCGCTACAGGTTGGTGGCGAGTTGTGCCGGGTGGTAAACTACCTTTGTAGCTGCTGTAGGTTGGCGTATCATGAGAATGCGAAACCGGCGGCTTCTGAGCTTCCGGCGTGGGGTGAGGCGCGTCGGACAACGTCCTTACATGAGGAGGAAATCATGCGCCGGTCCGGGATACGTACGTTCAGTGCCGTTATGATCGCGCTCGCTTTAACTCTGGTTGGGTGTGGCGCGCCCGCCGGGAACGTCCCCACCACTGTGCCCACCACAGAAGTGCCCCCAACAGCCACGGCTTTCCCTACAGCTACTAACGCTCCCCTTGCGACCAATACGCCCAGCGCTATGATCCCAACCGACACCGCAGCGACATCTCCGGTCACCGGGTCGATATTGGTAGAAGGCGGGAACAGCGTAGCCGGGGGTGTGTCGGGCGAAACGATAGAGTTGCACGTTCAGTTCGAGGCGAAAAGCACCGCGGGCCAGGTTACGGAGATGCGTGCCAAAGGGGGTATGCTGGGCAGCTGCATGAGCGAGGCGGACATGCAGCGCATCGTCTGGGAGCCATTCGCCGCTGAGAAGGTCTACATGACCACCGCCTTCGGCAACTTCCAGGGCTGGTACGCGAACGTGCAGTACAGGGATGTCGCCGGGAATGTCTCACCCGTGTATTGCGACGACATTTCGATAGAGGGCATGCCGCCTGCTCCTAGCCCCTAAACTTCCCCTGCTGGAAGAAACGCGCTAGAGGTTGACAACCCAGCAATTCTCTAGTTGCTCCGGGTGGTAGAACTCCATCTTGATTGAGTAGATAGAATACACTAACAGCGTGCTTTGTTAGGGCCAGGGGATCTGCTTGCCCTCTTAGATTGTTCGCGGACAACCGACTTATAAGTAGCATGACAAGATTAGGGCACCCACTTACCATGCTTGATACCCTCCACGGAGTGCTACGGGGAAGCTCGCGCGGAGATTAGACCTTCGGACTTGGAGGCTGTACTCATTCTGCTTTGTTGGTTGGGTACTGAGTTGCTGCATGTAACCACTTAGCGGGTAGGAACGTACGAAGAGCCTGCTCTTTTCGTCAGGGGGTCCTACCACCTTTGGGTGATGTAAACTATTGACAAATAGTATAGAATGCAGTTATGCAGAAAAGGGTTCACAATGGGGAACTCTTTTCAAAACCCGTGCACTTCTTCTCAGACCCCTTACGGCAGATTCACTAGTCTCAAATTATGGAAACACAACCAACCGAGTCAACAGGGCAGCAAGATCAAGAGCAACCTGCGGGCTATTTGGTCGAAGAACCACCTGGTATACCGGTAGTTTATGCTAATCTTTCTGCTGTTCAAGTGACACCGGAAGAAGTTGTTTTTAGCTTTGCTCAAAGGGACATAGACGACCCGCAGCATGCTACGGTTGTTGCTAGGGTCTATAGTAGTCTGCCTCATGCCAAACGGTTAGTCTATGTACTGGCAAGCACCCTAACTGAACATGAAGCACAGTTCGGGACGATAGACATAGGGCGTATTTTTCAGCCACCTAAGCAACCGCCGCAATCAACCGACAGCAACCTAGAGGGAGATAAAAACAATGGTTAGCGTGCGCGGACAATTTGCAGGTCCAGAGATCCTGCCAGCAAAGAAAGCCAGCACCGATGCTCTAGGCGAAATAAACGAATCTCTTGATGCGCTCGTTAGTCGATTACATGCACAGACCCGCACAGTTTCGGTTCTAAGATTTCTCATGGAGGCAAGTACCGAAACCGGGAACATCGTGCAGCTAAAACCAGAATGTGCCTTCCTTCCGGTGATCTTCGACCAGAATAATGAGGCTACGTTACTTTATCAGTTTGTTGAGGCTGTTGACAGCATGATAGATCATGTGGAGCTAAAGACAGAATTTCCATCACTCTCCTACACACAGATAGCAGGAGCTTTCGCTTTTCTCCGCAAAGCCATGCAGTTCAACGCGCGCGGTATTGACATGGATGCTCTCGAAGAAGATATATTAGAGAGTAACGCAGACTTCCAGGCCGAAGTGAAACGCGCATTAGCTGACCAGGAGGGCTTGCGTGTGCTTGATGTACGCGAATAGCGTCGCTACTGAAGGCTTTGAGGAACTGCGTCGTGCAGGTCAGACACGAGACTGGGAACAAACGCTAGCGCGATTGGCTGCGGAAGATAGTATCGAAGTTCCAAACGGGCTGCATAAGTTACTCAGACAGCTGGATAGCTGGATCCATGACGACGAACTTCGACAAGTACGTAAGTACCACACTGGCCGGCACAGATTCTACATCGTGGGCAAGCATTCAGATTGCCAGTATACGGTGATCTATGTCAAGGATTTCAAGAGAACTGGTGTGGACGCTGAGGAAACCAGACAGTTCCAGAACCAAATTCTAAGGGCTTTGCAAGGGGATGAGCCGCGGCTTATTCAATTGCCTGAATAGGGCAGTACTGGCTTCTTGCTAATGGTGGGTAGAAAAGGGTCAGCACACCACATCGGCCCCTCTAGCACGAGCAGCTTCTTTCAGAAGGCTAATCTCTCGACGGCTTCCGGCAATCTGCTATAAGTTCGCCTTCCTTACCACACCCTCATACTACCGAACTGCTCGGCGTACTGCACCTCCAGCCCACCCATCCTAGCAGCCTGCGAATCAAGGTTGCGCATCCACTCCAGGCTCTTCTCGCCCTCCGGGAACTGGCTCTTGTGGACGAGTGACGCCGCAAACTTCTTATCATACACCCCGCTTACGTCCACAAAGATGGTGGCCTGCCTGGGGCTGAAGAAGAAAACGCGCTGGAGGTTGGCGACCTGGCACTCCTCCAGTTGTTCGGGATGGTAGAACTCCATTTTGGAAGGCATGTACGCATCTAGCGCGGCCATGCCTGCGGCCCGGTGATCAGGGTGTATCTGGCCGGGCCACCAGGGGTCGAACGTGAAGAGGGTATCAGGCTGCCATTTGCGGTAGTAGCTCGCCACCTGCTCCCGTAGCTTCAGCGACGGCTCCAACTCACCGTCGTGGTGCCCCAGTGTCACTACCTCTCGCAGTCCGAGCACGCGCCCCGCCTCTTCCGCTTCCCTGCGGCGCATCTCGGCCAGCCTGTCCGGGGTCAGGCTGAGGTCGTGCGATCCCAGGTCACCGATTGTGCAGATTAGCTCGTACACCTCCACACCCCGTTCAACGAGCATGGCGATGGTGCCTCCGCACATGGTTTCCAGGTCGTCGGCGTGCGCGCACACCACAATCGCCCGCTTGACTTCATCGAACGCTCCAAAGTCGTTTCTCTCCTGCTCACCGTCCAAAGTACCCCTCCTGACCCATAGATGCTCTTCCTGCCGGTCATTCTTACCAACTGCTTCAGGTTATTCAGTTGCAGACGCACGGTGCCATTTTAGCACAAGATCTGAATACCCCCCTTTCCTCAAGTTAACGCGGTGGTATAATCGGCACAGCAGAATCCCCTTAGCAGAATGCCATAAAAGCTTGCCTGCTTATCGTTGGAGCCAAAGCATGAGTGAAGTTGCTGTTTCAGGTGTGCTGGGAAAGGCAGAGCCGGGTACTATCCGGCCCTACAACCCGAGCTTTGTGGACCGTATTACGGACTGGGTACGGCGCTTGCCCGCACCCTCCTGGATTTTCTATGCTGCCATCGGACTAGCTTTGATCGTGCTGTCCTCCGCCACAAAGTGGATTGATGGCTCACTACCCGTTGGTGGTGTGACCTGGCTGATATTCCTGGGAGCCAGCACCTTTCCCTACGCCCTTGGTCTGCTGCATTACCTGGATAACTCGGCGGCGGAGGCACTTGCCGACTTCCGCCCCGCAATGGACATAGACGATAGGCAGTACGCCGAACTGAAGTACAGGTACACAACGCTACCTGCGCGGCCCGCTTTGATCGCGGCTGTCATAGGTGCGCTTTATGGGGTGGCTTACCCGCTAACTGACAGCCCCGAAACCCTGGCCGCGACAGGGTTCTTCAGTTCCGTCCCTGCCACTGTGCTGCAACTTGTCGAGTTGGCCCTGAGTTATGGCACCGCGTTTATGCTTATCTATCACAGCATACGCCAGCTTCGCATGGTCAGCCGTACTTACGCCTCTTACGCGCGAGTCGACCTATTCAATCTACGGCCCATGCATTCCCTTTCCCGCTTGGCGGCCCGCACCGCTATAGGCCTGGCTATACCCAGCTACGCATGGGGGTTCGTCAATGTATCACCGGAGAATGGTGCGGTAACCGTCAGCGCCGCAAGTATATTCGAGCTGGTCATGTTCAGCGCGCTCGTTGTCATTCTGTTTGTGTGGCCCCTGGTGGGAGCACGCAGGCTCCTGCGCCAAGCCAAGGCGGCCGCCGTGACCGAAGCTCAGCAGCAGTTCAAAGCGACGATTGCCGAGTTGCACCGCCGCCGCGAGAATGGCGAGTTCGAGGGCATGGGAGGCGTCAACGAAGCGCTCGATGGGTTGCTGAAGGAGCAGACGGTGCTCAGCAAAATCTCCACCTGGCCCTGGCAGTCCGACACCTTCCGCGCGGTCGCCTCGGCCATCCTCCTGCCCATCGTAGTATGGGCGATCACCCGCATCCTCGAAAACGTCTGGACGTTCTAGAGGAAATTGGGAATTGGGATTGCGGACTTACTACGTATCCAACCAAATCCGAAATCCCAATTCCCAATTCCCAATTTCCCCAATATTGTATTCCACGCAACAAGCGTGTATAATGTACGCGTAGCACTGCGACTCGCCCAATACGAGGAGAGAGGAGCACCGGCATGTACCCCTCTGACCGTCTCAAGTTGCCGATATTGTTTCGCACATGTTGTGCTGCTATCGGGATATTGTGAGGAACGCCGGGGGCATCACTCCGGCTATTTTATTGCTCAAGAGCGGAAACGCACAAGGAGGAAACGGCTTACCGAATGAAGAAGAAACAGAACTACCCAAAGAGGAACCAGCGCCCGGCCCCCGCACCCGGCACCACCGTCGCCCCGGCTGCCCCGCGCCGCACCCGCGACGACGTAATTACCATGGACGGCACGGTGGTTGACGCCTTGCCGAACGCCATTTTCAACGTCGAGCTTGAGAACGGGCACAAGGTGCTCGGCCACATCTCCGGCAAGATGCGCACTAACTACATCAGGATCGTGCCCGGCGACCGCGTGCTCGTGGAGCTTTCGCCCTACGACCTGACCAAGGGCCGCATCACCTTCCGCTACAGGTAAAACGGCGGATATAATTTCCCCTCTCCCTGTTTGGGGTGAGGTTGTCTATTATTGTCTCTCCCATCGGCGCGTGCCGGTCACACTTGACTCGTCTTCGCGAGCAGCTATATGCCTGTGACGAGGACAAGCCCCCTCATAAACGTCGAACCGAATAGATGAAACTGGTAGCCTTTGACGGCGATAATACATTGTGGGAGCCGTTGGACGGGGTCAACCTGTCCGACCGCACTCCCACCGACGCCGAGGGCTGGCCCCATTTCGCCTTCACGCCCTCGGAAG
>JAXDKH010000142.1:0-11348 GCA_034667185.1 Chloroflexia bacterium | reverse complement strand
CCACTCCAGCACAGGCCGGCATGGTGGTAGCGCCTCCAGCAACACCATCGCAACCCTGTGCGGCACTGTGACGTACCTACCGCTTGCAGGGTCGTACTTACCTGAGTCGTGCAGCAGTGCCGCCTGTAGCAAGACCTCATCGCTGCCAACCGCCTGCACCTTCCTGTAAACGCTCAGACCGTGCCGCTTGTACGGTGTGGGCATGGCGGCGAACACCCTGTACAGATCATGTCCGAGCACGCGACGTGCTTCCGACAGGTCCTCGCGGCTGAGCCTTGATGTGACGCCCAACGCCGCAAAGAACTGCCTCGACCTGTAGAGCCACCTACCTGGCACACCGGCTGTCACGAAAGCGTCACGCGAGGCCGAACACCTGAAGAAGTCCCCGCGCTACAGGCCCAATTATCTCCGCCACGGGGTTCAAATCGAACCGGAGCGTGCGACTGACATACGGCACGATAAAGACCGCGCCTATCAGGATGGGGAGAGCGTAGCGACGTATTGGCTCCAGTATGACGTTCCAGGAGTTCGACAGGATACCGACAAGGATGTTGAAGCCGTCCAGGGGAGGTATCGGTATCAGGTTGAAGCAGAAAAGGAGCACGTTGATGTAAATCATCCGCTGAATTACGCCGCTTACGTCTGCGGGGAATACCCCAAGCGTGGCGTGGTAGAAGGGCGAAAGCGCCGCGGCGAACGCCAGGTTGGACAGCGGCCCGGCCACGGCCACAATAGCCATGCCGCGCCTGCCACCCCTGAGGGCGTAGGGGTTCACCGGCACCGGGCGGCCCCAGGCTATCAAGCCTACATTAAGAGCCAACAGGATGCCCATGATGAAGCCCAGCGGGTCGAAGTGGGCGGCGGGGTTGAGGGTCACGCGGCCCTGGCGGCGCGCGGTGTCGTCGCCGAGCAGGTACGCGGAGTAGGCGTGCATGAACTCGTGAAAGGTGGTGCCTATCACGAAGCCCAGCATAAAGCCAAAGAACGTTACCGGGTTGAAGTTCAGGTCAAACATAGTTTCAGCCTGCTAGCTGCTCGATATTTCCGTGTTGTACGTGTCGTCTATACGCGTGTAGCCGCCCAGGCTGCCCGCCACGTCGGTCTCACCTTCGTACAGGATGTTAGGCTCACCGACCTGTAGAAGCGCGCCCGTCACCGTCTCGACGACCTCTGTGCCGGGGTGTAGCAGCACCACCGTCTCGGCGCCGTTCAACCCTTCCTGGGTAACTTCATCCTGGTTGACCGACTGCCCGGCGGCTACCCGCCCGGTGGTCGCGTCCACCACGTGGTCTGTGCCCTTCAGCCGGTAGTACACCGACACATCGTTTAAAGGATACCCCACCCTGCGGAGGCTGTCCAATATAGCCGCCGCTTCGTACCGTTGCGGGTAGATCGCCATAAGCGTTGGCTTGCCCACCATGCGGCTGTCATCCATACGGCCCTCCCCAGTGGAGTTGCGTAATACGACTCGTAAGGACCGCGCGGCTCCTACGAGTCCCGGCTAGTGCCTCTCACTTCTACCAGCGCGGCGGCTACGGCCCCAAGCGCCCCTACGTCACTACCCAGTGCCGCGGGCACTATCTGATAGGTGCCTTTGTAGGCGGGCATAATGCGGTCCGCCACTGTGGCGCGCACCGGGTCGAACAGCAGCTCTTTGGCGTTGGTGACGCCGCCGCCTAGCACAATTAGCTGCGGGTTGAAGGAGTGTATGCAGTTCACCACCCCCACGCCGACCAGCATACCCTCGCGCTCCATCAGCAGCTTAGCTTCATGGTCGCCCTGGCGCGCGGCCTTGACCACGATTTGGGCGGTCACGTCCTCGGCCGCGCCTTTGACCAACTCGGTCATCTTCGTGGGACGGCGCGACTTGACTATCAAATAGCCCTCCCGCGCAATAGCTGGCCCGGCAGCGCAGGCCTCCAGGCAGCCGAGATTGCCGCACCCGCACCGGGGGCCGCCCGCGTCGATCACAATGTGCCCAAGCTCGGCCGCCATGCCCGTGCTGCCCACAAGCAGCTTGCCATCACTGATTACCCCGCCGCCGATGCCGGTGCTGATGGTCAGATACACCAGGTGCTTCAGCGGCATTTCGCCCTCATAGTGCGTGCCCGCGCCGAAGTGGTACTCCGCCAGGGCCGCCGCGTTAGCATCGTTCACCAACACCATTGGCACGTCGCGCAACGTATCCAGCTTCTTGCGTAGCAAGCTGACCAGCGGTACGTCGTCCCAGCCGGGCAGATTGGGCGGGTCGTACACGATCCCCTTCGCCGGGTCAAGCGGTCCAGGTATCCCCAGGCCCACAGCCTCTATCTTCTCACCTGCCGCCAGCTTCTCTATGGACCCGGCAATCAGCCCAATGACATGGTCCAGCCCCTGCTCCGCCTCGGTGGAGCATAGCTCTCGCGCCTGAATGTTGCCCTTATCGTCGGCGCGGACGCTAAGTATCTTCGTCCCGCCTACGTCTACTCCGATGATGCTCATGGTAGTTAGTGGTTAGTGGTTAGTGGTTAGTGGTTAGTGGTTAGTGGTTAGTGGTTAGTGGTTAGTGGTTAGTGGTTAGTGGTTAGTGCTCTCAGGAGTCCGCTGAGCAATCTACTAACCTCACCTGCTTCAGATAACAGGCCTTCGGCATCGGCCTTGGTGATATATCTGAGACGCTGAGCGATCAATAACTGTGTTTCAACTTCAGATAAAGAACCACGCGCGATACTCAGGTGATGCAGGAACTCCTTTGTCGATGTCCTAGCCTGGCCTTCAGCAATATTGGAGGGTACAGACACTACAGCACGCTGAACCTGATTGGTCAAGCCATATAGTTCCGTTTTAGGCCATTTACGAGTAGCAAGATAAACATGCTCAACCAAGTCCATAGCCTTCTGCCAAGCAATCAAGTCCCTGTAGCTACGTATCTTCGACAAGCTATCCATAATCACCTCACAAGGTACTAACCACTAACCACTACCCACTAACCACTAACCACTAACCACTAACCACTAGTCTCTGAATCGGTACTTAATCAGCGTACTAATGACCGTGAAGCCATCTTTCCAGGAGATTTTCTTGCCCTCCCAGAACTCGCGGCCTGTGTAGGAAATTGGCACTTCGTAGATGCGGTTGCCCATCTTGAGGATTTTGGCGGTGATTTCGGGGTCGAAGCCCCAGCGGTTAGACTTGAGGCGCAGCTTTTGGGCTATATCGGCGGTAAAGACCTTGTAGCAGGTCTCCATGTCGGTCAGCGTGGTGTCGAACAGGACGTTGGTGATGAGGGTAAGCAGCTTATTGCCCAGGGTGTGCCAGAAGTACATCGCCTTATGGGGCCCGAGGAAGCGGGAGCCGTAGACTACCTTGCTACGGTCCTTCTGTATCGGCGCGAGCAGGTGAGGGTAGTCCGCCGGGTCGTATTCGAGGTCAGCGTCCTGGATGATGACCACATCGCCCTGCACCTGCTTGATACCGGTGCGGCAGGCCGCGCCCTTACCCCGGTTCACCTTGTGCCGGAACAGGCGTATAGCTCCTTCGCGGGCCAGCGCTTCGAGTTCGGCGGGCGTGCCATCGGTAGAGCAGTCATCCACGACTATGATGTCCTTCTCCACCGGGCCCATGGCAACGGCGCGCACCTGCTCGATGATCTGGCGAATAGTGCGCTCCTCGTTGTACACGGGGATGACAATCGACACCTTATTGATTTTCAAACACGACCTCCGACGTAGTTTGTTGGCGATGCGTAACAGGAAATACGTGCTGCATTCTGCTGACGCGGCGCGTTATTCTACCACGAAGCGTCTGTGCGCTGCCACTGCCTGCCACGGCACGCGAAGAGGGCAGGCTGCCCATTCTGCACGCCTGCCCTCTGTCTCACAATTTGTCCGGCCCTGTTCCACCGTGCCGGCTGGCTACGGTTTCGTTACCGGCAGCGTCTGGCAGTTAGGGAAGAAGGTGTTAGCCACGATCTTAGAGGCTTGCCCCCTCGTCACATCGCTGTTCCACCTGAAGTAGGGCCTGTTCTGCGCATCGCATGTCTCCCCAGGTCCTCCGCAGGCGTAACCTGACATGACCCCTCTGTTGGTGAGGCGCATGATCCACTCGTAGAACTGTGAGCCCTCTCCTGTGGGTGGCACATCTGCGTAGAACTGCCCACTCACCGCTTCGTTGTAACCCGCGGCGTTAGACACTATCTTGGAGAGCTGCCCACGTGTGGCATTGGCGTTAGGCAGGAATATCACAGGGTTGTCAGGAGAACACCCACCCGCAGGACGGTCTGGACACGGATAGCCTGACATGATACCCCTGTTGGTGAGGCGGTTGATGTATGGGTAGTAAGGAGAGCCGGGTGGCACGTCCTGGTATATCTGGTCACCTGGGTCCTCGTTGAAGTCTGCGGCATTGGACACCATCTTGGAGATCTGCCCCCTGGTGATGTTGCGCTCCGCGTGGAACATGCCATCAGGGTAGCCTGTGACCACACCCTTGCAAGCCAGGCACTGTATGTACTCGTAGAACGTATCCCCTGGATTGTTGTCAGGGAAGTTGATCGTGCAGATTGTGGCCGTGGCTAAAGGTGTGCTTGTAGTTGTGGCACCTGCTACCGTGCCTGTGGCTGCTACTGTAGATGTAGCACTGGGGGCTACGGTTGTGCTGGTGGAGGTGGGTGGTACAACAGTGCCTGTGCTGGTAGACGTAGCCGGTACTGGCGTACTGGTGGAGGTGGCAGGTACTGACGTATTGGTAGGTGCAGCAGTGTTAGTAGGTGCGACGGTATTGGTGGGTGCAGCAGTATTCGTGGGCAGAATTACAGTGCCTGTACCTGTAGATGTAGTGGTTGGCGTTGCGGTATTCGCACCCGCAGGGCAGTTTACCTTGTATATGTGCAGGCGGTATTGTCCCAAATCGTCCTCAACCGGAGTGCTTGGATCGAACTTCACCTGCACGGTGAAGTTGGCTGTCGTTGTTGAGGTGTAAACCAGGGCTTCCGAGAGATGGCCGCCGTTGCCACCCTGGCTGTCGCTGTCCACAGCCGTAATGAGCGAGCCGACGCTGTCCAGCAGATCGAAATTAGGGTTGAACTGGTTGACCCGTGAGAGGTTGGTGCCGTTCCTGTCGGGGTCGCCATCTACCTGGATCACGATCTGGTCGCCGGCAGTAAGCGGGAAAGTATAGAGGTCCACGTCGGTGCTAATTGGGATACTGCCGGAAATCACCGTACCAACAGTGTAGGCGTCCGCTGTACCCAGCGTATCGTTCGCCTCAGTCTCTTCAATTGGAGGTCCAAATGTCTCGTCCATGTAGAGATAGTACTGGCTCATTATGGTGGCACCACCAAACTGTCGCATCTGAAACGCGTAGGTGCCTGTCTGCGTAATCGGCGCCCCGGCAATCGCGGAAGATAGCGTAGACTGGAAGCCATTATCGTCGTCAAGTTGCAGCGTGTTGGTGTTGACATCCGATAAAGTCAGCACGCTGTCCGTACTAGGGGCCGACTGGTTGGTCACGACGTATGCCCAGACGCTGCTACCCGCGGCAGCGCCAAAGCTGAAGTAGTCTACATCTCCGGCGGGGGTTATGCTGCCGTTCACCCTGGCCTGCGCGGGGGCAGGAATGTTGGTGGCGTTCGAGATCGTATTGTTGGGTTCGATCTCCGTATATGTCTGGCACGATACGCCGAGTGGGGCGACCACCTCAGCACGATACGAGGCGCGGGCCGAGCCACCCATCGCCAGCACACTCATCATCACTAACAAGAGCGCACCTAAACCGGAGAATACTGCCCATTTGAAACCTTTCGCTGTCATGAGACTCCTCCCCTTTACTTGCAGATTACCTGGGACGATTTATCTGGGACGTTGCGGTAAGAAAACCCTGGTGTTGGTGCATAGCATGCCGCAATAGGTACGTGGAAAGAAAAGCAGGCTAATACACGAGGTTAAGAAGCAGCCTGTCACTGCTGCCATTGTGCGCCGCAATTAGGCCGAGTCTAGCACGTTATGCACCCCCTGTCAATAGTAGCAGAGTACGGATGCACGAGGCAAAAAAGGAGGTGGGCTGCGCTTGTAATATCCCACCCCCTTTTGCCCCACCCAGAGGTGTTAGACGGTCAGGGCCTCGCAGGTGTCTCGCAGCCGTAGAACACCGTAGCCGGCACGTAACCCGCGACAAGTGGACCCGAAGGGGGTGGGACTAGGTCACGTATGAAGGTCCTGGTGTCAGCAGCTTCTTAATCTAGGGCCTATCTGCAAACTATGGCCTGGCAGATAAATCTGCGGGCTACACTTACGAAGTCCCCCTTACGGGGACTATGCTACATCTGATATAGTCGGCGTAGGCCGACCTTGTAGATGTAGCACTCGGTTTCAACCGCCGTTTGTCGAGTTTGCAGATAGGCCCTAGCGACTATAAACAATAGGTGCAATGATGGAAAAGCTTTGTGTTATTCCCATTTGACAAATATCAAGTATTACTGATAATATCAACACCCATAGGACAGTAATCACTACGTTCGTGTGAATCATCAACCGTGTGGCAGGAATGAAGTTAGTCTAGTGCTTGCAAGGAGCTTTACTCATGAGCAGTCCACTCTATCGAACCTTGATGCGCCGCTGGAGCTTGTTGGTAGCTGTTATGCTAACAATTAACGTGTCGTTGTTTTCGCTTTCGGGAGCTAAACCAGCGTATGCTTGGACCTGTGCATTTCCTCATTGTTTTGGGATTGCCAAGTGGGGGGGTGCGACATGGGGTACGTGGACTAACATCTACGTAAAAGATTTAAGTCTCACTACCACCGACCCGAGCTTCCTTTCTCAAGAAGTCTGGTTGGACGATACGAACGTAAATGCATGGGCTGAGATTGGTTATTATGTTGGTTATCCAAACTCCTATTCGGTGACTTCGTATTTTTATGCTTATCAGCTACCTAACAACGGGGCTTATATCGAGAACCGGATTGGACAGGTACCTGTGGCCGACAAGAATGGCTATACAAGCTTTAAGATAACACGTAACCGACAAACTACCACGACGCTCTTGTTGGCTGCTGTGAGTGTAGCGGGGACTACTAACTTCAGCATTGTGATAACCACTACCCAAGGAGGTTCGAACTGGGCCGGTAACTTGATAACTGTCGGCTCCGAGCTAGACTTGATCACGGATTCCAATCCGTCCAGCAATGGAGATATTCGGTGGAAGGCCAATAAATGGCAATTGTCAGATGGTACATACGTTGCGCAGGTTAACGGCGGCAGCGTAGTGGATGATGCTCATCAGAATCCGAGTTGGGAAACTGTGCCTGCTACAGGCAATGACGGTGGCACGTTCAAGAATTGGTGCTGCTCCGTCAATTGAAGCTCATAACATTCCTGTTGGCTACGCAGCTAGTGATTGCACGCGGTGCTCGCAAAACCACGTTTTCATGGGCCGTATACCTGAGAAGCTGGTGGTAATTAGGAGGTTAACATGAAAGTCTCACGATCTTATCTGTTAGGCATTCTTTCTGTCTTGCTGCTAATGGGTGCATTTGCCGTTGCCGTATATTCCAGCGTCCCTGGCGCTGCTAATTTGCAGGCTGCTACCGCACCCTCTGAGGTAACTGCGCAGGCTACTCCCTCTGCGGAGCTGCCGCCAGCTACCCCTGCTGATCCGGATGCGTCAGAAGATAGTGCAGGTACTACACGCGTCATGGGTGTTCCCGCCATACAGCCTACTATCCTGGGTACCGCGCCTAATCTACCGGCGTTTACGGAGAACGACGTACGCAACTACGTGAGCAAATCTACTGATGGTTTCGGCCGCATACGCGTTGACGGTGGGCGACCGTCGATAGAAAGTATTCAGTTCCTGACCCTACAGGAACTTCGGGCTATAAGGGTGGAGGCCGCAGATCTACCGCTTGATCATATCGCTCTCTTGTGCTACGTCGTATACAGTGGAGATTTCGTCGTAGACGGTCCGCCCGGACTTAAGCCGGTCCGTTATGATCATGTTATGCAAGTGTATGACGCCCACACCGGAAATCTGCTATCGCAAGTCGCCTACGAGCAGAAGTAAGAATCAAGGCTCTTCACCTGTGGGTTTCGGCCCGGCATAGATGCAAAGCATAAACCAGGTAGTCCGACGAGGTAATCAGGCTACCTGGTTTGTTGTTACTCTGCGCATCTAGAGAAACTCCGTCGCCTCTTTATGGGCACCTCTAGTTGCTTGGAAATCTTTTGACAGCCCCTATCCCTGGACATATACTGCATGCTAATATGTAAATGTAAGCATGTATGGTAAAGTGAACGCTATGGAGGCGAGCCAATGACGGCAGACGATCCGAACGCAGACGAGCGGGTATTCTCATCTTCGGGCGACAATCGCCTGGACAACCTGGAGCGCGAGGAGATACACCCCGCCTCCAAGCAGGACGTGGAAGTCTACATTCGCACCTACTCCACGATGCTGCGCTCCTCCGGCGAGGTCAAGATCAAGGCGCTCGTCCAGGCCCATCTCAACGCCGACTCCGCGCTCCACGTCAACGCCCGCAGCAAGGCCCCCGACACCTCGGCTTTCTTCTACTGCGTGCAGCGGCTCCCCGCGCAGGTGATGCAGGTGCGCCGGGTGTTGCTCGGCCAGTCGACGGAGGTATTCACCAAGGCAGGCTTCGACGTTGGGCAGTGGGAGCAGGTAAACGCGCCGGGCAGGCGTCGCCGCTGGGCGTGGGACGGCAAGGAGAACCTGGCAGTGTACGTCTCCTCAGCCTCCGACGTGGACGACCTCATCCCCACGCTCACGGGCTTCCAGATCGAGTGGAACAAGTTCCACATACTGCTGAACAGCGAGCCGAACACCCGCGAGCTAATCCTGGCGATGCGCGACGCCCCACCCGCGCTGTACGACGAGGTGGTGAAGGTGATGCAGCAGCGCCTGTCCATCACGCACGATAGTTGGGAGCGGCTGGAAGCTATCTGGGGCGAGGGTATCTGGAACAACCTGCTCGTCATGCTGGAGAACGAAAAGAGCTTCACGGTGCGGATGCTCGGCGGCTCCTACGTCCGTTACGCCCAGGCGACCCAGCAGTGGTGGCAGCCGGTCAATCAGGTCATGTTGGAGAAGGACCTGTACGACAGGCCGGTGTACTTCGTATCATCTAACATCCACGCGATGGTGAACATGCTCAGCGGCAGCATCGTGCGAGCCACGCCTGACATCGAGAAGTTCCTACAGCGCGCCAACGATCACGAGATACTGGGCGAGTACCACAAGATCAAGAGTGGGGAGACGCGCGCCAGCCTGGAGAACCTCCTTTATTACGCCTCCCGCCGCTACTACCACGAAACGGAGTCGGGCCGAAAGGCTATGCTCAGCCGCAGCCAAGAAGAAGCCGAGCGCGGCATCTACTACGTGCACAGCAAGCAGGGCATGCCCATCGACGCCCAGGTCATAGAGTTGGGCCGCCTCAACCCCGAAGACTTCGACTCGCGCCTGCGGCTTGACGAGATAGAGCGCCTCAAGAAGAGCGACGCCATCATCCTGAACATAGACTATCCCCTCGGCTTGGCCGCCTACTATATATTCGTACAGGTGGCGCAGAGCCTGGAGAACGTGCAGGGGGTGTACGTGCTCGGCAAGGCGGCCACGCTCAACGGGCGCATCGGCGACGTGATGATCCCTGATTCGGTGTTCGACGAGCACTCGCAAAACACCTACTGGCTGAACAACTGCTTCACGGCGGGCATGGTAGCCCCGTTCCTGGTCTATGGCTCGGTGCTGGACAACCAGAAGGCGGTCACAGTGAAGGGCACCTATTTGCAGAACCGCCCCTACCTCGACTTCTACTACCGCGAGAACTTCACGGTGGTGGAGATGGAGGCGGGCCCGTACCTCAACGGCCTGTACGAGTACACCCACCCTACCCGCTACCCCGTGAACGAGCACATCAACTTCACCAGCCTGCCGTTCGACCTCGGCTTCCTCCACTACGCATCTGACACCCCGTACACCCGCGGCAAGAACCTGGGCGCGATCCGCCTCGCATACCTGGGCATGGATTCAGCCTACGCCACGTCGGTAGCCATCCTGCGCCACATGTTCGAGCGCGAACTACAGCGCATCACGGACACCGACATCCCCTCACATAACGGCCACAAAGTCAAGAAGCATGGGGAGAAGGCGAAAGAAGAAGGGGTAGCGGTCGGCGGCTAAGACGAGTTCAGCAGTTGCGCCGAGAGGAACAGGTTTGTTCACCGCAGAGACGCAGAGGACGCAAAGATACGCAGAGAAGAATTGAGGTGTTCTTGTAAAGGGCAACACTGTACATCACGATGTTGCCCTTTTCGCATATCTAACCAAATACTTTTCTCCGCGTAACCTCCGCGTCCTCTGCGTCTCTGCGGTGAATAATCAATAGGGTTAAGCACAATGAACCGTATCGAACGCCTCACCGCCACCCTCCTGCTCCTCCAGGAGAAGCCGCGCACTTCCAACGAAATCGCCCGGCACTTTGAGGTGTCGAAGCGCACGGTGCTGAGGGACGTGCAGGCGCTCTGCGAGATGGGCGTGCCCGTGGTGTCGCAGGATGGTGCGGGTGGTGGCTACTCGCTGCCGTCTAGCTACCGCCTGGCACCCGTGCCCCTCACATCGAACGAAGCATTTCTGCTCCTGCTGGCGCTCGACTCGATCAACCGCCTTGCCGATACTCCGTTCCGGCTGGAGCGTACCTCCCTCGCGGCGAAGTTGCGGGCGCTGTTGCCTGACGAGCAACGCCCTGAAGTCGAACGCATGCTGGAGACGGTAGCCGTGGACGTGCCGGAGCGCGCGCAGAGATCGCCACATCTGGAGGCGCTAATGTCGGCTGCACGGGAGGGGCGTTGGGTGCTGGTCATGTACAAATCAGCCGCGCAACTATCTTCGCTACACATTCTCCCGCGCCAGATCACCACGCAGAACGGCTACTGGTACTGCCGCGCCTACACGTTCGAGCGAGGGGAAGAGCGCACCTACCGCGTGGACCGCATACAGAGCGTGTCGCCCGCGGAAGAGCGCTTCAACGACGTACAGCCACCGAAGCCCAGGCCCTACGGCCACGAGTCGCACCCCGAAGTGAGCGTCACCCTCACGACTCGGGGCGTGGCCTACGTCGAGAGCGAGCCGCACCTGGGCCAGCACATCCAGCGTCACGCCGACGGCACGGGCCACCTCAACTTCCGCTGCCCGCCCTCCGAACTGGACTACTACGCCCGCTACTTCGCCGGCCTGAGTACCGAGGCCGAGGTGCACTCCCCACCGGAATTACGCGAGCTATTAGCCCAACTCGGCGAGAAACTGGCGGAGCAATATAGGTAGTTTCTATAGAACGGTGACATACTGTTGTCACCGGGTAC
>JAXDKH010000141.1:0-8312 GCA_034667185.1 Chloroflexia bacterium | reverse complement strand
AAACGGCTACACCCCAGACCCCGACGCCCAGCCCCACCATTATCTGCGACGCCTCCTTCCAGGACGTGGCTGCCGGCAGCCCCTTCTACCCGTACATTACGTGCCTTGCCTGCAAAGGCATAGTGAGCGGCTACCCTTGCGGCGGTCCTGGGGAACCGTGCGGCACTTCGGGCGACCCTTACTTCAGGCCGGGAGCCAACATTACTCGCGGGCAGATATCGAAGATCGTGTCCGAGGCGGCGGGCTTCACCGAGGACCCCGGCGAGCAGGTATACGAGGACGTGGAGGCGGGTAGCCCCTTCTACGCCTGGATTAACCGGCTTTCGCACAGGGGTTACATGGGCGGGTATCCTTGCGGCGGGCCGGGAGAGTCCTGCCAGACGGGCAACAGGCCCTACTTCCGCCCCGGCAACAACGCCACCAGGGGACAGCTATCGAAGATCGTAGCCAACGCCGCCGAATACGACATGGAAGAATCGGGACAGACCTATGCCGACGTGCCTGTGAGCACCGACCCCAGCTCGTTCTACATCTATATAGAGCGACTATCGGCGCGGCACGTGGTGGGTGGCTACGCCTGCGGTACTGCTGACCCGAATAGCGGCCCCTGCGACGAACAAAACAGGCCCTACTTCCGCCCCGGCAACCTGGTCACCAGGGGACAGGCGGCCAAGATCGTGGGCAACACCTTCTACCCCGGCTGCGAACGCGCGGTCGATATCCGCAACTTCTCCTACAAGCCGGGGGAGGTGACGGTCCAGGTGGGCACCACCGTGCGCTGGACCAACTTCGACCTGGACTACCACACCGTCACCTCATCCAACCCAGGTGGTCCTCTAGACAGCCCCCAGATCGACCGCGATGAGACCTGGACCTACACCTTCAACACCCCAGGTGAGTATGAATACTACTGCGTCCCCCACCCCTACATGCACGGCAAGGTGATAGTCACACCTTGAAAGATTTCAAGACGTACACACTGGGCACATAAGAGGTCCCGCCGCCATCTTCACGACGGCGGGTTATCGGCCTTGATCAGGCCAGAGATGTCTTGGGGGTTCACGTGCTCGCCAGGGGTGGGGCTTGGACCACCGGGAGTGCTGGGGCTACCAGTGGTGAACTCATATAGGTCATAGCTGACATACACCAGGTTGGTGTTGTAACTGAATGCCAATGCCGCGCCCAGAGGGCTGGTTACGACCTTGTTGCCAAAGATGGAGAGGTTCTGGTTGTTGATGATTGTGCCCATCCATAGCGCCCCCTCTTCCGTCGAAGAAAAGAAGCAAGCGCCATTCGGGTAGGTAGCCCATGTAACACAGAAATTGAATACCTGCGGCGCATTGGGATTCACCTTCAGGTTGGTGCTATCGCGCAGACTAATACTCCAGTTATTGCCGTCAATCCAGTAGTACCACAGGTTCTTGTCGTTGGGGCCCACCGAGCAATTTGCTACCAGCAGGTTCTGCCCGAAGGTCGATATACTGTTGATACCGCGTTGAGCGCCCGGATTGTAGGTGGTGCGTGATAGAATCTGCCCGCTCGGTATGCTTATTACACACAGGTCCCCGTCCTCGGAGCCGGTCACCACGTTGCTGCTGAACCAGATGTGAGATACGCCACGTACGTTGTGTAGATTCCAGGGGTTGGTAGGGTGAGAGGAACGTACATCCACCATGTTTAAGAGGTTCAGGTTAGTGCCACTCGTAGGGCCGGACCAGATAGTGACGAAACCGTTCGCGTGTCCCACTACTAGGTAGAGGTAGTTGTTTATCACCAGGGTCTCGCCGCTGTTGGCGACACCCCACTCCACCTTGTAGGCAAGGTTCTGTAGCATGTTCAGGTCTTGCCACGAGCCGCTTGGGGAGTTCCAGAGTATCAGAGAACCGTCGTCATTAGATGTGACGAAGCTCTTGTTTGACAACCAGGTGATCATTTGCAGCCCTTCTGAGGCAGGAGTGCTTACCGCGCTGGTGATCAAGGGTCCGCTGCTAGGCGCCGTGTTGAACTCGAAGATGCTTAATGACCCGTCCCAGCGTCCGACGGCAAAATGCTGAGAATCGAGCCATGTAGCCTGCTGCGCCATGTCGTAAGTTACACCAGCCTGGTTAACAGGTATATCCGCGGGCGCAAGGGACTCTCCTCGTTCCGCAGCCAGGTGTAAGCGAGATCGAATGACCGGGGGGACCGGCAACGAGCTAGTAGCGTCGATGGACATTGGATGCTCCTTTCTGCAATCAAGCGTCGGACCTTCAGGCAGAGGATCCTTCTCCCCACCTGAACCGAGGACAATATACCGCTCAAGCGAGCCTCTAAAGCTCGTACTATTGAGCACTGTATCACTACCTGGATGTGAGAGGCACATTATCTTCGTATACATAGAAAATAATACCAAGGTGTATGCATTGTCAATACTTTGATTGATTAATAATGAACCTAAATCGACTTACTGATTGCTGTGTTTCGCGATCAACAGCACAGTAGGAAGCAAAGCTCATTGGGGCACTCGAGTGTTTGACATTTGTATATCGCGTCCATATACTACTACTGGTTGCTGTGGGTGGTTGCTACAAGGAGCAGCATCTTCACCGAGCACCGAGTAATGTCACCCCTGGCCCTAGCGAGGGGTGCGAGTAGTGTTTCTGCAAACGCTGGAAAGAGCCTGTCATGCGTATCATCCTCTATACGGGCAAAGGCGGTGTCGGCAAGACGAGCGTATCGGCGGCCACTGCCCTGCGCCTCGCCAAGAAAGGGCACCGCACGCTGGTGATGAGCACCGACGCCGCCCACTCGCTCGCCGACTCGTATGACGTAGCCCTGGGGCATGAGCCGGTCGAGGTCGCACCCAACCTGTGGGCGCAGGAAGTCTCGGTCCTGCACGAGGTAGACAAGTCCTGGGTCACCCTCCAGAAGTACCTGAGCACCCTCCTTTCCTGGCGAGGCATGGAAGACGTGGTGGCCGAGGAAATGACCGTGCTGCCGGGCGCAGAGGAGCTTGCGGGGCTGGTGCGCATCGTGAAGCACTACGACTCGGGCCTGTACGACACCATCGTGGTGGACTGCGCGCCCACCGGCGACACCCTGCGCCTGCTGTCGTTCCCGGAGATCGCCAAGTGGTGGCTCGACAAGCTCTTCCCGATCCAGCGACAGGCCGCCAAGATCATACGCCCTATCGCCAAGCGCGTCACCGACATGCCGATGCCCGAGGACGACGTCTTCGAGTCGATCAAGGTACTTCTCACGCAGCTCGACCGCATCCACAACCTGCTGGCCGACCAGCAAATGACCTCCGTGCGCATCGTGCTCAACGCGGAGAAGATGGTGGTAAAAGAGGCCCAGCGCGTGTATACCTACCTGTCGCTGTTCGGCTATTCGACCGACATGGTGGTGTGCAACCGCCTCTTCCCCGCCTCAATGGAAAGCCCGGCCATGCATAATTGGCGCGAGCTACAGAAGCGCAACCACGAGCTTATAGAGCAGTGCTTCTCGCCCATCCCGATTTTCGACGTGCCCTTCTTCGATACGGAGGTGGTGGGCCTGGATATGCTGGACAAGATGGGCGACGCTGTGTTTGACGACGCGGACCCGGCTACACTCTTCTTCCGGGGCAAAGTGCAGTCGATAGAAGCCCACGGCACCGGCTTCACGCTCAAGATGCCCCTGCCGTTCGCCACCAAGGAGCAGGTCGATTTGCTGCAAACAGGCGACGAGCTAGTGGTGCAGGTAGGCGACTACAAGCGCAACCTGATCCTGCCCCGCGCCCTCGCCACCATGCAGGTGGCCGGGGCCAAGCTGGACAACGGCGAGCTACGCATCAACTTCGCCAAGGCGTGAGCATCTACATGCGCCTCGCCACGCTCTACAACTACCTCCTACTTGTCGAATTACACACTCGGCCTTGCCTGCTTTGACAGTCGGCTGTTTTCCTTGCAATGAAACATTGACGGTGGTATAGTTGGGTACCTAGAGGACCGGAAACTGAACGCCAGGCGGCACACTCAAGCGACCGGCCTCACGAGGGGGAGAGGGAGACACATGGAGGACACGGGAGCGCCAGGGACCCGGCCCGCGCGACCGCAGGCACAGCAGTCAAGTCCTGCCGCGCCTGCGTTTGCCCCTGATATGCAGGACCTCCTCGACCAATTCCGCCAGATACTGCCACCTGAGACCAACAGGCACCTCCAAAATGCCACCCGCGAAGCGTTGCTGGCAGGCTACAGTCTGTGGCAGCACCTTAGCAAATCTATGTCCGGCAACTCAGGTCCAAAAGTCCGCAAACGCATCGACGTAGAGTAATTACGAATTACTAATTACGAACTACCGGGGATAGCGCACATAACCCGTAACTCGTAACTCTGAATTCGTAATTAGTAATTCGTAATTCGGAGAAAACGCTACAGATGGCCGATGCCACCACGCACCAGGACGACAACCCCGTAAAAGGCCAGGGAAGGCGGAAAAGCGCTGCCGGTGAAGGTAGCGCCAACGGCACCCCCCAGAAGTCCGCGCGCACCAGGCGCAAGGCCGGGGCACCCAACCTGCCACCCTTCATCATCGTTGAGGACTCCACCTACCTGGAGAGTGACGAGGAGAACCTCGCGGCCTCCACAGAGAAGATCGACATCTCCTCGATGGACGACCTAGACGTGACGGAGCGATTCGACCTGGGCGACACCATGTCCCGTTCGGGTGGAGCGCGCGGCGAGAGCCTGGTGGAACTGCTCGATGAGGCATTTGATACGCTGGCCCTGGACGAAATGGACGGCAACACCGAGCCTGCCAAGGGTAAGCGCGCTGTAACCCGCACCAGCGCATCTATCACCAGCATAGACTCCAACGGCATCGTGGCGGAAGTCGAGATTGACGAGATTGCTATAACCGAGCCTAGCGCCGAGACCGAGTTCGAGGAAGAAAGCGAACCGGACGTTGACGAACTGCAGAAGGTAGACGCGGTCGAGGAAGAGAAGCCCGAAGAGCTGGAGCGCTTCATTGACCGCGCCCTGACTATGGAAGGCGTGTCCGTCGATGACTCGGTGCGCATCTACCTGCGCGAGATAGGCCGCACCGCCCTGCTTAAGTCGCCCGACGAGAGCGCGCTGGCCGAGCGCATGACCCAGGGCCGCAACGCCGTAGTCGAGATGGAGATGCTCAAGGAAAGCCTCAACGACGGCAGCATCGACCCCACAGTGATAGAGAGCCGCATGCGCGAGCTTGAGGCGCTCAAGCGTTCGGGCGACCAGGCCAAGCAGATACTGGTGCAGGCTAACCTTCGCCTCGTGGTAAGCATCGCCCGCCGGTACATCGGTCGGGGCCTGTCGCTGCTCGACCTGGTGCAGGAAGGAAACATCGGCCTGATGAAAGCGGCGGACAAGTTCGACCACCGCAAGGGCTTCAAGTTCTCCACCTATGCTACATGGTGGATCCGCCAGGCCATAACCCGCGCCATCTCCGACCAGAGCCGCACGATCCGCCTGCCGGTGCACGTGACAGAGATGGTCACCAAGCTGCGCCGCGCGGCCCATGAGCTTCAGCAGCAACTCCTGCGCGAGCCGACCGAGGAGGAGCTGGGCAAGGAGCTTGGCATGCCCGCCGAGAGGGTGCGCCGCATACTCGACATGGCCCGCCACCCCGCCTCGCTTGACGCCCCCATGGAAGAGGGTGAGGACAGCTTCCTGGGCGACTTCATCGAGGACGAGAGCACGGGCGCACCCGAAGAGGAAGCCTCCCGCCAGATGCTCAAGGAGCAGGTGGAAGACATCCTGAGCAAGCTGACCGATCGCGAGCGCAAGATACTGGAGATGCGCTACGGTCTGGCCGACGACCGCCCCCGCACGCTGGAGGAAGTGGCCCGCGAGTTCAACATCACCCGCGAGCGCATCCGCCAGATAGAGACGCGCATCCTGCGCAAGCTGCGCTACGCCCGCTACGGCGCGAGCAAGCTCAAGGGCTACCTCGACTACTAGGCTGGGGCTTTCGGTTAGCTACGAGCGTCGAGTATAATTTTGGAGTGGGCTTACCGCCCACTCTTGTGTTTTGTGCCCTGCTATCTGAGAAGACTGTAAAGAGAAAGAGAGAACTGGGGACCTAGGGCCCCTATGGGTACTCTCCTGCACCCCCTCCACATGAACAGGCAACAAACATGGTAAGACCAAGACGAAGATCCAGATTCCGGCGGCCACTCTTGGTGCTCCTGTCGCTGCTGGTTATCGGCGGCCTCGCATATGGCGGATACTATTACGCCAGTAATGGCGCGGGATTTCTTAGTGCAACTAGCACACCGCAAGCGCCTGCCGCTGACGAATGGCCCGCCTACATGAACAATGGCGCCCGTAGCGGCTTCAATGCGGGCGAGAAGCGGCTCTCCCCCAACAACGCCTCCAAGCTCAAGCTACTGTGGAAGGCGCAGCTTGGTAACGTGCTGGCCGCACAGCCTATAGTTAAAGGCGAAGTCGTGTACGCCGGTTCGTGGAACGGTTTCCTGTACGCATTCAACACAAAGGACGGCTCGGAACTCTGGAAGAAAGACCTGGGCCGCACCACTTCCAAGCGTTGCGTGCCCGCCACCGCCGGGATCACCTCGGCCCCCGCCGTTACGGACGATGCCCTCTACATAGGGGGTGGTGACGAGTACTTCTACGCGCTCAATCCAACCACGGGCGCTGAGTTGTGGAAGTTCAAGACGGGCGACAACAGCGAGGCGGGCGGTGCGTACAACTGGGCCTCCCCTATCGTGTATGGCGACCGAGTGTACACCGGCATCGCCTCCTTCTGCGATAAGCCGTTCACCCACGGCAAGATGTGGGGCCTCAACAAGACCACAGGCGCGGTCGAGCAGCAGGTGAGTTTCGTGCCGGAGGACCAGCGCGGCGGCGGCATCTGGACCTCGCCCACGGTGGACGAGGCCACCGGCAACTTCTACGTGACTGTCGGCTCCGGCGACTACTATATCCAGCACAGCTACAGCCTCGCCCGCCTCAATCCAAACACCCTGGCCGTGGAGGACGGCTGGCAAATCCCCATAGATGTGCAGGTGTTCGACGGCGACTGGGGCACCACCCCCACCCTTTTCAAGCACCGCGACGGCAGGCTCATGGTGGGCGCGATGGCGAAGAACGGCTATTATTACGCCTTTGACGTGGCTAACATGCGAGGTGGTCCGGCCTGGAGCGTGAAGATCGGCGACGGCGGCTCCTGCCCGCAGTGCGGCGACTCAATGATCTCCACCAGCGCCTACGCCTACGACACCGTATACGCCGCGAGTGGCTATACCTCACTCGGTCAGGTGCAGAAGTTCCCCGGCATGGTGTACGCGCTCGACCCTTCCACCGGCGGCGTCAAGTGGTCGCACCCCACACAAGGCTCGGTCTTCGCGGCGCTGTCGGTGGCGAACGGCTTAGTGATAGCCGCCCCTGATGACACGGTGGAGGTGCTGGATGCCGCCACGGGCAAAGTGCTGTGGGACTACGCTACGGGTGGAGTGCTCTACGCCGCGCCGACGATAGCCGGAGGCACGCTCTATGTGGCTTCCACCGACGGCTATCTCTACGCCTTCAGCGCGGAGCCTTATGACGAGAACCCGCAGCCGTACAAGGTCGGGACAATAGGCAGCAATCCGCCGGGCTTCACGCCGTTCCACACTCCTGTGCCCGCCGCCAAACTGCAAGGCGCAGAGCAGTGCTTCCAGGACACTAGACATTGTGTGCGTGGGGGCTTCCTGGACTTCTGGCGCGACAATGGCGGGCTTGACCGGCTTGGCCCCGCGGTCACGGACGAACTGAACGAGGCGGGACGCACGGTGCAATATTTCCGTAATGCCGTGCTGGAAATCAGCCCCGACCTGGACGGTAACGGCGCGCGAGTGAGGCTGGGTAGGCTCGACTTCCGCCTCTTCTACCCCACAACCACCAACAAGGCGTTCGACGCAACGGACCCTGCCCCCGGCGCTTCATACGTGCCCGAGACCCACCACAACCTGTCCGAGCCGTTCCTCTCCTACTGGCGCGCGCATGGTGACGTAGCGGGCCTCGGCTACCCGGTCAGCGAGCCGTTCGACGAGTACAGCGTGCTGGCCGATACCACGCGCCGCGTGCAGTACTTCGAGCGCTCCAGGCTGGAACTGGTGAAAGCTGCGGACGGAACTGAGCAGGTTGTACTTGGCGCGTTGGGCCTGCAGAGGTACAAGCAACGTTATGGAACGCTGCCCTAGCGAGCATGAGGTAAAGCACTTGGGACTGCACATCAGCGAGGGACACATCAGGCCGCACCCTCCGTTCGACTTCAACAAGTCGCAGGAGTTCCTGGCAGGGTTCGCCCCC
>JAXDKH010000140.1:0-4525 GCA_034667185.1 Chloroflexia bacterium | reverse complement strand
GTCCAATCGACGCTACGATTGATCCTGGCTCCGCGCCTATTGGCACTCAATTGGAAATTTCGCTGTCCGAGTTCCAGCCAGGCGAAGATATAGTATCGTGGTTTACGGCACCCGACGGCGCAGCACGCGATGCCCGCATCAACTTGAAGGCGGGGCCTGACGGCAAGGTCGAGAGCGTCATCGTGCCCACTGATGGTTTCGGCATGGGGCTATGGGCGATTACCTTCCACGGCAAGTCCAGCAACCACGAGTCGGTCGCATACTTCTATCTGTTCACACCCGACCCGGCCAGCACCCCACGTCCCACCAAAGCCCCCGCCACGCGCACTCCCACCTCGGCAGCCACTTCTGCCGCGACCTCTACTCGCCCACCAGGTCCCACACGCACTCCCGTGCCGCGCGGCAGCGTGACGGCCACGGCCACCTTCCCTGCCGTGCCCAGTGAGCAGCCGGAGGGGCTGTTGCTGTCGGTCAAGCCCGGCTATGGCTCGCCCGACACGCAGTTTACCTTTTCCGCCACCAACCTTACGCCAAATGAGGCTGTCAAAGTCAGGTTCACAGACCCTTCGGGGGCGATAGTCTACCCTGCTAACTCCAATGACGGCCAGTACCAGGCCAACGCCGCCGGAGCGCTCAGCCTGACGCTGGTGCCCTCGCAGGCGTTCCCGTCCGCGGCGTTGGGCGTGTGGTACTTTGAGGTGATAGGGCAGCAGTCGAAGCTAGAGGGGCTGATCGGGTTCGTGCTGCGGTGATGCGGCGTGAGTGACCAGCGTGGGGAAGTCAGCACCTAGTACGACCTTGTCATTCTGAGCGCAGCGAAGAATCTCGTCCCTCACCGAGACGTATCCTCTTTCTTACCGTACTATGTGGCTGTAGGAAAGGTGCTATTTGGGTGCTGAGGGACGAGATTCTTCGCTGCGCTCAGAATGACAAAGTCTGACTCTCATGCCCTATTCGCAACTACGTCCCAAAAAGCTTCGACTAGGCGCTCTTCACTCTTCACCCGTCACGCTCAATCTCACGCTTCAACTCCTCCAGCCACTTCTGCTCCTGGGGGGTGAGCTCAGCCTCTTCCAGCAGGTCGGGACGGCGCAGGAGGGTGGCGCGTAGGGCCTCGCGACGCCGCCAGCCTTCTACTTGCGCGTGGTGGCCGCTGACGAGCATTGGCGGGATGGGCCAGCCTCTGAAGTCGGGGGGTCGGGTGTACTGGGGGTACTCCAGCAGGCCTCTGGCGTGAGACTCGTCGTGGGCGGAGCCTTCGGCCAGCACGCCCGGTATCTGGCGGGCTACCGCGTCCGCGACCACCATGGCCGCCAGTTCGCCGCCCGTGAGCACGTAATCACCTATGCTGATTTCATCCGTCACCAGGTGTTCTCTCACGCGCTCGTCCACGCCTTCGTAGTGCCCGCAGAGGATGATCAGACGCTGGTGCTGTGCAAGTTCCTGGGCCACGCGGTTATTGAACGAGCGCCCCTGGGGGCTCATGTAGATAATGGGAGCACCTGCAGGTGATGGGATGGGGGCAGGCGTACCATCGAGGGCTTCCGGGGGTGGCTCGTACTGGCTGATGCCGGGGGGTGCGTCGGGCAGGTGGTAGACCCACTCGGTGGCACGGAAGAGGGGCTCGCACTTCATCACCATGCCCGCGCCGCCGCCGTAGGGATAGTCATCCACTGTGTGATGTTTGTCGGTGGCGTAGTGCCTGATATTGTGCAAGCGCACCCGCACGTGCCCGGCCTCCATGCCCCGCTTGAAGATGCTCGCGCCGAGCACGCCGGGGAACATCTCAGGGAAGAGTGACAGGATGTCCAGCAACAAAGCTCAGTCGTCCTCGTCGAACAGAGGGTCCAGCGGCAAAATGGAAGTGGGGTTCTGGACCTGCTTCTCGGGCGCGGTCCCCTTGCCGCGTGGCGCAAGAGGAGGCACCTGTTTGGCCGGGGTTACAGGCTCCTCGTAGAGCACTGTGGTCTCATACGTCTCAATCTCAAAGGTCAGCAACTCCGGCTCTTCCTGGGCTGGCATGGCTCTTAAGGAGAGATCGAGTTCCGCGGCTGCCACGGTCCCGCTCCTGGCGGCGCGCTCGCTGACCTGCTGCACCCGAAGCTCGGCCTCTTCAAGCATGCGGCTGCAATTATCCGCCAGGGCCATGCCCTCCTCAAAGGAGGAAAGCGCCTCCTGGAGCGTCAGGTTTCCGTCGCTGAGACGTTGCACCACTTCCTGGAGCCTGCCGAACTGCTGTTCAAAAGTGGCGCTATTGCTCCCGTGAGCCACCGCCGACCCGTTCTTGCGCTCTTGTCCCATCACTTAATTCCCCTCTTCCGCTTCTTCCTCGTCGTCGCCCCAAAGCTCCCGGCTCTCGGCGGTGCGGTTGCGCACCACTCGCGCCCCGAACGCCCCATCTGCCACCCTGATTTCCAGCAGGTGGTCGGGCCGTGCCTCGCGGAGGCTGCTCACCACGGCCCCCGAGTCGAGGTCGCGCACAATAGCGTAGCCCCGCTTGAGGATTTGCAATGGCGACAGGGCGTCGAGGCGTTGCTTGGCGCTCACGATGCGCTCCCGTTGCAGGGCCAGCCTGTGCCTCAAAGCCGTGTCCATCGCCCTGCGCATCGACTCGATTTGCTTGCGGTCGTTGCTCACCTGCCACATGGGCGACAGGTGGTCCAGCCTGTCCCTTTCCGACTGAACCTCGTCCCAGGCCACCGCTATGCGCCCGCGTATGTCGTTGAGCATCATGCGCCGCCACGCGTCGATTGTGGCCTGCAAGTCGAGTATGTCGGGAGTAGCAAGCTCGGCGGCGGCTGAAGGCGTGGGGGCGCGCAGGTCGGCCACATAGTCGATGATGGTAGTGTCGGTCTCGTGCCCGACGCCGCTTATGACGGGGACCTTACTGGCATAGACCGCCCGCGCCACAACTTCCTCGTTGAACGCCCAGAGTTCCTCAATCGAGCCGCCGCCCCGCGCCACTATGATGAGGTCCACCGCCTCTTCGCCCTCAAGCTGGTTGAGCGCGGCGATGGCCCCGGCCACCTGGTGCGCCGCCCCGTCGCCCTGCACCTGGGTGGGTGAGAGCAGCACCTCGGCTACCGGCCAGCGTCTGCCCAGCACGGTCAGTATGTCTTGTAGGGCGGCGGCCTGTGGGGAGGTCACAACCCCGATGCGGAGAGGCATCAGAGGGATGTCACGCTTGCGTTCCTCGGCGAACAGCCCCTGGGCGTCCAGGGCTGCCTTTAGCTGCTCGAAAGCAAGGAAAAGGGCACCCTGTCCCTCCTCCTGCAAGGTATCGACGTAGAATTGCAGGTTACCGGTGGACTCGTATATCGACACGTAGCCGTGGGCCAGCACCGCCGTACCGTTGCTGGGGAGCACCGTCTGCCAGATAGCCTGCTGGCGGAAGAGCACGCACCGCATCTGGGCGTCGCGCTCCTTGATCGTGAAGAAGAAGTGGCCGGAGCCGGTTTGTGAGACGTTACTGACTTCTCCCGCTATCCAGCAATCGAACAGTACCTCGTCACCTTCGAGCAGGTTCTTGAGGTAGCCCGCTAGCTCGCCCACCCGAAAGATGCGGAGGGCGGCGCTACCTGCTTCCATGCTGCGGGACTTTTGCGCGGGCATAAAGTGTGGCCTATCTGGATGATGCGGGGTCTAGCGGGCCTCGCTGCTGCTCTTGTCGAGGCCCCTGTCGCGCTTGCCTAGCAGCTTTTCCAGCCGCGTTCCTTTGATGCGCCGCCGGAACAGGTAGAGGAGGTTGGCTACCCCGTCCTTCATGGGGAAGAGCTTGGTCTCTCCGATGCGCTCGCTGTAGTGGATGTGGTACTCACCAAAGCGTATCGTCTTGTTCTCAATCGCTTCCAGCTTGATTTCCTCGGAGAACGGCATGCCGTCGCTCTCCAGCCGCAGCTTCTTGAGGGCCTCGCGGGTCATCACCCACATGCCCGACTGCGAGTCGGCTATCCACCGCAACCACAACACGCGGGTGACGTAGGTGAGTATCTTGTTGCCGAATACGTTGCGGAAGCGCATCGCCTTTGGGTCCACCAGGGGGAACCGGCTCGCCGATACGAAGTCGAGCTTCTTTTCCAGCATGTAGTCAATTATGGGGCCGATGGCATTCGTGGGGTAGGTGCCGTCGCCGTCGGCGGTGGCTACTATATCGCCTGTTGACATGGGGAAGCCCGCTTTGTAGGCGCTGCCGTAGCCCTTGCGGGTCTCGAAAATGACCTCCGCCCCAAGTTCGCGAGCGATGCGGCCGGTTTCGTCGGTGGAGTTGTTATCGACCACCACGACCTGGTCTACATAGTCGGGCATCGACTGGAGGACGGCGGCGATGCCATGCTCCTCGTTGAAGCACGGTATCACCACCGATACCTTTAGGCCTTTATACATGCAAGCGGTACCTTGTCAGCTTCACGCTACTCCACCCTTGTCCCTATTGCAATTTGGTTCAGGCGCGTCTTAGTCGCCGTCCTTGTTGGGCCTGAGACGAAAGATGCCGCCTTTGCCCGGCTGCCGGCGCTTGTAAGCATCC
>JAXDKH010000139.1:0-8223 GCA_034667185.1 Chloroflexia bacterium | reverse complement strand
CCGACAGGCGCGCCCGGTCCACCTCTTCGCGCAATACCTCCCAGATATCGGCAAAGAGGGTGCTGAAGCGTGGGTCGGTGCGTATGCCGACGGCGTCGCGGGGCCGCTCGAATGGCACCTGGAACTCGTTCAGTAGCTGGCCGGGCCGCGCGGACATGACATACACGCGGTCGCCCAGCGTGAGCGCCTCTTCAATGCTGTGCGTGACGAAGACTACCGTCTTGGCGTTGCGCTCCCACTGTTCGAGGAGGGTTTGCTGGAGGATGAGGCGCGTCTGTGCGTCGAGCGCCCCGAACGGCTCGTCCATGAGCAGCACTTCGGCGTCCACCGCCAGCGCCCGCGCCAGGCCGACACGCTGCTTCATGCCACCCGAAAGCTGCGCCGGGTACGACCTGCTGAACCTGTCCAACCCCATCTCCCGTATCCAGTGCCGGGCGGTCTTCAACCGTTCGTCCCGTTCCACGCCCCTCAGTTGCAGACCGTAAGCCACGTTCTGCTCCACCGTGAGCCACGGGAAGATGCCCGACCCCTGGAACACCATCGCCATAGCGGGGCGGTTAGGGTCGTCATGCCGTATCGTGGCGGTGCCACCGGCAGGTCGTTCAAGCCCCGCCAGCACCCGCAAGAGGGTAGTCTTGCCGCACCCGGAAGGCCCCACAACGCAAATTAACTCACCCTCCGGCACGTGCAGCGTCACGCCCCCAAGCGCCTCCACCGGCCCGGTAGCGCCCCGCCCTGGGTAGACCACTCTGAGGTTGTCAATCTGTATCTTCGGTGCTTCCATGTGTGATTTCAGAAACGTGAAACGTGAAACGCGATGCGGCTTGCTATTCTTAGTTTGTAGAAGCCTGGCGGTTCCTATTACAGAACCCAGTAGCCCCTGTCATCCTGAGCGTAGCGAAGGATCAGTTGCCCGTTCTTGACTCTCCCGTTGAGCACCTACGTTCTTTTTACCACCATCATCCCCAACGTTGTAGACCCTGGTATGCCACCTGATCCTTCGCTACGCTCAGGATGACAGGGGTGGGGCGTGGTTCTGCAAAGGTAGCAAGGTGGCATTCACGAACCACATAGCATAAGCCGCATCACATTTCGCGTTTCAGAAACCCTACTTCCCGGCGTCCAACTCCGACGCCGCCTCTCGTGCTAGCTCGGAATTGATGAAGCGGGCGACGTCCAGCTTGGTGGTGTAATCGAGCAGGCCGCGGCTTGCGAAGTAGTCCTGTAGCGTGGTGATGTTGTCCACCGGGATGCGGCCGTTCGGCTCGAACTGGGGTAGGGAGGCGCGCTTCACCACGCCGGCGGGCACCTGGGTGTACTTCTCGATGATCGCGGCGATGTCGTCGTTCATGTAGTTGCCCTGGAGGTCGCGGCAGGCCTGCAGATACGCCTTGAGGAAGCCCCTGGCTACCTCCGGCTTCTCCTTGATCAGCGGGTCGCCGAAGTAGAGGTAGGTGGAGTAGAAATTGTCGATGAAGTCCTCGGACAGCACCTTCACGATGCCTTTGTCCTCGTTGATCGTGACCAGCGGCTCGCCCAGTATAGATGCGTCCAGGGAGCCGTTTTCAAGCGCGGCGGGTACGTTGGAGAAGGGGACGGTCTGCAGTTGCACATCTTCTATCTTGACGCCTTCCCTTGCGAGGGCCTTAGCCAGCCAGTACTCAGTGGCCGCGCCCGTGGCGTTGACCGCGACTTTCTTGCCCTTCAGGTCGCTTATCTTCGTAATGTCGGTGCGCTTGGCCGAGATGACCAACGGGCTGGTGACGGGTGGCCTCTCACTGTGCATGGGCGCGACGATGGTGAACTTGACGCCCCGGTTGGCCGCGTTGAACAGCCCGGCCCCAGCGCCACCTATAGCCGCATCGAAGTTGCCCGCGGCAAGCTGCACCACCGCGTCGCTGCCGCCCTGCAGAGGGGTCAACTTTACCTCAATGCCCTCTTTGGCGAAGTAACCGCGCTCAATAGCCACGAACAGCGGCGCGAAGATCATCACAGGTATGTAGCCGATGCGCACCGTCGTCATGTTGGCCGCGGGGGTCTTGTTTGCGCTCGTAGTTGCGGTCGGTACCGCTGGTCCAGTATCGCACGCCACCAACATAATCACCGCCAACAGTAGCAGGAACGCCTGCCGTGGTCCCTTTCGTATAGCTTTCATGGCTAGTCCTCCATTGGATACCCCATTATACGCACACGCACATTATACAACACTTGTGCGAAAAATCACAAGCATCAGGATGTACGAATCACATGAGGCTCTGGTTTCTGGAAAGGTAAATACTACCAGTCATGCGCGTGATCCGTTATTAATACCTCAAGCCCCCCCTTGTCATTTCGAACGGAGTGAGAAATCTCGTCCTTCATCCTTGTGTTTCCGCTTTCTCTTGATATAGGTCGGCTGAAGGAAAGGTGTTACTTCGTAGGTAAAGGGCGAGATTTCTCACTCCGTTCGAAATGACAAGGCTGACCTCTCAGTGCTTGTCTCCACCAGCCGCCTCCGCGATAAGCCTTGCAGCCATCGTCCCGCCAAACATGTTGCGCCCACGCCATGCATGTGGTATAATCAAAATCGCGCCTAAAAACAGGTCGTATGTAATTGTAAAAGAATCCAGGAGATAATCCCGCAATGAAACCCACCCAGGCGTTAACAGTGCTCGCCGCCCAGAATATGAAAGAATCTGTGCCCGAGTTCGGCGTTGGCGACACGGTGCGCGTCAGCGTGAAGGTAGTTGAAGGTACCCGCGAGCGCACACAGGTGTTCGAGGGTGTCGTAATGCGCCGCCGCAGTGGCAGCATCAACGAGAACTTCACGGTGCGCCGTATCGCATCACACGGTATCGGCGTCGAGCGCACCTTCATGCTCCATTCGCCGCGTGTCGAGAAGATTGAAGTAATCCGCCGTGGCGTCGTGCGCCGCGCTCAGCTTTACTACCTGCGCGGTCTCACCGGCAAGGCTGCCCGCATCAAGGAGCGCCGCTACGTACCCGGTGCCAAGAACAAGGCCGGTGCCGCTGCCGCTGCCGCTGCTATTGCTCCCACCGCTGCCGTCGAGGACGTGACATTGGCGACCGCTGCCGACGAGGAAGCTATCGACGATGAGGCCACCGATGTCGAAGCTGTAGAGGCTACTGGTACCGAGGACACCACCGAGGATACCGTGGCTGAGGGCGACACCGAAGGCACAGAGAGCAACGCGTAAAGCGTAACTCGTAAGATGTAACGCGTAATAGCGTGTTCATAAAGGGTTGTGGACGTGATTGTCCGCAGCCCTTTATGTGATTCTCTGGGAATATGTAAGTCAAGTATTGACGGAGCGGAGGATTGGTGCGATGATCTCCTAAAGTGGCTGTAGTTCCGAAAGGGAGACACTATGCACCAACAGAGATCATTCGGCTTGCCTTCCCGCAGCTTGGCTGTGGCGGTGCTCATGCTGCTGGTCGCTGCTCCTTCCTTTAGCCCGCATGTCGCCGCACAGTCGGACTGTCACACTTTTCCGGAGACGGGAAAGCCGGTATGTGGCAAATTCCTCGCCTATTGGCAGGAGCATGGCGGTCTTCAGCAGCAGGGCTTCCCCATCAGCGAGCCGTTCCAGGAGAGGTCCGACGTAGACGGCAAGACGTACACAGTACAGTATTTCGAGCGTTCGGTATTAGAGCTGCACCCTGAGAACCAGCCACCGCATGACGTACTCCTCTCATTGCTCGGCAGCCTTTACTTCGCGCAGAAATACCCTGATGGTGTTCGTGGACAGAGACCAAATGACTCTCCAGGCTCGGTGCTCTTTGCTGGAACAAGCAGGCGGCTGGGTGGGGAGTTCCTGAAGTACTGGCAGGAGCACGGCGGTCTGGCACAGCAAGGCTATCCCATCTCGGACGAGTTCATGGAGAAGAGCGACCTGGACGGCAAAGAGTACCGCGTGCAATACTTCGAGCGTGCCGTGTTCGAGTACCACCCCGAGAACGCCCCTCCTTATGACGTGTTGCTCTCTCAACTAGGGACTATCAGGTTCAAGAGAGTGCGTGCAGCGTGTGCCGATCACATCATGTTGCGGGGTTCAACCGTAGCATCCGGCAGTAACGACGTGGCTACTTCCATGTATAGCCTCAAGAGCTACAGTGTGGAAGAAATAGGCCTGCCAGTGCCGCTTACTTGTTCTGTTCAGGTTGTCGTAAACCAGCAACTGACCGCTCAGTCGCTCACCTTCGATAGGTTCTGGCGGGTCAGTGTGGTAGGGGAAAGAGTAGACTTCCCACATGCTGAGAGTTGGTACATTTGGAGCGACAGCTCAATCATCGGTGCCAGCGGCCCTGGTAAGGGGTCCGAAGGGGACACCGAACTGTACACCCTGATCTACGATCGTCAGCTACTCCCAGAAGGTGCGACTATAGGGGTCACCTATGGCAGGGCAGGGATCAAAGAGACGATCTCAGAGAAGCTACACTTCGCCTCTGGCTCCCCGAGTTCGCCCGGACCTACTCCTTCCTCCGATGCCTGGACAGAACTGCGCCAACGCCCTCTCAATTTACCTCAAGTAATGCCGGGTGCCCCGTGCCCAGTGACAGCCAGGCAAACTAAGGCCCCCGCATCGCCTAATGGGCACGATTTTTACGTGCTTGGCAACGGGCCGGTCTATCCGGAGGCCGTAGCTTTTGGTGAGGATACTACAATCAGATTGAAGCCCTACATGCTGCGCCCAAATGGCTGGTACGTCGAAAAGGTACCCTGGTTGACCGACAATAGCGACGTTGGGCCGGTGCTAATAAGGGCAAGGCAGATAGACGGTAGCAGTGAGGTCCTGATGCGCGTGGCGAACGAGGGTCCAAGCCAGGACGTAGCGCTTGATGCCGCTGCCCCCAACTACTTCTGGCCCGGGGAAACGCATCTACGTGCTCCCGGCTGCTACGCTTACCAGGTGGATGGCAACGGCTTCAGCTACGCTATTGTCTTCCGTGTCGCCGTTGATGGCTCCTCAGCAGCCACTCCCACGCCCTAGGCACGGGTTCTGCTCCCACGCGGATGTCGATATCTTTCGGCATTGCAACCCAACCTGCTAAAATCGCCACATGAGAGCACAAACCGCGGAAGCAAGCCCTTCCACCAAAACGGCACCTGCCCGACAAATCGTCCCCAACTGGAACAACGAGCTTGAGCTACACGCGAAAGGCTACAGGCTCATCGCGGGCGTGGA
Source organism: Chloroflexia bacterium (assembly GCA_034667185.1). Taxonomy (GTDB): domain Bacteria; phylum Chloroflexota; class Chloroflexia; order QHBQ01; family JADMIH01; genus JADMIH01. The sequence goes on along the minus strand of JAXDKH010000139.1, from coordinate 3,038 downwards.
CGAGGCAGGCCGCGGGGCGTGGGCGGGGCCGCTGGTGGCCGGGGCGGTCATCTTCCGCCACCCTCACGAGGTGATTTCCAGCGGCACGGCAGATGACCTGATCGAGGCGCTCTCCTACGTAAAAGATAGCAAGATGCTGAGCGCCCTCATACGCGAAAAGCTGCTGCCCGCCATAGAGTCGCTGGCCCTTGCAACCGGCATAGGTATCGTGTCGCCGGGGCTGGTGGACGTGATAGGTGTGGGGCCCGCCAACCGGCTCGCTATGTCGAGGGCGGTGCGCGACCTGGGGGTCTGGCCCGATTTCCTGCTCCTTGACGCCTTCCGCGTGCCTGCCATGCCCCTACCGCAACGTCCCATCATCAAGGGCGACGCCACCTGCATGTCCATTGCCGCTGCCTCCATCGTAGCCAAGGTGGCCCGCGACCACATCATGTGCGGGCACGACACTGACTATCCAGGCTACAGCTTCGCCCAGCACAAAGGATACGGCACCCGCCTGCACGTGGACGCCCTCTCCACGCTGGGTGTTTCGCCCCTACATCGTCGCTCGTATGCGCCTATCAAGGCTATCATATTGGGGCTGCCCTGGCCTCCGCCCGGCGACGTTCCTTGCGAGGAAGGGGCGATGGACGATACACGATAGACGATGTGAGACATGCTATCGTCCGTCGTCCGCTCCTAGACAGCACAGCAGCATAGGCACCTCCTCTAAATCCACTCGCACGATCTCATCGCGCTCGCTTGCTCCTTGCCCATTTACCTCTATGCACTACGGGTATAATGTGGTGGTCATGTAGTACGTCGTGCCTTGCTAGAAGGCTTACGCTACCCATCTTAGGAGGCTTGAACAATGACCACCATTAACCATCTAACCCTGATGAACAGAAAACCCATCGCGGTGCTGCTGGCCGTTATCCTGGCACTGGCTTTGGTCGGCTTTTCAGGCCATGCCGCGGCAGGTCCAGCCGGACCGCAAGCTCCGCAGGCTACCTGTCCCGGCGGCCAGTGTTTCGAGGACGTGCCTGCCAGCAGCCCCTTCTACGACTATGTTAACAACCTATACAAGGATGGCATCATAAGCGGCTATGCTTGCAACAGCGTGCCCAGTGAGCCGTGCGTAGCACCTGACAACAGGCCCTACTATCGTCCCGCTGCCACTGTGACCCGCGCCCAGATGACCAAGTTCGTGGACCTCGGCAGGCGCAATATAGCCGACGCCATTGGGCATTCTCTCTATATCAGCACCACCGCCGGCATTGCCGTTGACGCCGAGACCCGTTCGGGCGGTGAGGCAATCTATGCTGAGTGTCTGCAGTCGGGCAATAACTGCTATGCCCTCGAAGGTTACGCCCCGACGGGCGACTACGCAGGCTACATGTACGGTGGGAAAGGTGTTTACGCAGAGAGCGACGACGCCGGCAAGCCCGGCCTTGACGGCCGTGCCTATGGTAGCAACTCTTACGCGGTCAGGGCGGAGAGTGCCACCTACCGCGGTGCCTATGCCAAGTCCGACAGCAATGTCATTTACTCCATGTATGTGGATACGCAGGACGGACCTACTCAGGGTACAGCCGGTCTAAACGTCAGGGGCACAATACGCGGGGAAGGAGACCTGGTAATTGGTGGGTCCAAAGCAGGCTATGTCGTGGACATCATGCAAAATGTGGACAGTGTTGCTCTCGAAGCTGGCGACGTGGTAACCATAGTCGGTAGCAGCGAGCCGGTGCTAGGGGAGATTCCCGTGGTGACAGTCAAGAAGGCGGCCTCGGCCTACGATACCGGTGTGACCGGTGTGGTTGACAAGGTCTGGTACGCGCCTGACACGGCCACCAAGGCCGCTTACGAAAAGCAGGAAGCTGATATGCGCGCAGCGATGCACCAGCAGGGCCAGGCTACCACAGCGTCCAGGGCTACCGGGAACAAGCCGGCAGACATCCCCATGCCTGCGATGACCATCACTGATGAGCAGGGCACCCTCCACGCGCTCCCTAACGAAACCCAGGCAAATCCAGGAGGCTACGTGAGCGCGGTCACCCTGGGCGCGTACCGGGCCATTAAAGTGGACGCGAGCTATGGCGCAATCAAGGCGGGTGACCTGCTCACTACCAGCCCACATGCCGGCTATGCGATGAAGGCAGACCCGGCTCAGGCGGGTGCGGGCACCGTCATCGGGAAGGCGCTGGGCAGCCTCGACAGCGGCACGGGCACGCTGCCTGTCATGGTGTCGCTCAGGTAAGTCGCCTACTCTGCTTGCTCTGCTCATTATTTCTTTGAGGGCACCCGCCATAGACAGCGGGTGCCCTGATCCCTTCGTACCCATCAACACATCCGCTACCCGGTGCCTGCCAGGAAGTAGGTTCCCGGCCACACATCCGCACCGAAATGCCAGACGAAACCGACAGTGATCATCGAAGGACAGTAGGCGGCAGGGGAGAGGACATAGCAGCCCTCTACCTGCGACGCCGCGGCTGCACCATCCTCGCCCGCCGCTGGTACGCCAATCCCGGTGAGATTGACATAATTGCAAGCTGCCCCTCAAGGCCCATGGGCACCGACGCGCTCTCGTTGGAACGTGCTGCGACGCTTGCTTTTGTGGAGGTGCGCACCCGGCACGGGCACGAGGGCATGGCTGCGGAGTCGATATCGCAGCGCAAGGCGGGAAGTATGGTTTCGGCGGCTTACTCTTACATGGCTGCGCACAACCTAGACCCCGAAGCGATTCCCTGGCGCATCGACCTGGTGGCCGTGACCATGCTGGGCGGCACAGTGACTGACATCAACTGGGTTAAAGGGGCCATAGAGGAGTGATGCGGCGTCGACGCGGCACCGTTCATAGTTGCAGAACACTTACTCACACCCATGCTGTCTGTTGCCATTTGTACGGCAATGCGGTATATTGCTCGTTGTGAGGGTCGTTTATACCAGGGTCTACAAGCGTAAAATCGATGCTATTTTGACCCCTGAAGAACGGGAAACGATCGAGGATGCCATTGTTGCGTACCCGACACTCTATCCGGTGATTCCGGGCACGAGAGGTA
>JAXDKH010000138.1:0-5421 GCA_034667185.1 Chloroflexia bacterium | reverse complement strand
CGCGCCAGCCTGATGGACGCCAGCAGCACCACAAGAGCGCTCGGGCAAGGTATGATACCGCCGCTGATACCGAGGGCCAGCAAACTGCCAAGCGTAACGGATTGCCCGTTCGCCGGAAGGTGAGTGTGGGGGCGGCTGAAAGGGCCGTGAGAGTGCGGCTCTGACGTGTTGTGGTCGTGGCTATGGTTATGGCTGTGATCGTGTTCGTGCGAGTGGTCATGGGAATGATCGTGCGCGTCATCGTGGGTGTGCTCGTGTCCGTCATGTGTGTGCGCGAGTTCCACGGTGGCTGCCCTGGACCGCCGCCAAAAACGGAAGCGCTGCACGAACAGGGATACGCCCACGAGCATGATTAGCACGCCCGACCCGAACCCCAGCCAGGGGTAAAGCGTCTCCGGCACCACGTACTGCTGCAACGAGAGGACCACCACGCCCAGCAGGAACACCCCGATTGTATGCGTTAACGTGACGGTCAAGCCGAGGAAGACAGCGTGCTTCGGCGTGCCCCGCGTGCCCACAAGGTAGGCTGCCACAATAGTCTTGCCGTGTCCGGGCGAGAGTGCGTGTGCCGCGCCCATCGCGAAAGCCAGGCCCAGGCCAAACAGCAGGAAGCCTAGCGGCATGTCACGGCTGTTTAGCAGGTTGGTTAGCACTGCTTCCTGGTCACGGACCCACGCCGCGAAGTCCAGCCCGCCCGTGCCTTGCTGTGTCGTCGCAGAGTCCCGAGTTGCACCTGCTGCCGCCACTCCGGGTTCGAAAGTTATCACTGCCGTCGTGGCGTTCGGACGATTTTCTACAGACTCGCGGCTGTAGTCCGTCAGGCCCCTGCTCAGGTCGGTTGCCGGAACGCTGGAGTTAACGATGCGTGCGCCATCTCCTGAGACGGCTACTACCTCTTTCCAACCCAGCCGGTCAGGGAAGTTATCGTCCCGGTATTGTAGGGTTGCGCTTTCTTTCAGCGCCGCCTTACTCTCAAACTGGAGATCCAGGCGCAACGTAGGTGACTCGAACTGGCCGGGTGGGAAGCTCAGAGCGGCATCGACAAGCTCTAAGGGCACATCCTTGCCTCCTATGCTCAGGTGCAGGTTGGAGCGCAGTTCAGTCGACTTGCGTCCAATGTACGCCTGCCGTTCGGCGTCCGTCAGGTTGGTGCTGCGATCCTCGCGTATCGTGGCTAGTTCGCTGAAGGCGGGTATCTCGGCCATGTCCACGATGTAGTGCAGGTCTATCTTGTTGACGCCGACGGTTATGCGGCTGTAGCGGTTGATGCTGAAGTTGCCCATCGGGTGGGCGGCAGCGGGCCGGGGTGCGAGCACCGAAACCAGGCACACCAGCACGGCCAGGACCATTGCGGCCCGAATACCTTTGTTCATTGCGAGCGTACTCCTTCGCATGGTGACCTACTTATCCAGGAACGCCCGGGCCTGGGGCGAGTAAATGGGGCTGAAGTTGGGGTTGATCTCCAGGGCGATGCCGATGTTGACGCGCGCCTGGTCGTGCTGCCCTAGCGCGTCCTGGATCATGCCCAGGTGGTAATAGAAGGCTGCGTTGCGCGTACCAAGTCGCAGGGCACGCTGCTGAGTATTCAACGCCTCTTCGTAGCGGCCGTTCTTGTAGAGCACCCACGCGAGCGAATCCAGCGTGTTCACGTCGTTGCGCGCGCTGGCGGCAGTTTGCGCCAGTTGGAGCGCCTCCGGCAGATGCATGTCGTGGTCGGCGTAGAATGCCGCCTGCTCGATATCTACCACGACCCCACCCTTGCGCTGAAGGTCGTAAATGTACTCTACGAGGTCGTATTGTTTCGCAGCCTCCTGCTTGTCGCCCGTGCAGGCATAGAGGTCACCTAACGCGGAGAGGTACTGGGGCAGAGGTACGCTGGCGGTGGCCCGCTTGTACAGGTCGATGGCCTCTGCTGTCTTGCCCTGCGCCCACGTGACCTGGGCCAGCCCTGCCTGTGCGTGGAGATAGCCAGGATATCCAGCCAATGCGTCTGAATAAGCCTTCGCGGCCTCGTCCAGCCGGTTGCTGGTGAAATAAAGGTGGCCTAGCTGCACCCGGCACCACGCGGTGTTCTCTGCTGCTGGCCCACCCGCCGCGATTGCCTGCTGCATCGCCTGGATCGCGCCATCGACGTCGCCGTGTAATTCGCGGGCGTAGGAGACACGGGCGTAGGAGCTAAGGTCGGGGCGCAAATCAACCATCTTCTGGAAGGCCATCACTGCCTGGTCGTAGTTGCCGAGTTCGATTTGCGCGTCCCCGATTACGCCATATGCGTACGCCTTGTCGGGTAGCACTTGCGTAGCTTTGTTGCCCCATTCGAGAGCCGTCTTGAAATTGTGCCGTGAGAGTTCCAGGGCACCCAGCCCGGCCAGCGAGTTGTAATCGTCAGCCTTGATCGTGAGGGCCTGTTTGAAGGATTTCTCGGCCTCAGAGTAGTAAGCGGGATCGTTGGTCTCACGGGCCTTCTGCTGGTAGGCCACACCCAAAGACGCTAGCGCCCGGTAATCCCCAGGCTCTGCCTTGACGCGGGTCTGCATGTCGCTGATTACGCGATCGGTATAGCCGTCGGCGGTCTTGCCCCCTGTAGCCAGCAGGGCCTCGGCGTCAACCGTGGCAGGGGTAGCACTAACAGGGGCTGATATAAACGGCCTTGCGAGCAGACTGGCGGCAATGACCAGGAGCACCACGCCGAGCAAAAGCGTACCGCCACCCTGAAAGCCCTGCTTCTTTCTTGTGAGACTTGCTTCCATTCCTACTCCACCTTCTTCTTTCAGTTCGCTTATTGGAAGGGGTGGCAAGGGCGGGCGCGAACCCACCCTTGCCGTACGTACTAACTTACTTCTTGGTCGTTTCGGTGCCCTTGCGGCGGACGGCCCAGCCACCCACCAGCATCAGGCCACCCATGCCCGCTATCGCGGCCAGGGCCAACCCGTAGACATCGGCCAGGTGGTCGATCTCGAACATGCCGCGGGCGGTACCCGTCTTTGGCATGCCTGGGGTTGAGCCTGCGCCCGCACCAGGCTGGGTGCCACCACCTGCAGGAGCAGGAACCATGGCTGCCGGGGCTGTGACGCCGTGCGGCACCGATGAGGTACCGTCGTGAGCCAGGGCCACGTAGGGGAAGCTGGTGCGGAAGGGAACGTCGTTGGCGTCCACGCCATCACCAAGCTGGGCGGCCAGCGGGTCGGCAGCGAAGTCTTTGTGGAACAGCGGGTAAGCTGCGCCGGCCACTGCCTTGAGCGAGATATCGGTCACATCGTCGGCCAGTCGGCGTCCGTCAGGATAGCCGGCCAGGTCGCCACCCACCACGCCAAGCGAGTTGGGGTTGGCCGAAGGGGGCACGCCCATGTTCAGGCGCAGTTCCTCGGACGGCTTCAAGGTAGACGTAGGCGGTTGGGTCGCGCCGGGGATACCGGTCAGGAAGATAGCCACCAGGTCGTCGCGGGGCGCCGGGGGCACCTGGATGTTGTAAAGCGCCTTGAAAAGCTTGGCTAGCTCAGGGTCGGTCACGCCACCCAGGAACTGGGCGTCGGCGGACGGCTTGGAGCTGTTCCACAGGTCCTTCGCGGCCATGGGCACTACCACTTCGTTCACCAGGGGAGCGCCGAGGCGGCTCACCTGCACGTAGTCGCCACTGCTGGTCGTCGCGCCGCCCTCGCCCAGGACGCGGGTCGTCTGGCGCATGCTCGTGGACCACACACCAATCACAGCGTTGCTCGCGGCGGGGCCGGAGACTGCCTGCTGGTCGCTGGTGAGGTTCTTCATCGGGATCTGGAGGGCCAGCGTCTGCACGTTGTAGCCCTTCAGGCCGTCCACGCCACCACCGGCGTTGCCCGGCAACTTGCGGATCGTGAGCAGGTCAAACACGTTCAGGTCGACGAAGAATGGATCGTCGGACTGGCCGGCAAACACCTTGCTGCCGTCGCTGAGGTTCTGGATACCGGCGTTGGACAGGGCCTCGTAGTTGGGGGTCGACTTGGCGCCGACGTTCACGGGCGGGACTTTGAGGTTCTCACCCAGCATCTTGGTCTGGCCGTTGCGGATCTCGCTGACCGTGTAGGTCTGCTTGATGTTCAGGTTGGGCGAGTCGATGCTCTCGATAGGCCCGGTGTTGTACAGGAACGTGTTGCCGTTGCCCACCTTGGTGCTGAAGTCGAACCTGTAGGTGATGTGGGCATTCGCATCGCCGACGTTGTCTACATTGATGTCGTACATCACGTCGTCGCCGAAGCGGAAGTAGTTGGGACCACCCGCCGGCTCCTCAAAAGGATAGTAGCTGGCGATGATGGTTACGGTGTCAGGGCGGTCGGGGCTGACGAACGCATACACGTCCGTACCGTCAGCGGCCGGGTCCTGGCTGATCATTGGGGCCTCTCTGTGGCTGGAAGCAGCGGCGGGCGCGGCGTGCGCACCGAATGCGGCAGCTCCCACTACCAGCAACCCTGCAAGTGCTACGTTGAGCTTCTTTGCAGTATTCATGTGAACTTACTCCTCCTCGCATCCGCATCAATTGCGGAGCGGACTATGGAAAACTTGTCGACCGAATTGCGTTCTCACATGACCCATCGCGGGCCACGTCATGTACAGCCGTTGAAACCACTTGTCGTCCTGGTCGAGGTCCGCCCCGACCCGCTCACCTCCTGAAAGGTGGTTCGCGTTCGCGAACCGGTGAATTACGATTTCAGAGTGCACGAAGGCAAGGCTCGGTCATAGGACTGCCCAGCGGACTGCCCTAATTTCCAGAACTTGTCAATTCGTTTTCGACTTGCAGTGAAGTTTACGCGGGGGCTTCCAAATCGGATTAAACCTTGAACAAAGTGAGGTTTTCGAGCGCGAAGAAGTTATTTGCGGCGGATATGCCAAAGGGCGGGAACGCTTCTAACGCCCCGCCCTTTCGTCTGCGCCAGTGGATTGAGGTGGCAACTATGCCATGGCAACCTGCTCGCGCTGCCGCAGGAGGGTTAGCCCAAGCCAGATGTACCAGGCGGGGTTTGCAAGGAAACCGGTGAGGGCCGCAGGCAGGAGCACCAGGGGGCTTGAGGCGTCCAGCACGATAAGGCGGGCCAGCCAGGTGGCAATCATGAGTATGGCAAGAGCATATCCGAGGTATGCCAGCGCCGCGGGCAGACCGTTGGTGCGCGAAATGAGCCATGACGCTGCCACCAGGGCGAGCCCGGCGACGGCGAACGTGAGGAAGCCACGAGGGTCAACCAGGTTCGGCAGGTTGGCGTCGGCCAGGACATCAGTACGTGGTGGGTTCAGCGCATTGGCGAGATCGTAGGCACCGTGTATGGCCGACCCTATGGCTGCCACGGCTCCCAGGAGCACGAACAACATCGCCATCCCACTATCGGTTGCCCGTACCCGCTGGTACAGCGCGACGAGTGCCACTGTAGCAGCCAGGGAACCTACCAATTGCAG
>JAXDKH010000137.1:0-13455 GCA_034667185.1 Chloroflexia bacterium | reverse complement strand
TACATTGTAGCTAGTAGCGAAGTCGGCGGGGGCAATCTGCGAGTAGCGCCACTGGAAGTAATGCCGCCCGACGTTGCCCATCTCCACTTGTAGCGCCGCGGGGTTGGCCGGGTTGTACGTCAGGCTGCGGCGCTCGAAAAGCTGTACCAGTACGGCCTGCGATTTGCCGGATACCTGCACCTGCACCCAGTACGGCTCGGTGATGGGGTACCCGAGGGTGTACAGCCAGTCGAAGCGGGCGGGACGTGTGGGGGAGTTGGCGAACTGCCAGAAGACGTCGGCCCAATGATGCCCCGTAGCGCCTTCGCGCCTGGTAAGTGCGACCCTGGCAGGCGGAGCGCCAAGAGCCGTCACCTTGCCCGAGGCGTCCAGCAGCCCGTCAACCAACTTACCTTCAGCTGGAGGCACCGCTGCCAGCATACCCCTGAAGCTCGCGTAGGTAGCGGCTTGCCCGTTGCCTCCATCTCCCGCGACCACGACGTTTGCGGGGCCAACCCGGTACACCTGTCCGCCCCCGGCCTCTGCCTCGCCCGCGACCATCTCGCTGACCAGGCGTCCGCTGGTGACGAACCAGGTCGAGTCCGGGTCGGCGTTAGGGTCGTTGATCTCAAGGCGGCCCTTGTCGAAGTACTGGACGAGGTGGCTGGCGCCAGGCGTGCCCAAGTACGGCTCGTAGTTGGTGTAGAAGGGGCCTGGACCCCACATCCAGGGTCTTGTCGCCCTGCCGGAGGCCACGGCAGCGTCATCGCGCTCCCACACCTGTCGAATGGCTGCATGCGCGAAGCCCTCCAACGGAGCCTGCACGGGGGCAATAGCCGCACTCGTTCTTCCGCCACTGGAAAGCGTCGAGAAGCAGAATGTGAGAAATACCAGGCCCAAAATGTATCTGCCTGCCAGCACCGACGACCTCTTGGTCACTATCATTGGCTCTCCATCTCTCCGCAGTCGCCCCAGGAGGGTATCACATTGGGCAGACGCCAACAAGCCCCGCCGTATGAGGCAGGGCTTGTCGCCTTCCCTATGAAGTTAGCGTAGCTAGCGAGTAACTACGCCTGGCCTATCTCCGAAGCGCGCTCCTCGACGGTGTTCGTCACGTCGCCGGCCACTTCTTCTACGCGCTGCAAGGCATCGCCCGTGGCTTGCTGCACCTTCTGGATGGTATCCTGCGCAACGGACTGCGCCCTATCCATCAGCTTATCGCGGGCCGAACCCATCAGCTGGTGCTCCTGGGGCGTTTCCGGGACCGCCAGGCCCACGGCCGCACCCACCGCCAGTGCAATCGCGCCTACAGCAAGTGGGTTCTCCATCAGCATGCGCTGGAACTGGGTCTGGGTCTCGGAAGCCTGGTACTTGACGCCTTCTGCGACGCTACCGACGGTATCACCCGCGCTCTCGGCTAGCTGGCCCACCTTGTCGCCTGCCTGTGAGGCTACATCACCGGCAGCGTATCTCACGTCGCGCAGCCTGTCGCGGCCCTGACTGTTGCTCTGCATATAGAGCCAGGTGAGGCTCAAGCCTGCGAGCGCGGCGGGCACCGGGTTGTCCGACAGCGTTCTCAGGAAGCTGCCAACTACATCGCCGGTCTGCCCGGCTACATCGCCTGCCGTCTGAGCCACGGTGCCGGCCACGTCCCCGGCGGTGTCACGGACCTGCCCGGCGACCTCGCCCACTTTATTGGCAACATCGCCCGCGGTGTCGGTTACCGTCCCGGCTGCGTCCTGTACCTTGTAGCGTGCCTGGTCCGCCACGTCACCGACCTTGTCCTGCACCTGTCCGACCGCGTCACCGATGCCGCCCCGCTGAGCACCGTAGTTGCCCCCGTACTGGGAGTACGAGCGCCCACTCGAAGGCTGGTTGCCACCGCCGCCCATGAGCAGCCAACCCAGGCCTACGCCCGCGAGCGCCGCCGGGACCGGGTTCTGCTTAATGCGGTCGGTTACGCCCTCAACGACGCCCGCTTCCTGGCCTCCCTGGTTGGTGCCGTAGGAATACGCCTGCCTGCCGTAGCTCTGGGGCTGGTAGCCGCCACTGCCCCGGTAGCCGCGGTCGTAATCCGGGTAGCCGGAATAGTAGCTGTAATCTCGGCCCTTGTTGGACGACGAGCCGCTGTTTCGCGTGAAGAGCCAACCCAGGCCGAGACCCACCAGGGCCGCCGGAATGGGATTGTCCTTCACCATCTGGACGAAGTTACCACCGGTATCCTTCGCCGTGTCCGCAACGTTGCTTACCATGTTTTCAACCCTCCCAACTGTAGCTTCTCGAACGCTGTCCTTTGCCGTGCTGATGATATTGGACGCGGCGTCCTGTAGTGTGTCCTTGGCCTGGTCCATCAACACCTGAGGATTCAGCTTCTCCTGGATGGCGTTGATCGTATTGCTCATTTCGGCGCGGGTCTGCTCGATCCCGGCCCTGATTGCCTCCGGGTCGTCCGGAATAGCCACGTCGTCGTTCGCAGCGCCGTCCGCACCGGACCCGTCCGCGTCGTATGTGAAAGTTGCATCGCCAGCACCCAGCACCTGGGCCACCGACGTTACGGGTGCGACGTGCGGCACCGGCACCGCGGGGGCGACGGGCAACACGGGTGTGGGTGGATTCACCGGCACGTGCGCGATCCAGTCGTCAGCTCCCGCGTCCTGCGTAAGGTCGCGGCCCGAATCCAGGTTGGTCACAACAGCCTCGTCCGACTCAAGCACGGGGTCGGGCATAGCTTCCATTTGCGGCCAGGGCAGCGTTTCGGCTTCGGCGCTGTACGCAGGCTCTGAACCCTGGGCGTACCCAACGTCCGCAGTGGCGTTCGCCTGCTCGTCCTGCGGGTACGGCCTGTAGACCACTACGCTGGCATCCTCGTCACCGCCACCCGGCGGGGTCGCGTCTCGGTTGTCGTCATCGTCAATTGCTCCGTATGGTCTCATCGCACCTGCTCCTTTGCCCAGTCAGCGTCTTCCTTCAGTGTTTCAATCGTCTGGCGCGGGGCGAGATTTTCACGCTTGAGGGCACTAAGTCCGCGCTGCACCAGGAAGTAGCCGACCCCGGCCACGATTATGCCCACGACGAGGGCCGACAGCCACCATGGCACGCCCACCGTGCCGAGCACAATGATAATGGCCGCGATGATGGCAAGCAGCCCCGCGTAGAGCACCAGGCCACCTACGGCCAGGAAGCCCACGTCTTTGCCAACCTGCCCCGCCTTCTGGCCCAACTCGGCCTTGGCGAGAGCTACCTCCTGGCGCACCAGGACGCTCGACTCCTTGGCAAGGTCGGCGAAAAGCTCCCCTAGCGAACGGTCGTCTTGGTTCACTTGCATCGCTTAGCCCTCCGAACCGCCGTCGCGAGGGGTCACTACGTAGGTGGAGCGGAAAGTATCTCCGTCGTCCAGCCCGCCAGCCGTGGCATCAAGCCCGGCACCGGAGCGGCCCTCGACCGTGTAGTCGCCCCGCGTAGTAAATTGGACTATCTCCGGGTATGCACTGCCGCTGCCACTTGTGGCACCCTGCACCTGCAACTGGCGGGCGGAACTCTTGATGAAGCGCGCCCCCAACAGCCCGAGCAGGAAGCCACCGGCCAGGAACATGGTCGGCTGACGGCGGGCGAAGTGCTCGACCTCAATCGCGATGTCACGCAGGTCCTTCTCCTGCAAGTAGTCGGATACGCGCTGAAGTTGCCATGCGGCCCGGTCCATGTACTCGGCCACGGCCCCCTGGTCCTGCATGTTGAGGCTCATCTCGCGCACTGTGTCGGCCACGCTTGAGATGCCTTCGACTGCGCGGTTCTTCTGGTCCTGGATGCGGGTCGTGGCGGTCTGGCGCACCTGGTCGGCCACCCTGCCCACGGTCTCCTGGGCCTGCCCGGCGACGGTGCCCGCCGTTTCCTGCACCTGCTGGACCGTATCGCGCACAGTGCCGCCTATGTCCTGGCCGGAGTCGCCCGCGCCCCCGGACTTGGAGCCGGAGCCGCCTTTTTTCGCCTCTACGGCGTCGAACTGAATAGTCTCGCCGTCGCTTCCCGACGAGATGCCATCTATCATGTTGTCTTCGGAATACTGGTTTCGCTGGTCCATAACTGTTATCCCCTCCAATGACTGTTGTAGTTCGCTCGCATGTACTGCCTATTGGTCAGGGCAGCTAACAAGGAGACACGCCCCCGTTGTTCGTCAACTGTCACTAGTGCAAGGGCTATGCCAGGTAGCTAATTGCTGTGTCAGGGTCAGTCCATTGCCTTCACGGTATATGCGGGGAGGGGAGGAGGTGCAGGAATACTCTGCCGCGATTTACTTACTCCCCGAACTTTGCTATCATGTGTGTACCATCTTTTGACAGGGGGATATCTTGCATGGCCTCATCAGCGGACATTGATATGCTCAAAATAATCGACTCGGGCCTCGAAGGTGAAACCCCTTCACCCAAGCGGGTGATCATCGTGGGAGCGGGTATGGCGGGGCTGTCGGCGGGCTACGAGTTGCTGCGCGCCGGGCACACGCCCATCATCCTGGAGGCCCAGAACCGGGTGGGGGGCCGCGTCTACACCCTGCGTGAGCCATTCGCGCCCGGCCTCTACGCTGAGGGTGGGGCCATGCGCATCCCACGCGCCCACGAGCTTACGATGGGCTACGTAAACAAGTTCTCGGTCAACGTGACCGACTTCACGATGGGTAACCGTAACGCCTATTACTTCGTAAACGGCTGCAAGTGGCGCGTGAAAGACACGGATGTAGACCCCGATTGCCTGGGCTTTGAGCTGGCCGATCATGAGAAGGGGAAGTCGCTGGACGACCTATGGGCCGAGGCGTTGCGCCCGTTTGCCAAGCGCCTGGAGGAAGAAGGCGACGCCTGCTGGCCCGACCTGGTGGCCGAGTACGACCAGTATTCTACCCGCGAGTTCCTGGAGACGCTCAAGTGGTCGGAGGGGGCAATCGAGCGCTTCGGTCTGCTCGCCAACCAGGAAGCCTTGATGAACTCTTCGTTCCTGGAGCTGTTGAGGGAGGAAGTCGGCAACTACTACACCGACATGGTGGAGATCGAGGGCGGCATGGACAACCTGCCCAGGGCCTTCCTCCCCGCCCTGAAGGACCACATCCGCTTCGGCGCGAAGATGGTGGCTATCGACCAGTCGCCCGACCAGGTGACGATACACTACAGCACCCGCGCGGGCCGCTTCTCCGAGGTGGGCGACTACGCGATCATAACTGTGCCCTTCCCGGTGCTGCGCCACGTCGAGATGCTCAAACCCCTGTCTCGGCACAAGCAGCGCGCCATCCGCCAGCTACACTACGACGCGTCGGCCAAAATCCTGTTCCAGTGCAAACGGCGCTTCTGGGAGGAGGACGAGGGCATCTTCGGGGGCGGCACCATGACAGACCTGCCCATCCGCACCGTCTATTACCCCGATCACGGGCGCGAGACGGGCCGGGGCGTGCTCCTGGCGAGCTATACCTGGTCGGAGGACGCCCAACGCTGGGGTTCGCTGTCGCCGGAGGACCGCATCAGCCAGGCGCTGGAAAACCTCTCCTGCATCCACCCGCAGATCACGGAGGAGTTCGAGGTGGGCGCGTCGAAGATGTGGCATGACGACGAGTTTGCGGGAGGTGCATTCGCCCTCTTCGACCCCAGCCAGCAGACACTGCTACACGAGCACATCAAGGCACCGGAGGGACGCTTATACTTCGCCGGAGAGCACACCTCGCTGTGCCATGCGTGGATACAGGGGGCCATTGAATCGGGCCTGCGGTCTGCTTACCAGATACACCAGGAGAGCTTCACCACCGCAAAACAGGGTGCAGGCAAGTCGTAAGCGTATTGAAGGCCACAGCTTAGGCTGACAAGTCTGGGATTCGCTGTTGCGTAATTGCAGAACGAAGCGCTGCCGTTGTCATTTCGAACGCAGTGAGAAATCTCGTCCTATAGCACCCAAATGCCATCTTTCTTGCGACTTAATGAAACTTGCTTAGGAGAATAACGAAGAGGGAACATCCTGGTAGAGGACGAGATTTCTCACTGCGTTCGAAATGACAAGGTGAAGTTTGGCTCTATGCATCAGACACTAGGCTAGTGTGAATAGCCATGCCTGAGCACACGTCTCTGGCTCTGTTAGGGCCAGCTAGGAGGCGGCCTGGTCCATACTCGCCGCTCCCCCAAGAACAAGCTCAACCGTGTTGATGACAGTGTCCAGGTCGAAGGGCTTCTGGATATAGGCGGCGTACTTGCAGTCGCTCTTTCGGATGAGGTCCTGCACCGCGCTCATGAGCACAACCGGCACGTTATCGAGACTGGGGTCCTTCTCCAGGGCGCGGCAGAAGGCGCGACCGTCCATCACCGGCATCATGATGTCGCAGATGACGACCTCGGGGCGGCTGGCCGCGATTGAGTCGAGGCCCTGCCGTCCGTTTGCTGCCGTGTGTACGTTGTAACCCTCTTCTTCGAGTATGGCGCGTAGGATATCTACTATCGCAGGCTCGTCGTCAATGACCAGTATCGTTGGCATGCCCACCCGTCAGTCGTGCTCGCGCGCGTATTCGTCGTCGCTCTCCGCCTGCCCGTGGCCCTCGGGGCGAGCGAGACCAGTGAGAATTGCTTCTGCACTCCTGAAGGTATCCGCAACTTTTATGCCGCTCTTGTCGACAATGAACTCACGAACCGAGGAATCGTAGCTGCTTTCGCGCATCTTCACTATCGAAATCAGCCGGTAAAGCTGCGAGCGCAACTCCACAAACCTCAACAGCACGATGTTCTCAGAACTAGATGAGATTCCATCGGACGGCAGGTTGAGGGACTGGCCGAAGACATCAAGTAGTTCGACGGCAAATACGGTGGTAACTTCGAGGGCGCGCAACTCGTTCGTGAGCGCAATCAGGAACCTGCCCGTGCGTTCGGGGTAGCCAGCCTCCTGGAAGCCGCTCAAGCCGTCGAGAAAGAGGCGCTTCACACCACGCTTGCGTACTGCGGATATAAGCCGCTCGGCCAGGCTGTCGAGGTTGCCTTCGAGGGGAGGCTGCCAGATGATTTCGATATCGCCCTGTCTGACATATTTCACGAAATCGAGGCCCAGATCCCCCGCGTTGTCGATCAAGCGCTCGGCGGTTTCGTAAAAGCCGAAGTAGAGGCATGGCTCGTTGTTGCGCGCGCCTTCCTGAAGGAAATGAAGGCCCAGCATCGTCTTGCCCGTGCCGGGAACCCCGTACAGCACGGTGTTTGAGCCCCTGAGCACACCGCCGTGCAACATCTCGTCGAGCCCCTGAATGCCGAAGCCGAGTCGCTCTCGATTTTGCCCGGTGCTCGCCGTAAGGCTCCTCAGTACCGATTCCGTGCGGGGGTGTACCACGACCCCCTCGTCGGTTATCTCGTAGCTATGCTTGCCCCTCAGGTGTTTGCTGCCACGGAGCTTGCTTACTTCCACCTCGGTGACGGTCCGCGAGCCGATGTACCTGGCCGCCATGTCCACAAGTCCGTCCACCATCGTGAACTCCGGCCTAGAGCGGTCGCCGGGGGCCGAGTGCGTTAGCAGCAAGGTGGTGCAGCCGTGTGCCTCGGCGTAGACGTGGAGCCGCTGTAGGAACTCTTTCACTAGGATGTCGGAGTTGGCGCTCTCGTCCACAGCCGCCAGGCCGTCCATCACGAGCAAAGTAGCGTGGTGATCGCGGATGACGCCCTGAAGCAAGTCGAGCAAGTCGGTGAGGGCACCGCCCTGGAGCATCTGGTAGCCGCTGACATAGTAGAGGCTGTCGCCAATCGGTTCGGGCCTGAAGAAGGAGAAGGCGCTGATGTGCGTGAGCATGCGGGCGTGAGTCTCGGTGAGGAGAGTGACGTAGACCACGCGGCCCCCGTTCGCGACGTGCTGGAAGGCCATCTGGTTGCCGAAGACGGTCTTCCCGGAGCCGGGCTGGCCGCTTATGAGGTACATGCCCCCTTTGAGGAAGCCCCCATTCAGCAGCACATCGAAGCCTGGGACCCCGGTCGGCACTCGCTCAAAACCGGCGGGCTGTGAAATGTGATTGGTCATGCCCGGACTCTCCTACGTAAAGCAGATGGGGCGTGCTACATGCAACACCCTGGGTGTGACATAAAGTCCGCGCTTCCCCCAGATGCGCGAACGGCGAATCTCCTGGTCTTCTAAGGGACCGAGTTGACTGCCATTGTGCTAGCTATTATCTGTTAAACGGCGAGCGCGCGCAAGTTGGTTATGGGGACTGGTGCTACCACGACGGCCGCGATTTATGAACATTCAGGAAGTGACCATCATGGTCGCCGGGCATCCCTAGGCGACCATACTACATCTACACCTGCACGAACTTTCCTGCGGCCCAACTGAGCCACGTGCTCTCCAGGCCATGAGCCTAGCTACCCGTCGTCGACTCGCTGGTAGCAGACAGCACCACATGCGCAACCTGCTTATACACGGAGCCACCAGACTGCATGAAGCTCTGCATCAGGCTCACCCCGGCCACCTGGAAAGTCGCCTCTTGCGGAAGGATGGTGCTCGTCAGCGAGAGCACGCGCGATAACGGGCCGAGGCTGCCGATCCCGTTGCCTTCGCGTACCCTGCCGATGGTCATGTGGGGGCTGAACGGTTTGTCCGGCGTGAAGCCCAGACCGCTGAGCGCACCCTGTACCGACGCCGCAAGCCGGACCGCTGCTTCGGTATCACCGCCCAGGCCGACCCACACGACGCGCGGCTTGCGCACGTTGGGGAACGCGCCCAGCCCGCCTACTTCCAATGTGAATGGTGCTGTGCCCGCGCAAGCCTGTTGCAGAGCTTGGGTTATCTCAGGTATACGGGCGGTGGGCACGTCTCCCAGGAATTGCAGCGTGATGTGAATGCCTTCGGTGCGCGACCAGCGCAGGAGGCTAGCGGCTTCGCCCAGGTTCTCGCGCGTTTGTGCCTGGATGCCTTCAAGCACCTCCAGGATGTTCACTGGTAGCTCTATAGCGACGAACAGGCGAGCCGAGTCGCTTCGGGTGGTGTTACTATCCGCGGTCATGTTAGAACCTCAAGTCCCAGGAGCGCAGCCTGTCGAGCAGTTTGTGGTTGGTAAAGTCGAGGTGGATGGGTGTGATTGATACGTAGCCCTGCTCGCAGGCGGTGGCGTCGGTGCCTTCCTCGTGCGTGCTCAGGACTTCGGTGCCGCCCATCCAGTAGTATTTGCGGCCGCGCGGGTCGAGGCGCTCTATCAACTTGTCCTGGTAGAGGCGCTTGCCCAGGCGGGTCACCTGTAGCCCCTTGATTTGTTCGTAGGGGCGGCTCGGCACGTTGACGTTCAGCAGGATGTCGTTGTCCAGCCCGCGCAAGGCCACCTGCTGCACCAGCCGCGCCACAGCCCCAGCCGCGACCTCTATCTGCCACACGGGCAGCGTATCCGCCGATACCGCGATGCCCGGTATGCCTGAAATGATACCCTCGAATGCAGCGGCCACCGTGCCCGAATAGGTGATGTCGTCGGCCAGGTTGTAGCCGTTATTGATGCCGGAAACAACTAGCTGGGGCTTCTCAGGGAGGAAACCGAGGGCGGCCAGGGCCACGCAGTCGGCGGGAGAGCCATCAGTGGAGTAGGCGGGCGTGCCATCGCGCAGACTCACCTCATTCACCCGGATGGGGCGGTCCATCGTCCTGTTATGCCCGGAGATGGACCAGTTGCGGTCGGGAGCGATGATGACGACCTCGTGCTCGGGAGAAAGCGCCGTGTGCAAGGCCAGCAGGCCTTCTGAGGTTACTCCGTCGTCGTTGGTTAGGAGTATCCTCATGCTAGACTCTCTTCCAGCGCACGCCCTGGGCAGTGTCCTCTATCTCGATGCCCGCCCCCCGTAGCTGGGTGCGCAATGCGTCGGCACGGGCAAAATCGCGGGCCTTGCGGGCGGCCTGCCTTTCGTCTATCAGCGCCTGCAACTCGGCGGGCAGGGTGTCGGACAGCCTCTCCTGGGCGCGCTCCTTGAGCCTCAGCCCCAGCACGGTGTCCCAGTCGTACAGGGTAGGGAGAATAGCGGCGGACTGCTCGCGGCGGTTGGCTTCGGTGATAAGCTCGTGCACGGCTGCCAAAGCGCCCGGCATGTTCAGGTCGTCGTTGATGGCTGCCGCGAACCTCTCGATGTACGCCTGCTGCCACTCGTCGCCGGCAAGGCCGTCCGCGGGCGGTATTTGTGAGGCCCTGAAGACGAAGTCGTACAGCCCTTGCAACGTGTTTGCTGCCCCACGCATCGATTCCTCGGTGTAGTTCAGCTGCGCGCGGTACTTGGCCGTGAAGCAGAAGTAGCGGTAGGCCAGTGGGTCGAAGCCCTGGTCGATAAGGCTCTGCAAGGTGAGGAACCCGCCCGACTGGTTCAGGGGGGCTATCCCCTCGCCCATGTCTCGGTCCTCACCGGCGGCCCCGGAGCTTTTGCTCATCTTGCCCGCGTTGATGAGCAGGAACTCGGCGTGCAGCCAGTAGCGCACGAACTGCACGCCTGTGCACCCCTCGGACTGCGCGATCTCGTTCTCGTGGTGTATCGGGATGTGGTCCACCCCGCCGCAGTGCATATCAAAGGTCTTGCCCAGGTACTTCATCGACATGGCCGAGCACTCAATATGCCAGCCGGGGAATCCCTCGCCCCACGGCGACGGCCAGTGCATGACGTGGTTGGGGTCGGCCTTCTTCCAGAGCGCGAAGTCGGCGGCATTCCGCTTCTCCGAATTAACCTCTATGCGCGCCCCGGCAATCAGGTCGTCCAGGGTCTGCCTCGACAGCTTGCCGTAGCTTGGGAAGGTGGACACGTCGAAGTAGACGCCGTCGTCAATTACATAAGCATGCCCGTTGTCGAACAGGCACTGGATGAGGTCGATCATCTCCTGGATGTGGTCGGTGGCTTTGCACACGATCGTGGGGCGCACGATGTTGAGGCGCTCGCTGTCGTTGAAGAAGGCATCGGTGTAGAACTCAGCGATGTCCCAGGCGCTCTTGCCTTCCCGGCGCATCGCCTTGATCATCTTGTCCTCGCCCTCGTCCGCGTCAGAGGTGAGGTGGCCCACATCGGTGATGTTCATAACGTGGTTCACGTCGTAGCCGTCGTAGCGCAGCACGCGGGTGAGCACGTCCTCGAAGATGTAGGTGCGCAGGTTGCCGATGTGGGCGAAGTTGTACACGGTGGGGCCGCAGGTGTAAAGCCCCACCTCGCCGGGCCGCATCGGTACAAACGTCCCTTTCTCGCGGGTCAGGGTGTTATAAATGGCTAAGTTGTATCTAGGCTCCGCCAAAGGTACGCCTCCTGCATATACTGGTACTATCTTGTGCAAGTTATGGGATAATAGGAGTACCATTATAAACCAGCGTGGGAATAGTTGCGTAGCCGCACTATGTTGGCTTTCCCGAGGAGGGCCAGATTTTGCTTCATCTACCTGAGTCTTCTCCATTGCCGCCGCTATCAGGCCCCGGCTCCAAGTTCAGTATGCCTCCCGACACAACTTACGGTGCGGAGCGTCCCACGGGCGTGACAGTCCTGGCGCTGCTCAACTTCCTCTCCGCAGGGCTGTCGCTGCTCCTCCTTGCAAGGATAGTGTTCAGCCTCGAAGTGGTGTTCCATCCCAGCCACGAGTTCATGCCCGGCTTTCCGCAGATGCCGGCTATGGTTTCCAGGGCTGAAGCGGTGTTCATTGGCATATTGGGGACCGTAGTATGCCTCCCGCTGGCGATAGGGCTGTGGGGACTGCGGAGGTGGGCTAGAGTAATGGCGCTTGCGGTGTACATTGGTGGCGTGACCGTGACTCTCTGCGCCAATTTCAGCAGCCCCATCATCGGCTCGACGCTCCTGAGCCTCGCGATTGGGGCCGGCGCGGTAATTTACCTCCTCCGGCCGGAAACCATCAGGGCTTTTGGGGAGCTACCAACAAAGTAGCCACGCAAATATGACGCAACGCAAACGCACCGACGCAGAAGAAGTGGCCGACCTGCCGGAGGACCGGCCGGAGTACGACTACGGCGGCCTCGGCACAATGATCGCGCGCGAAATGGCCGTGGAAGCCAGGAGATCGCGTGCCCGCCGCGAGTTCTTCCGCATCGAGCACGTCACTCCCTCCCGCAAGGGCGAGCCGGAGAGCAAAGTGCTGGGTATGTACCGCGTGACGGGAGAGAGCGGCCGCGAATACGACGTGCTCGTGCGCGACCCCAACCCGGAGCACCACGTCAACCGCTGCGTCTGCCTGGACTACGAGTCGAACAACCTGGGCACCTGCAAGCACATTGAGGCGGTGCTGGGCTACATCCGCCGCAAGCACCCATCGCAACTCCGGGCCGCCAAGCCCAAGCTGCTGGAGATCAACCGGCTAACGGTGTATCTCACTCTTCGCTACGTGGGCGACGGCACCTGGACCGCGGCCCCCGTGTACGACCACGCGCTGGACCCCGGCATGTTACGTCTCATCAACCACTACCTGCTGCCTTACCTGGCTGTCCTGGAGGACGACACCGATGCTTTCCTCAAGCGCATGCAACGCTTCATCGAGGAGGTGGACGACTTCGGTGGCAAGGTGATAGTCGAGCCTGAGGTGTACGACTACGCCGAGCAGGTGAAGACCCGCAACACGCGAGACGCCCGCCGTCGCGAGCTGATGGACCGTGTTGAGGCCGGGGAGGCGCGGCTGGACCTGCTGAAGCTGCCTCTTTATCCTTACCAGGCAGTGGGCACGCTCTTCCTGGCGTTCACGGAGAAGGCGCTGCTGGCGGACGATATGGGTTTGGGTAAGGCTCAGCCTTTAGATGCCAGGATCCTTACACCCACCGGTTGGAAGTACATGGGTGACGTGCGAGTTGGCGATAAAGTAATTAACTCTCAAGGCGGTGTTTCCACCGTGATAGGTGTCTATCCGCAAGGCATAAAGGACATTTACCGGGTTGAATTCACAGATGGAAGCTCTACTCAATGTTGTGATGAGCATCTTTGGCAGGTAAACACCGCAGTGCGCAGGCGTCGTGGCTCATCTCCACACGTAAAGCCGCTAAAGGAAATCCGCAATCGAATACAAGATGGTTCTGGCAATAGACTTCACTTCATTCCTATGGTGCAGCCTGCTGAGTTTGAGGAGGCCGAGCTTCCTTTGGATCCTTATCTCGTAGGCGTTCTGATAGGTGACGGAGGCCTGGCCCATCATTCCACGGTGCTATCCTCGGCCGATTCAGGCGTCCTGAGCGAAGTGGAAAGGCTGCTCCCTGAGGGCGTAACTCTGACCAAGAAGACAGGTTACGATTGGGCATTAAGTCAAGGCCGGACTTCCAGGGCCAATCCAGTTACAAGTGCACTGCGCTCGTTGGGGCTGATGGGGTACCACTCGCACGAGAAGTTCATACCTGGTTTGTACAAGTTTGCTTCTGTGGCGACTCGTGAGTCGCTGCTCCAGGGGTTGCTTGACACTGATGGTCACGTTCGGCCCTCTGACAATAATATCGAATTCACGTCGACGTCCCTACGTCTGGCATTGGATGTGGTTGCCCTAGTACAATCG
>JAXDKH010000136.1:0-10873 GCA_034667185.1 Chloroflexia bacterium | reverse complement strand
TGGCTCTTTGCTAACCACTAACCACTAACCACTCGCCACTACCGTTACCTCCTGAAGATTCGCCTCGTCGCCATGTTGATAAACGCGACCACTATCACCAGGGCCACCAGCAGCTGGGCTACCGACTGCGCGTTGAGGCGGTCGGTAAGCTCGGACAGGCTCATCTGGCCGGTGTTGCGGCCCGCCTGTAGTAGCTGGCGGTTGTACTGTAGCGCCCCGTTCGTGCCGCTCACTACCGCCTGCAGGCCTGTGCCCCGCACCCGGTTGTAGCTGCGGGCTATGGGGTCGAGGCTCTGGGGTACGGCGGCTACGATGGGTACATTCGTGCGCGCACCCACCTGCTCGATCCAGTTGCGTAGCTCCGCTTCGTCCGAGGCCAGGTCGATCACCAGGGCGAAGTCTTTAGCGCCCCGGATGTTGCCTCCCTGCAAGATGGGATAGGAATCGAGACGCTGTATCTGCTGGTAGTCGAGGGGCAGCACCGCCGTGAAATCGTCCACCGCGGAGCGCAAGGCCGCCTCGTTGCCGGGGATGTAGCCCAGGATCAGGTAGTCCGTGCCGTAAGTGTAGCCATAGTTCGCTACCGGGTCGGCCAGTGCGTTTCTCACTACCTGCTGCGCGAAGCCGGGGCCTTGCGGGGCGGTGCTGATGGTCACGAACGATATGTGGCGCGACATCAAGTGACGCATGACCGCCTGGGACAGCACGGACATCTCGGCGGAGCGAGTGGCGTCCCAATCGTACACCACCAGCACCGGGGCGTTATTGGGCACCGACTCGACGGCGTTGTAGAACTGCGTCACGTCAGTGCTGGGGGCGAAGGGTATGTCACCGAAGGGCGGGCGCACGAGCAATATCACCAGCAGCACCGCCAATATGAGCAGGTAAATCAGGCCGTCGGGCAGCAGCCACCGCGTGAACCCCCGCCGGGCCGAAGGTCGCGCCTGGACCAGAATCCCGGTCTTGCCGGTGGGCACCCTGCGCGGCACGTTGAGCGTTTCGGCCTGCAAGAGCGTAGCCAGCGTGTCTACAGCCCCGGCCCTGGGCGCTCGCACGGGTATATTGCGGAAGCCACCCTCGGTAAGTGCAGGCATCGCATCTAGCTGCTCCTGCGCGGCGTGGTCGGGCACCGTAGCCCCAGAGTCTATGACGGCCTGCCCCTTCTCCTCGCGGCCCGACGATACGGAGCGCAACCACGCGGGCACCTGCTCCTGTGGCGCGGGGACATCGGCCTGGGCGGCCTCGTCCTCCGCGATGGGCGGCGGTATGAACGGTTCTATGTCGTCCAGCGCGAAATCATCGTAACCGGGCGGGGTGGGAGCTTCCTGGGGGGCCTGGGTAGGAGCCGCCTGCAAGGTTTCCTGCACCGTCACCTCGCGCAGCCATGGCGGGAGTTGGCTGCCGGCCGCCGGGTTGGGCGCTACAGCCGCACCCTGGTCGGGATCGGGGTGCACCCAGGGCATAATGTGCGCAAGCTCCTCCGGCTCGTACTC
Organism: Chloroflexia bacterium; assembly: GCA_034667185.1. GTDB lineage: Bacteria > Chloroflexota > Chloroflexia > QHBQ01 > JADMIH01 > JADMIH01. The sequence goes on along the minus strand of JAXDKH010000136.1, from coordinate 9,380 downwards.
CTGCTGAGGAGGCGGCGGGGTTACGCTCGGCTCCAGTATGCTCACCACCCAGTCGGGCGGCGGCTCATTGGGGTCCGGAGGCGGTAGCTGGGCACCTTCACCCTGCTGTGCAGGCTCACGCACGGGCAACTGGCGCACGTTAGGCGGTAATTGTGCGGCCTCAGGCTGCGCAGACGCTGGCGGCTGCTCTCCCGGCGGAGTTACGGGCTGAGACGGAGGCTGCGCCGGCTGTGAAGGCTGCTGCGACTGGCGCGACTCCGAAGGTGGGGTCCTGCGCAGGTCGCTGGTCTCCTGCACCGAATGTTGCTGGACCGCCTGCAACCACGGCAGGTCCACCCCGGCTGCGGGCGCAGGAGCATCTGGCTTGAAAGGCTCAACCTGGGCACCCTGTGCGTCCTGTTCACCTTGCGCGCTCTGCTGGGCTGCGGCCTCCTCACCGGCAGGCAAAGGCTGGCCGCACCTGGCGCAGAAGTGGCTGGTGCTGCGATTAGTGGCCCCACAAGTTTTACAAACTACGTCTGACATGAGGAATTTGGGATTTGGGAATTCGGATTGCGGATTTGCGCGGAGTTCAGGATAAATCCGAAATACGCAATCCGAATTCCCAAATCAATCAAGATACGGTCTGTCGAAGCCCAACAATATTCTCAGGCTGGTGGCTATCGCGCCGAACGAGACGCCTAGCAGTATGGCGCGGATACCCGCCAGCGCCGGGTACTCCAATATCCAATCGCTTACCTTCACCATCACATCGAGCGGGGCGATCTGGCTGATGGGGGCCTGGCCGATAATAACCAGCAGGGCCACGCCTAACAGCACCAGTGCCTCTGCGTTGCGCAGGCGTGTGGAACGGAAGAGCGCGGTCACCAGGAAGAACGCCAGCAAGCTGAACACCGCCTGTCCCAACGGCCTGTATATCCACTCGAACACCCAGGCGACCGATGCATCGCCCGGCCCTCCACCCATCAAGCCCATGCCCACCACGACCAGGGCGCTACCCACCAGTACCAGGCTGTAGAGCCACCCCTCTTCGCGCCGGGCCACGCGGGTCAGGTGCACCTTTATCAGGTTGCCCAATCCCACCAGCAGGGCAAAGCCCACTAGCACAGCCACCCACTGCGCCAGCATCCCACCCATATCCGCGACCGTGCCCCGCGTGAAAAAGCCCACGAGGCTGATCACCCCGGCAATGTAGGCGAGGGCCAGGTTCAGTATGAGTATTGCGAGTGAGCCGATGCGGTTTGTCATTTGGGATTTGGGAATTCGGATTTGGGATTTGGGAGGAGATTTCCGGAGGTCTCAAGTAAATCCGAAATCCGAACTCCCAAATCCCAAATCGTCACGGATACAAGGTCAGTAAGTCGAACCAGTTCTTGCCGAGCACGTTTACCAGGATGAACCCGGCGACTATCAACAGGATGATGAGCCAGCGCAGGCCGTCCTGGGCTAGCAGGGAGGCTATGTGGCTGGTGCGGCGTTCTAAGTATGCACCGGAGGCGAATATCTCCTCGCCGATCAGCGTGTGGTCGGTGGTGAGGGTCATCAGGGCCAGGGCCTGCGGTTCAGAGGAGCCTGCGATCTGGTAGGCCCCGGTACGACGCTGCGCCTCCGTAATGAGCAGCACTTCCGGCCCGAACTGCCCCGACATGACCGCCTGCGACACCTTGTTGCGGTCCACTATATCGGTGACGTGCGCGGCGTAAGCCAGGGGGTCATTGTGGGTGAGGAACCGGGCCCCCGCGCTCTCACTCTCCATCGACCAGCCGGCCCGGCGGTAGCCACGGCGCACGGCGTTGTCGGTCAGGGCATAAGCGATAGCATCGTTGGTGGTGGCCTGCACCGGAGCGCCGGTAATTGCTCCCACCCGCGACATCGACTCCACCAGGTTCATACCGGCCAGCGTGGCAGCGGTGGTCACACCCCTGGAGCCGACCCCGCCGGAGCCTGGAGAGGTGTGCATGGCGTTGCCGGTCTCGGCTGCGGTGGAGAGTCCCTCGCGAGTAGCGTCGTAGCCTGGTATGTGGCGAAGGGAGATAATGCGCTTATTGGCCCCACGCCTGCCCCAACCCGCGACCCACAGGAAGACCACGAAGAGGACAAGGAAGACCACCAGCACACCCAGCATGATGTACAGGGCGTCACCGTAAGCGGGGCCGACGTTGTTGAAATCCATCAGCGCCGCCCTCCTCTGTCGCGTGAGGTGGTCCTCGCGTCCAAACACTTCAACAGGGCCTCGGTGCTGCCATCGCGCTCCAGCATGCGAGCCACACCCTCCACGGAGAGGGGGCCCTTGCGAGCGCGCATACCAAGCACGTCCGCGAAGGGCTGGAACACCCACAGCACCTGCCCGCCGAGCCATGACAGCGGCTTACCGACCTCCAGGGCCAGAGCAGCAGGCACGCTCATACCGGCACGCTCTATCGCCCCGGCTAGGGCGTCCACGTCAGCACCGACGTGCTCGCTGCTGGGAGCATGAGCGTCAATGTCGCTATTATGTTTTGGCCGTGTCCCGTGCAGTAGGTTGTGGAGGTAGTCCAGGAAAGACATGAGCCGGACCTCGGCGCGCTATGCGCATCGGATTTGGCCCATTATTGCATGCCGACGCAAGAGGGTCAAGCGCGCGCCGATGGGGAAGGGATGTGGATAAGGATAAGGGAAGTGGTTAGTGGTTAGTGGTTAGTGGTTAGTGGTTAGCAAAGAGCTACTAACCACTAACCACTAACCACTAACCACTTCCTCACGCTTCGTCCAGGAGTTCGGGGCCCAGTATGCGGTCGGTAATGTAGCCTGCGAGCCAGGTGGCGAGAGTGGTGAGCGCCAGGGTCAGCACGCCCTTGATTAAGCGCCGCGTTACATCTTCGTCCATGGGAGTAGTACCTCCGTCTGTAGGTCTGTGGGACCAATTGACCACGGTTGCCGGGCAGATATGGAGGGAAAGGAGGAACTGGCGACCACCAGTGCAAGTAGCTGCCCGCTGCATTTTACACCATGTGGGCGAAGGGGTGTAGTCGCAGCAGAGGCGTCAGAGGGCAGCTACTTACCTTATAGGCACTTCAGTATCATTCCCTGCTTCCCGAACGTCAGCACATAGGTGCCCAGCTCCTGCTTCGTATCAAGGAGCACTACCGTGAGGCTGAGAGTGTTGCCATTGAGGGTGCCCAGGATACGCATAGGGTGAGCGTCTTGAGGCTCACCGTCGCGTATCGGACCGCCATGCTCCCGCACGAACGTGCCCGCGGCATCGACGGTGTTGTTAGACACGAGCAGGGTCTGAGGGACGCTCGCGTGGGCGCAGTCGAATTCGAGTTCCGCGCCGCCCTGGTGTACCGTTAGTTGAAGGTGGTTGCCACCCCATACACCCTCCGGGAGGGGCGTGCCGGGTTGCGGGGTGGTGCCGGGCTCGCCGTTCGGGTACTTGGCCCTGAACTGTATCGTCCCTAGCTGCGACAGGAGCACTTCATAAGGGGTGCCTGCGAGTTCAGGGTGGTACTCAAACACGGCGCGCTCGAAGTACTGCACGTTGTAGGTCTTACCGTCCAGGTCTGATACTTCGGTGAACTCCTCCGAAATTGGGAACCCCTGCTGACCGAGGCCGCCATGCTCCTGCCAGTATCGCAGGAACTTGCCACCTGCCGTGTGCCCGGTCTCCGCGAACTTTACCGCCCCAGGTTCCGCGCTGACTTTCTGGTTCGGTGCACCGTTCGGGTACCTGGCCTTATACGACATCGAGCCGAGTAGCGACAGCAGCACGTCATAGGGCTGCTTGTTCTCGGGGTGATACTCGAACACGGCGCGCTCGAAGTACTGCACGTTGTAGCTCTTGCCGTCGATAGGTGACGCTTCCATCGTGCTGTTGCTGATAGGGTAGCCTAGCTGCGCCAGTCCGCCGTGGCTATCCCAGTACTCAAGGAACCTGCCACATGCCTGCTTGCCCGTCTCGGGGAAGGTGCGGCAACCGGGGTCCTTAGGCGCCGGCATTGCTGGCTGCGCCCCCACGAGCGAAGAAGGCAATAGCGGCAGGGATAGGACCAGCATGGCTGTGCTTGTTATCGCGAGGCTGCGGAACTTTCTGACCATGAGAACACCTTCTATCTGCTATTGGCTATCTTATAGATGACAGTGCTGAATAAGGGTAGCTGGGTCGGCCCTTGTCATTTCGAACGCAGTGAGAAATCTCGTCCTTCACCGGAATGTTTCCACTTTCTTATGATAACGTATAGCTGAAAGAAAGGTGGTATTTGGGTGCTATAGGACGAGATTTCTCACTGCGCTCGAAATGACAAAGTCGGAGCTTTGGGTGCCAATCTCCGATCTCGTACTCTGTGCCGTGACTACTAGCAAGAAGGGGTCACGATGTGCCGTGTCCCCTTCTCTCCTCATGCACTTATGGAGTGCCTGCCTTTTGGAACTCCGGGTTGATTGTGGTGCTTTGCGCCTTGTCGTATACAGGTTCGGGCGGCGAGTTGCCCCAATCGGTGTTCTTCACCGTATCGTGGGTGTACGTCGCCTCAACCACCACGGTGCCGGTCCCCTGTTGCGCGGTCGCGGGGGTGCCCTGCCCTGCCGCGGGCAAAGGGTAGCTGCCGTACAGCGTCACCTGGCCGTAGGTGAGTTCCACCTGCACGAGTTGCTGCAGCAGGTCCTTTACCTGCTGCTTGGCCTGTAACGCGGCGTCGGGCAGTGTCTTGCCAGGTAGGATGTTGAAGTAGACCTGGATGTTGCTGCCGTCGTAGTGGACATACACCACCTGGTTGCCGTTAGGGCCCTGGCGCAACGGACCTGCTATCTGGCTCTCCTCGGATGTCAGCGTGGGTACGGTCGTGGGTGTAGCCGGTGGCGCGGATGGCGTGGGCGGCTGAGTGGGTGGCGGAGGCGTGGGGTTGGTCGGATTGGCCGTGGCGGTCACCACTACCACCTGGGTTGTGGCCGTAGGCTCTACCGGGCCGGGCGTGTTGGTCACTTCAACCACCACTGTCTGCACCACGGGCGTAGGCGAGGGCGGCTCGGGCGTGGCAGTCACCTCCACCTGCACCACGAGAGGCGTGTTGGTCGGCGGCTCCGGCGTGGGTGTAACCACGACCTCCACCACCTGCGTCGTAGGCGTAGCGGTGGGCCCCGTCACGTTGACGTTTACGTCCTTAGGCCTGAACAGCAGCCACAGTACCAGGCCCAACAACAGCAGACCTGCGACCGCAGCCGCCACGATAGCGGCGGTATTATTTCTCCTGGGTGGGGGCGTGGTGACGTTTACCTGCCCGCCCCCGGCTTGTCCTCCTTGTGCCATGCGATAGACCTCCTTGCCTGTTTCTGTTTCGCTGTGTTTTGTCGGTTGGAATGGGAATGCATCACTTTTAACTGCATGTATGCCCATCCGTTACGTCGCGACACGGCATCAACTACCTTAAAGGAAGAGACTGAGGTAATCTTCAGGGGAGTTCATTTAAAGGATGAGGCCTGGATTGAGGCGGGCGCGGTCTGATATGTAGCCCCTATACCACCATCTCAACTAGCCGACCAATCTTCCACCGCAAGTCCCGGGACACGCGCAAACTCTCTTGTATTGTTGGTAACCAGCGTTAAGTCATGGCTGAGTGCGTGTGCCGCTATGAGTGTGTCGAGCGAGCCTATTGGTGTGCCTTGCGCCTCCAAATGCGCCCTGACGAGGCCATATGCCATAGCCGCCGCTGGATCGAAGTCGAGGATGACAAGTGGGATGAGAAACTGTTCCAGGGCCTGCTGATTCTGTGCGGGCCGTTTGCTTCTACGCACACCAAACTGCAACTCGGCCACGCTTATAGAGGAAATTCCCACCTCGGAGATGGGCTGTTGCATTATTCTTCTCAGTAGGCCAGGAGGCTTTCGGCGGATCATCTCCACGCATACGTTCGTGTCGAGCATGTATTTCATTCAAATGCCTGCTCGCGTTGTTGTTCCGGCTGCTCCCTCTCTGCCATGAAGTCTTCCGAGAACATAGCCAGGCTATCAGCAAGCGACTGCCACGACCCTTCCTCCGGTATGAGCACGACCGCGTTCCCGACCTTCTTGATGTACACCTTTGTGCCCTGGAATCGGTATGCCTTCGGCAGCCGGACGGCCTGACTCTTACCGTTCTGAAACAGTTTCGCACTATCCATGACAGCACTCCCATAAACAAGTTTCGGAATAGTATATATCAATAGTATACATCCAGAGCAGCGTTAATACAATGATCCCCGATGATGTGCAGACGCGGCCCCTCAGCGCTCACATGGTCCCTCCTGCCACAAATCCTTCAAGCCTCGTACCTCCGTGCCCGCCCCCTACGACCCGCGCCCGACCCGCCGTTCCACCCCGCGTCCCTTGACGCCTACAGCCGCCCCTCGGTACAATGGCCTGTACTATACCCGCCACGCCATACATATAAGTAAGCGCAAGTACGCGCAACTCGCAATCCAAAACCTAAAATCCAAAACCCAAAATTCTCCGGAGCCCCCATGACCCAGATAGACGACCAAATCCGAAATTCGCAATCCGAATTCCCAAATCCCCCCTACATGTCGAGCCACGAGATTCGTGACCGCTTCATCCGCTACTTCGTGGAGAAGGTCGGCTCTACGCATGTACCCTCCTCCTCCCTCGTGCCCAGCAACGACCCTACCCTCCTCTTCACCACGGCAGGCATGGTGCAGTTCAAGGACGTGTTCCTGGGCAACGAGACCCGGCCTTACAAGCGTGCCGCCACCTCACAGAAGGTCATGCGCGCCGGGGGCAAGCACAACGACCTGGAAAACGTGGGCCCCTCTATCAGGCACCAGACCTTCTTCGAGATGCTCGGCAACTTCTCATTTGGCGACTATTTCAAGCGCGACGCCATCGCTTACGCCTGGGACTTGCTGACTTCTCCGCAGGAGCAGGGCGGCTTCGGCCTCGACCCCAACCGCCTCTGGCCCACCATTTACCTCGACGATGATGAATCGTTCCAACTATGGCAGGAGGTAGCCGGGGTGCCGCCCCAGCGCATCACCCGCCTGGGCAAGGACTACAACTTCTGGGCGATGGGAGATACCGGCCCCTGCGGTCCCAATTCCGAAATCTACTGGGACTTCTACCCGGAGCTTGGGGAGAACGGCGATAACCCCGGCACCGACGAGGCCCGCTTCTTCGAGATTTGGAACCTCGTCTTCATGCAGTACGGCCAGCCCGGCGACGGCACCATGGTCCCGCTGGAGCACCCTGGCGTCGATACCGGCATGGGCCTGGAGCGCATGTCCACGGTCATGCAGAGCGTGCCTTCCAGCTTCGACACCGACCTGTTCACCTACATCCTCGACAAGACCCAGGAGCTAACCGGGCACACCTACGAGGAGCGCGTGCGGAACATCATCTCTTACCGCGTGGTGGCCGACCACACCCGCGCCGCTACCTTCCTCATAGGCGAGGGCGTGCTCCCCGGCAACACATGGAGAGAATACGTGTTGCGCCGGATCATGCGCCGCGCAATGGTCCATGCCCGCCGCCTGGGGCTTACCGGACCGTTCATGGGGCAGATTGCCGATGCCATCATCGACAACATGGGCGATGTCTACCCCGAAATCCGCCAGCGCCGCGACTTCATCCTTGAAGCTATGCGCCGCGAGGAGGAGAGCTTCGCCCGTACCATCATCACCGGTCTCACCCAGTTCGAGCAGATAGTCAACCGCCTGGGCCTCAAACCGGGTGAGGTCTTCCCCGGCAGGGAGATGTTCGAGCTTTACGGCACGCACGGGCTGTCGAAAGACATCATGAAGGACGAAGCCGTGTCGCGCGGCCTCCAAATAGATGAAGCCGGGTTCGAGGAAGCCCTTAAAGAGGAACAGGAGCGCGGCAAGAAATCCACAACCCTCCGGGCAGGCGACCGCCAGAACCTCGATATCTACCAGCAGGCCGCCGGCAACCAGCCGACCACCTTTCTCGGCTACGACTACGCCACTCTCGACAACGGCTATGGTTCACCTTCCTCGAAGGTGCTGGGCATCATCGTGCAGGACGATGGACAACAGACTACAAACGATAAGCAAGACAGCGACAACGCTCCATCGTCCATAGTCCATCGTCAATCGTCCCTGGTCGACCTTGCCGGTGAAGGCACAGATGTCGAAGTGGTGCTCGACCAGACCCCCTTCTACGCCGAGAGCGGGGGCCAGGTAGCCGACAAAGGTACCATCACCTGGGAAGGTGGCAGCATGGAAGTCGCCGATGTGCAGCGTCCCGTGGGCGGTATCATCGTGCACAGGGGACGGATAGTAGAGGGCACGTTGCGCACCGGGGCAGAAGTCGAGGCCCATATACCCGGCTCGACCCGCTGGTCCACCATGCGCAACCACACCGCCACCCACCTGCTCCACAAGGCCCTGCGCGACGTTCTCGGCACCCACGTGCACCAGAAAGGCTCCGTGGTCGAGCCGGGCCGCCTGCGCTTCGACTTCAGCCACAACGCCCCGGTCAGCCAGGAAGAGTTACTCACAGTCGAGCGGCTGGTCAACGAGCAGATTCGCGCTGACTACCCGGTGCAGACCGCCGAGCTACCCGTGAAAGAAGCCATAGCCCAGGGCGCGATGGCCCTCTTCGGGGAGAAGTACGGCGATATCGTGCGCCTGGTGCGCATCCCAGGCTACGAGAGCAAGGAGCTTTGTGGCGGCACCCACGTCGAGCGCACCGGCCAGATCGGGGCCTTCTTCATCAGCTATGAGGGCTCTACGGGTGCCGGTGTGCGCCGCATCGAGGCCGTCACAGGCGGGGCCGCAGTCGAATACGCCCAGGAGCGCCGCGCGCTGCTCAACAACGTGGCTGCACGCCTGGGGGCCGGGGGCAACGTGGGCCGCAGCCTGGAACTTGTGGACAACTTGCAGGCTCAACTTCGTGAGTCCCAGCGGCGCATCGAGGACCTTGAGCGTCGCATCGCCAGGGGCGAGACGGGCGGCATGACCCAGCAGGTGCAGGAGATCGGCGGCGTGAAAGTGCTTACCGCCCGCATCAGCGCCGCCAGCATGGATGCATTGCGCGAGACCGGCGACCACCTGCGCGATCAAATAGGCTCCGGCGTGGTGGTCCTCGGCACGGTCATAGAAGATGAGCCCAAGCTACTGGCTATGGTCACCAAAGATGTGATCGCACAAGGTGTCCGTGCAGGCGACATCATCAAGGAGATCACTCCCATCGTTGGAGGCAAAGGCGGCGGCGCTCCCCACATGGCCCAGGGCGGCGGCAAAGACCCCTCCGGGCTGGACGCTGCCCTCGCCCAGGTCGTCCCCTTCGTCGCCGGCAAGCTGGGCCAGTAAGGCGCACTCCAGAGCAACAAAAGAGGCAGGCCCCTACCACTGGGGCTTGCCTCTTTTCGTACTACCCGGCTCGGCACCTATCTT